>JAGNTC010000004.1 GCA_017987725.1 Flavobacterium sp.
TGCACGAAGACACCTATGCTGCCGTATATGCCACCACACCCAAAAACGAAAAAGCCATTGTTTCCATTTTAGGAACCGGTTCAAATTGCAGTTATTTTGACGGCGTAGTCTTGCACCAAAAAGTGCAATCTTTAGGTTACATCGCAATGGATGATTGTTCGGGTAACCGTTTTGGTCGTCACCTGTTGCGTGCGTATTATTTTAATAAAATGCCGGCTCATTTAGCCAAAGCTTTCGAAAAAGAATACAACCTTGAACCAGATTACATTAAAAATAATTTGTACAAAGAACCCAATCCAAATGCGTATTTGGCCACTTTTGCCAAGTTTTTAATCAAGCACAAAGACGAGGAGTTGTGTAAAGCTTTTATTTTTGCCGAAATGGAAGATTTCGTGGAGAATTACATCAAACAATTTGATAATTGCACAGAAGTTCCTGTTCACTTTGTAGGTTCTATAGCTTTTTACTTGAAAGATGAACTCGAAATGGTATTAAACAAACACGGTATTCGCGTAGGCAATGTGCTGCGCAGACCTATAGACGGTTTAATCGCCTACCATTCTATAAATAAATAGTTTACCGGATAGCCACCATCGCAATTTCGATGTGAACCTGTTTGGGTAAAGCCACCACTTGAACCGTTTCTCTTGCAGGAGCGGTTTCTTCGTTAAAATAACTGGCATATACTTGATTCACACGAGCAAAATCGTTCATGTCGGTTAAATATATAGTCGATTTTACAACCTGTTCAAGACTCATCTCAGCAGCAGCAAGTACAGCCACAAGATTATCCATAACCTGTTTGGTTTCGGCCTCAATACTGTCAAGAACCAATTCCATGCTGACAGGGTTTAGGGCAATTTGACCAGAAGTATACAACATATTGCCGGCTAAGATGGCCTGGTTGTAAGGACCAATAGGGGCAGGGGCTTGACTTGAATGAATGATCTTTTTCATTGTTATTATTTGATTAACGTAGTACGCGATCGGGTAGGGTGCGTTTTTCCCATTTGATGTCACTCAACACGCCTGATTTGATGCCAATAAAGAAATTCCAATAGGCATTTTGTCCAAAAGGAGTCCAGTTAAAATCCATGCGCCAACTGAGCAAATCACGTTCAAAACGAAATTGTGTAAACGTAACGCCATTTTGAACAAAATCATAACCAGAAGAAACGCCTACTTTCCAGCGTGGAGTCACATCAGTATTGAGCGAAACCATCAACGAATTACCGGAAATTTTTTGTTCTCTACGGATATTGGAATAGGTGAGTTGGTATGCAAAGGTGAGGTCCCAAGGTAAATCGGCATTGTAGAATCCTTTAAATTCACTCTCTTCCTCGTCGTCATTTGAAAACTGACTCTGTCTGCGGTCACTAAAATCCGCATTTGATCCAAACAAATCGTCGTCGCGTCCACCGTTGCGTTCCCCTTGTGAATTTTTGTTTTTGGCTTTGTCTCGACTGGTCATCGAATAATTGAGCGTCATGTTGGCACTGGTCATACGAAACAAACTTCCACCATTATCAATATTGAAGGTGTTGATGGTTTTTCCAAACTTATCCAAGGCATAGGGATTTAATGTCATCCCAAAATTGACATTCATTTTGTCTTTAAATAATAAGGTTCCTCCGCTCACACGCATGGGCGCCCAAGCCAATGAGTCTGCAGCGGCATTGTAACTGGTAGACAAATTCAAATTATTGAGCAACATGATCTTCTTGGGCTCTGTTTTGGTGGAATCTTTGTCTGTAACTTTGGCTTCAAAAGTGTTGCTTAAACTAAAGCCTACCGAGTTGGCAATGGTTCTACCAGGTGCACCAAAAATACCGTTTTCAAATCGGGTGTATTCTTTTACCATAGTTCCACTGGCATCCGCTGCGTAGGTGTCATAATATTGTTCAAAACTGGGCGTATAGCTGTAGGATACCGAGGGACGCATCACGTGTCGAATGGCTTGAATTTTTTTATTGTCGCCAAATTTAAACGTACCGTATATAGTAGTTCCTATACTTGATGAAAACGAATAGGTTCGAAACGCATCAAACTTACTGACTTCGGTTATGCTGTCTTTATTTGTAAGTACATCAAAGTTTTTGCGGATGGTTTTGAGGTACCAGATCTCTTCATAATTCACCGAGGTCGTGGCACTAAAATACTTAAACAGCTTGAAATTAGTACTCAAAGGAATACTGTGTTGCATGCCATTTTTCGAATTTTCAAACATCTCCGGTTTTAAAAATTCAGTGTCGTTGGTGGCAATCCTGTTTTCACCACGCAAATTGTATTGGAGGTTGATGTTCTTAAAAAAACCTTTTTTGATTCCCTCCTTGGGTGCAAATGGAAACACGCGATCCACACTCAATTGAAGCGTAGGCAAAGTCATGTTTATCACCTCAGTTTGCGTGTTTTGCGAATGCGTAGCGGTTAAAGACAAATTGACCTGAGGAACGGAATTAAAGGTGCGCGAATAGGATACCGAAGAGTTCATAGTATTGTTTAAGCTAGAACCCACATTAATCTGACTAGCAGACTGTTGAAAATAACGACTACTACCTAAGTTGACCGAGGCCGAAAAACGAGAATTAGGACTTGATTTTGCATCTTGGCTGTGCGACCATTGGATGTTGTAGATGTTGGTTTTGTTGTAGTCGGGAAATCCACGCTCGCTGTTGATTAAGTTTTCAAATCGCACATTAAAATTCCCTCTGAACTTATATCGCCAAGAATAGTTTGATTCAAAACGCATGGCATAACTCCCGTTGGTGTAATAATCTCCCAAAACAGCCAAATCATAATGGTTACCCAAGGCTAAATAGTAGCCCCCGTTTTGCAAGGAATAGCCTTGGTTTCGGGTGTCGTTAAACGTAGGAATAATTAATCCTGACTGGTTCTCCGTAGTCATTGGAAAAAAGGCAAACGGCAAGGCAATGGGGGTAGGTACATTGGCAATCACCATATTGGTAAGTCCCGTCACTACTTTTTTTCCGGGCACATATTTTACTCGGCTCGTTCTAAAATAATATTCAGGGTCTTCAATGTCTTTAGAGGTCGTAAATCGGGCGCCTTTCAAAAAATAAACCGAATCGTTAACGCGTTTGGATACATCTGCTTTTACCCGAAACTCGTTTTGATCGGTACGGGAATTCCAAATGAGCGCTTTTTTGGTTTTGTAATTAAACCGAATAGAATCGGGTTCTACATCGTTGGTTCCCTGTTTAAAGTTGGGGTATTGGGTGTATACACCACTGCTGTCTTTTAATCTTCCCGCATTGACCTCGTTGTTGGCGTAATTGAATACAATAATTCCTGCTTTGAGTTCAATGTCTTTGTAATACAACTCCGCCTTGTCATACAAAGTAATGGTTTTTTTTTGTTGGTCTAGCTTGGCGTAATTACTTGATTTGTAGTGTACTTTACTCTCTAAAATACGCGGTTTGGTTTTGACAGAATCTACAGCAATTGAATCGACAATTTTAGTTACACTTTTCTCGTTAAGTTTAACAGCGGTAGTGTCTTTTGAGGGGATTTTTTGTGCGGTTGTCCCTATTTCTTGCGCATGTATTTTAGGACTTCCTATTGTTAGGAAAAATGCTAATAAAACGATATGAAATAAGTTTGTGCGCAAAGGTTTAAATACTATTTTTGTAAAAATTAGGCTTACTTTTTAACGCGCCAAACTTACATATTATTTTTGGTCAAAAGTAAACTTTAGCAAATTAATAATCACGTCATTTGAGCAGCAGTACGCGAAAATACTGATACTCTTACAACACAAATAGACTAATGGAATTGTATTGATTCCATAGCCACACGAACCAATTATGAATAAAACACCACATACACCATTACTACTCTTACTGTTGAGTTGTTTTATTTTTGTTTGTCATCCCGCCTTTGCCCAAAACAAGTTTAAAGTAACTCTTGATGCCGGACACGGTGATCATGATTATGGCGCGGTGTACAACGGACACATTGAGAAAAACATCACTCTAGCCATTGTTTTAAAAGTGGGTAAAATTCTCGAAGCTCGTTCGGATATGCAAGTGAATTACACCCGTAAAACCGATGTTTTTATTGAGTTGGTCGAGCGAAGCAACATTGCCAATCGGGCGGATGCCAATATTTTTGTATCCATCCATTGCAACGCCAATAAAAATTCAGCAGCGGCAGGAACCGAAACCTATGTGATGGGTTTAAACAAAAATGCCTCCAACTTGGCCGTAGCTAAAAGTGAAAACTCGGTAATTACCTTAGAGAAAGACTACAAACAAAAATACCAAGGATTTGACCCAAACAATCCAGGATCCATGCTTGGAATAACCCTTATGCAGGAAGAATACCTGGAAAACAGTATTGCTTTAGCCAGTAAACTAGAGGATAAGTTTGTGCTAGAATTAAGCACCAAAAGCAGGGGCGTAAAACAAGCACCATTTATGGTTTTGCACAAAGCGTATATGCCCAGAGTATTGATAGAAACTGGATTTATTTCAAACCCAACAGATGGCGCTAGACTAGATTCCGAGGAAGGACAAGAGGATATTGCGAGAGCCATTGCAAATGCAATTGTTGAATTTAAAAAAGAATATTTTGGTTCAGGAGACGAGTCGGTAAATGTGGAAAAACCTTCTCAAAAAGCCGCTGAAAGTACCCAAACAGCCACTGATACTCCCACTACGCAAGTGGCTCCTAAAGCCGAACCCACCAAAGAAGAACCCAAGAAAACAGACAAAAAAGCCGCCGAGTTTAAAATTCAAATAGCCGCTGTTACCAAAAAAGTAGAGCCCATTTCCGCCAATTTTAATGGACTTTCACCCATTGAAATGATTGCGGATGGAAACGTATTCAAGTACTCTTTTGGCACCACAGGAGACTATGCCGAAGCCAAGCGTAACTTGCAGCAAGCCAAAGACAAAGGATTTACTTCGGCCTATATTGTTGCTCTTAAAAACGGAAAAAAAGTAAGTATTCAAGAAGCCTTGAAAAAATAAATATATAGCATCCATTACCATTTAAATTACACACTTTGAATTATTCTAAAGAAATTAAAACCGCTTTACTTGTAATTGCCTCAATTTCCCTTCTTATCTGGGGATATGGGTATTTAAAAGGAAAAGATATTTTTAGTCGTTACAATACCTACAGCGTTTATTTTGACAACGTAGAGGGACTCACCAAATCAGCAGCGATTACCCTAAATGGTCTAGCCGTTGGTAAAATCGCGGATATCAAATTGGCGGCCAATCAATCGGGTAAAATGGAAGTTAGTTTTCAGGTTGATTCAGATATCCCCGTGACCAAATCAACAGTTGCTTCTTTATACGAACCAGGTTTTATTGGAGGAAAACAGATTATGTTACTCCTCAATTCAGATGATACCACTCTTGCTCCTTCGGGATACGTATTAAAAGGAACGGTAAAATCAGGCATGACCGAATTGGTGGCTGAAAAATTGGCGCCAATTCAACAAAAATTAGAATTATTTTTAGAGCGTTCTACCGTTTTACTCACTAATGTGAATTCCGTATTAGATGACAAAGCCAAAGCCGATATTAAAAATTCAATTGCTGAATTGAATGCCACCATGCAAGAAATGCACCAGCTCTCGGCTTCTGCCAATAAATTGGTCAACGACAATGCCAAAAACATGAATGCGGCAATGGCCGACATCAAAACCTCTTCGGGCAATTTTGCCAAAATATCCGACTCCTTACAAAAAGCCGATTTGGGTAAAACCGTCCGCACCTTAGAAAGCAGCTTAGAAAAAGTAAATGTATTGTTGACCAATCTCAACGAAGGCAAAGGCACGATGGGCAAATTAGCCAAAGACGAAGCACTGTACAACAATTTGCAAAAAACAGCCAAAGAAATGGAATTGTTGTTGCAAGATGTGCGCTTGCATCCGACGCGCTATGTAAATGTTTCGCTTTTTGGTAAAAAAGAAAAGCCATACAAAACACCAGTTTCAGATACGTTGATCCAAAAATAAAATCCATGTTAACACTTTCATCCTTATTTTTTACCGTAGTTCTGGCTATAGGAATTGGTGTTTTTGTTCGAAACGCCAAAAAAATCAGACGAAATATTTTACTCGGCCAACCGATTGACCGTTCTGACAACCCAACTGATCGCTGGAAAAACATGGGTTTGATTGCCTTTGGTCAATCCAAAATGGTCCGCAGACCCGTTGCCGGTTTTTTACACCTCATTGTCTATTTGGGTTTTATCATCATCAACATTGAAGTCCTTGAAATTATTACCGACGGGCTTTTTGGCACGCACCGGGCTTTTGCAGGATTGGGTGTGTTGTACAATGTCTTAATCGGCTCGTTTGAAGTATTGGCAGCCTTAGTATTGGTAGCGATTGTTGTATTTTATGTGCGCAGAAACGTGATTCACTTACAACGTTTTGTTTCGTCTGATTTGAAAGGATGGCCCAAAAGCGATGCCAATTACATCTTGTATTTTGAGGTGGTTTTGATGAGCTTATTTCTGCTCATGAATGCAGCTGATTATCGTTTGCAACAACTGGGCGTATCGCATTATATTCAAGCAGGTTCTTTTCCTGTGTCACAATTTTTGGTTCCCCTTTTTAATGGTTTAAATGAAACGTGGCTAGTGCTTATCGAACGTTCGGCTTGGTGGTTACACATAATTGGTATTTTATGTTTTTTAAATTACCTCTATTTTTCCAAACACTTACACATATTATTAGCTTTTCCAAACACCTTTTTCGCCGATTTGAATGCCAAAGGACGTTTGTCCAATTTGGCTTCTGTGACCCAAGAAGTGAAACTGATGCTTGATCCCAACGCCGATCCGTATGCCGCTCCTGCAGCTGATGCACCTGTTTCAAAATTTGGGGCCAGCGATGTACAAGACCTCAATTGGGTGCAGTTGCTCAATGCCTATACCTGCACCGAATGTGGACGTTGTACTTCATCCTGTCCGGCTAGCAATACGGGTAAAAAATTATCGCCTCGTAAAATCATGATGGATACGCGGGATCGATTGGAAGAAGTAGGAAAAAATATCGACGCCAACAAAGGCGTGTTTGTACCCGACAACAAATCATTGCTTCACGATTACATTACGCCTGAAGAATTATGGGCCTGTACGTCATGCAATGCCTGTGTAGAAGAATGTCCGGTGAACATTAGCCCATTGTCCATCATAATGGATATGCGCCGTTATTTGGTTATGGAGCAGAGTGCCGCTCCGCAATCTTTAAATGCCATGATGAGCAACATCGAAAACAATGCTGCGCCTTGGCCCTACAATCAGCAGGACCGATTGAATTGGGCAAAAGAATAGTAAACAAGAAGTTATAGATATAAAAATTCTCTTATAGGTGAGGTTAAGGGTGTTTTTAATAAAGTGTACCCATTTTTTTTAGAAACAAAACGAACATGAAAACAGAAGATTTAGACAAAAACCTCCAAGCAGCAGCCCTTGATGGATGCACCATTAGTCCCATTTTACCTGAAGGAATTAAAAATTATTTGATTGATATTGACGGCACGATTTGTGACGACATTCCAAACGAAGAGCCCGAGCGAATGCTTACAGCTGCTGTGTATCCTGATGCACTTCGCACCTTAAATAAATGGTACGAAGAAGGCCATGTGATTTTCTTTTTTACTTCTCGTACAGAGGAACACCGTGCCTATACAGAACAATGGCTTCAGCAACATGGATTTAAATACCATGGCATTATTTTTGGAAAACCACGTGGTGGAAATTACCATTGGATTGACAACCATTTGGTAAAAGCTACGCGATACAAAGGACAGTTTACAGACCTAATTGACAAAGAAGTCACCATACAAGTATTTGATGATGGCCAACATTAATTCATTTTAGGTGTAAAGTGAGATAGCATTTTATTTACATTTAATCTTTTGAAAGATAACACGATGACGGAAAATTTAGTTGTACCCACAATGGCTGAACTGCTTGCGCAAGGCAAACAACCTGAAGTTTTATTCTGGGTAGGTTGCGCCGGTAGTTTTGACGAACGCGCCAAACGGATTACCAAAGCATTTGTTCGTATTCTCACACAAGCAAACGTTTCATTTGCCGTATTAGGTGTCGAAGAATCTTGTTCTGGAGACCCTGCTAAACGGGCGGGAAACGAATTTTTGTACCAGATGCAAGCACTCATGAATATTGAAGTACTCAATGCCTACGAAGCCAAAAAGATAGTAACCGCATGTCCACATTGTTTCAACACCTTAAAAAATGAATACCCCGAATTGGGTGGAACCTATGAGGTAATTCACCACACCACCTTTTTGAAATCCTTAATGGATGAGGGTAGATTAACCATTGAAGGCGGTCAGTACAAAGGAAAAAAAATTACTTTTCACGATCCTTGTTATTTGGGACGTGCCAATGCCATTTATGAAGCGCCAAGACAATTGATCGAAAAGCTAGATGCCGAATTGGTAGAAATGAAACGTTCAAAGGCCAATGGTTTATGCTGTGGCGCTGGTGGTGCACAAATGTTTAAAGACGCTGAGCCCGGAAACAAAGAAATCAACATTGAACGCACCGAAGATGCCTTAGCCGTATCTCCTCAAATTATTGCCACAGGTTGTCCTTTTTGTAATACGATGATGACCGACGGGATAAAAAACAAAGAACAAGAAGCCAACATTCAAGTAATGGATGTAGCCGAACTAATAGCTTCAGCTGAAGACTTATAAAACACAACCATGTATATTCCATTCGAACAATTGCCTCTAGAATCCAAAATTTGGATTTACCAATCCAATCGAAAGTTCACGGAGGATGAAGTGAAAGCCATTGAAACCGATTTAAAAGGTTTTTTGGAAACCTGGGAATCCCACGGAACAGGATTGGAATCATCGTATCAACTAAAATACCAACGTTTTATTATTATCGCGGTAAACCAAGAAGTGCAAGCCGCCACGGGTTGTTCCATTGATAAATCGGTGCAATTCATTCAGCTTATCGAGCAAAAATACCAAGTTGAATTGCTCGACAAAATGAATGTGACCTATAAAACAGGGGAGCACATTGCACATAAAACGCTTTTGGATTTTAAAAAAATGGCCAAAGAAAAAGCAGTTTCTGACCAGACCATCGTTTTTAATAATTTGGTAAATACCATCGAGGAATTCAATGACGCATGGGAAATCCCTGCCTCAGAGAGCTGGCACAGTAGATTCTTTTAACCCTTCAACATGAAAAAAAATCAAGTTGTACTTTTTATCTACTTGGCACTTGCTATTGGCGTATACAGTTGTGTAACACCCAAAAAATCACTATCCAGCCCTATAAACGACATTGGCTTTGAACATCCTCACATTGAAGATTTTCAAGAGTATTATGATTCTGACCAACAAAAAAATTGGGTAGACAGCGTGTATCGATCATTAAACTTTGATGAACGACTAGGGCAGTTATTTATGGTTTCGGCTTATTCCAACAAAGACAGTACACACACCAAATCCATTGACAAACTCGTACTTGAACAAAAAATTGGTGGTTTGATATTTTTTCAAGGTGGCCCAATGAGACAGGCCAAATTAAGCAATCGCTATCAAACGCTTTCAAAAGTGCCGCTGCTTGTTGGAATTGATGGTGAATGGGGTTTAAGCATGCGCCTGGATTCTACCTACCGTTATCCCTGGAACATGACCTTAGGAGCCATAAAAGACAAGAGTTATTTGGAAACCGTTGGGGTGCAAATGGCTGAACAAAGCAAGCGAATGGGCATCCATTTTAATTTTGCTCCCGTACTTGACATCAACACCAACCCAGCTAATCCGATCATTGGTTTTCGCTCCTTTGGAGAAGACAAATTCAATGTATCCGAAAGTGCCTTGGCTATGATGAAAGGCTACCAAAGTTTGGGCTTATTGGCCACAGGTAAACATTTTCCGGGTCATGGCGATACGTCAATTGATTCGCATTCGGCTTTACCCACGATTACCTTTTCTCGGGAACGCCTCAATGATATAGAATTGTATCCCTACAAACAATTGATTGATGCCGGTTTGTCCTCCGTAATGGTAGGCCATCTCAATGTACCCAGCTTGGAGTGGAGAGAAAATTTACCGTCCTCTGTTTCGCATAATATTATTACGGATGTCTTGAAAAATCAGTTGCAATTCAAAGGCTTAATTTTTACAGACGCTTTAAACATGAAGGCCGCAAAAAACTTCAGAGAACCTGGTCAAATTGATCTCGAAGCATTTATGGCTGGGAATGACATTTTATTGTGTGCAGAAGATGTACCCGTTGCCAAAGAAAAAATCTGTATGGCCTACCAAAACGGATTTATCACCGAAGAGCGTTTGGCTTATTCAATCAAGAAGATTTTAAAATACAAACACAAAGTAGGATTGGCGAAGACCAAATTGGTTTCATTAACCAATTTACAAGCCGATTTAAATACGCCTAAAAACAATGCTTTACAGTATAAATTATATGAAAATGCCATTACGGTTCTCAAAAACAAAGAGTCTATTTTGCCAATTTCCGATTTAGCGAAAGAAAAAATTGCCTATGTCAAATTAGGCGATGATACCAATAGCAGCTTTGTTTCTACTCTAAAAAAATATACCTCAATTACCGAAGTAGCCCATGAAAACATCGACTCGCTTCAAGTAGTATTGAAAGATTATACTACCGTAATTGTTGGGTATCACAAATCAGATAAAGCCTGGAAAAAAACGGATTTCTCAACAGTGGAATTGGCCCATTTGCAGCAGTTAGCCGCAAACAATCGGGTGATCTTAACGGTCTTTGCTAGACCCTATACCTTGTTGCCGGTTGCCAAATTTGACGATATGGAAGGCTTAATCATGGCCTATCAAAACAGTGATGTCGCACAAGAGGTAGCCGCCGAATTGATTTTTGGGGCTATATCGGCCAAGGGAACATTACCCGTTACGGCACATGCTGAATTTCCGGTACATGCCGGATTATCGACTACAAAGCTTGACCGATTGGGTTTTTCGACGCCTAGTAATGTGGGACTTAATCCACAAAAACTGAATGAAATTGAAACGGTGATGCAAAAAGCCATAGCCGATAAACTTACGCCTGGAGGCCAAGTTTTGGTTGCCAGAAAAGGAAAGGTAGTCTATCAAAAGTCGTTTGGAAACCAAACCTATGAACCCGACAGCCCAAAAATAAACAACGAGAACCTCTACGACATTGCTTCCCTTTCCAAAATAATCGGTACCTTACCGGTGTTTATGCAAACCTACGAGCAAAAAAAGTTAACACTAGACAGCGAACTGGGTACACTTTTACCCGAATTCTCAGGTAGTAATAAATCCCACACCAGCCTGAAAGAATTGCTGTCTCATTATGCTCAATTGCCAGCTTGGGAGCCATTTTACAAAAGCACCTTGGATTCGACCAAAAGGCCTTTAGATACCTATTATGCTAAGGTGTTTTCTGCAAGTCATCGTTTTCAAGTTGCCGATAGTTTGTTTGTCCGTTCAGATTACCCGCCCACGATCATGAACTACATTATATCGTGTAAGTTAAATCCCAAAAAGGAATACAAATACAGTGACTTTACTTTTCTAATTTTAAAAGAATACCTCGAAAAAAGCAACGGAAAGTCTCTAGACGAACTTACGCAGCAGCACTTTTTTGCTTCGATGGGCATGAACAATACCGCTTACAATCCTCGCCAACGATTCCCGTCATCTATTCTTGTTCCTACCGAAATGGACACCTATTTCAGGCACCAAGTGCTTCGAGGCTATGTGCATGACATGACGGCCGCCTTGCAAGGTGGAGTAGCTGGTCATGCGGGCTTGTTTTCAAATGCGCTTGATGTAGCCAAAATGATGCAACTCTACTTACAAAAAGGAAGCTATGGCAATCAAACCTATTTTTCGGCTAATACCTTTGACACGTTTAACCAGTGCTATTACAAAGCCGAAGGGAATAGAAGAGGATTAGGTTTTGACAAACCTCAATTGCCAGGAACAACAGGACCTACCAGTGGTTGCGCTTCTGCCTCCAGTTTTGGACATACCGGTTTTACAGGTACTATGACTTGGGCTGATCCTGAACATGAGCTTATTTATGTATTTTTATCCAACCGAACTTATCCAGATGCCACCGAGAACAAATTGGCCAAGGAAAACATTCGTGAAAAAATCCAACAAATTATCTACGACGCCATACTAAACGAATAGAACCACATGAGAATAGCCATTGTATGTTATCCAACGTTTGGAGGAAGTGGAGTAGTAGCCACTGAATTGGGTCTAGAATTGGCTCGCCGTGGTCATGAAATTCATTTCATCACTTACAGTCAGCCGGTGCGTTTGGCTTTGTTGAATCCAAATGTACACTACCATGAAGTAAATGTTCCCGAATATCCACTGTTTCATTACCAACCCTACGAGTTAGCCCTTTCAAGCAAACTGGTCGACATGGTTAAACTGCACAAAATTGAAGTATTGCATGTGCATTATGCAATACCGCATGCATATGCAGGCTATATGGCACAACAAATGCTCAAAGAAGAAGGCATTCATATCCCCATGGTAACTACTTTGCACGGGACCGATATAACCTTAGTGGGCAACCATCCTTTTTATAAACCGGCGGTTACCTTTAGCATCAACAATTCGGATATTGTGACCTCAGTTTCGCAAAGCCTAAAAGACAATACTTTAGACTTGTTTGCGGTGACCAAAGACATCAAAGTGATCCCCAATTTTATTGAACTCCAAAAAATTAGTCCAAAAACTAGTTGCCGTTCGGCGATGGCCCATGCCGATGAGCGGATCATTACGCACATCAGTAATTTTAGATCGGTTAAACGCATCCCCGATGTAATTCAGGTTTTTTACCAAATACAACTACACATTCCAGCCAAATTGATGATGGTGGGAGACGGCCCTGAAAAAGAAAAAGCCGAAGAATTGTGTGCTAAATTAGGTATTCAAGACAAAGTGATTTTCTTTGGCAATAGCAACGAAATCGATCAAATTCTACAGCAATCGGATTTGTTTTTATTGCCCTCAGAAACCGAAAGTTTTGGGTTGGCTGCGCTCGAAGCAATGGCCTGTGGTGTGCCGGTCATATCCAGTAATTCGGGCGGATTGCCTGAGGTAAATTTGGCCGGAGTTTCTGGCTATCTAAGTGCAGTGGGGGATACAGCATCCATGGCTCAACACGCGCTTCACATCCTTAGCTCAGATGAGACGTTAGCTAGCTTTAAATTGAACGCACTAAAAACAGCGGAGAAATTTGACATTCATTATATTTTACCTTTGTATGAAGCCGTTTACCAACGTGCTATAGCTTTAAAAACAAAATGAAAAAAAGGATTGTCTATTTTGGTTTTGGCTTCATGCTTTCGTGTGGCTCGCATTCGCATCATGCAAAGCAAAAACCCTTGGTTGAAATACTCAGCCAGCAAGTCGATGGAGGTGCCCGTATTCCTTTTTTTGAATTTCTTACCGAACCCAAAGAGATCAAAATGCTACAAAACGATCCCCAACTGGGTCGAAAAATAAATACCGAAGACCTTAAAGCCTGCAATTTTGTATTGGCCAATTTGGGCGAAAAAGAAACCGAAGGCTATCAATGGCAACTGGATCAGGTTTCAGAAACAAAAGACAGTATCTACATTATCATGAAGGAAATTCCACCAACCAAACCAAATCCAGCCGAAAAAGACATTTATTACACGCCATTCACGGTTTTAAAGATCAATTCGAAGAAACCCATCCGCATAAACTAAAAAATCCATCAGTTGATCTGATGGATTTTTTTGTACCCTAGTACTTTAGGTCATTAAAATCGGTAACGAAAAGCAATCGCTATGTCTGAATTATAGCTTTTGTAATAGTTGTTTTTGGCGCCAAATTCGGGTCTAAAATCAGCCGAAATAGTTAAGGGAAAATCAAAATTGTACTCAATTCCAACATCACCGGCTCCATATACAAAAGTACCACTGTGGCTAACCCCTGCTTTTTCGTGATTCCAATTCAAAAGACCTCCACCCACACCGGCATACCAGTTGAAGTTTTCGTCTAAATCCCATACCCATTGGTACAAGCCACTAATCTTAATCGCATTCAAATCATCACTTGAACGCCAACCTAAATTGGCTTCCAAACGATTGGCTTCGCCCAATGCTCTTTGGTACGACACTTCGGTTCCCAATCCGTTATTGCTTCCAAATCGAAGTCCAATGGTTTGGCTCGATTGTGCAAAAGCAGCGGTAGATAATCCCAATACAAAAAGGGATGAATAGATAATTTTTTTCATGTGTTCTAGTATTTATAATGTTATCGCGAAGATACGCAAAGCATTTTTTTTAGTTGTTAATTTTTGAGCCATAACAAGTCTAAATTATCAATCCGAAATAGTATTTTTGTTCACAATAGAAAAAAAAACCATGGCAGGCAATACATTTGGAACTCTTTTAAAACTCACCACTTTTGGCGAATCGCATGGCGAGGCAATTGGTGGCATACTCGATGGTGTTCCTGCCGGTGTTAATTTGACTATTCAGGCCATTCAGGCTGATCTAGACCGCAGACGCCCGGGTCAATCTGATTTGGCAAGTCCGCGCCAAGAATCGGATGTGGTTCAATTTTTATCAGGACTTTATGAAGGGAAAACAACTGGAGCACCCTTGGCCTTCGTGATTCCGAATACCAATCGCAAATCTGAAGATTACGATCATTTATTCCAAGCATTTCGCCCGAGTCATGCCGATTTTACTTACGACCAGAAATACGGATTCCGCGATCACCGTGGAGGCGGACGTAGTTCAGCGCGTGAAACAGCCATACGTGTAGTAGGGGGAGCCATTGCCAAACAACTGCTGCCCAACATTAGCATACAAGCCTATGTGTCCACTGTGGGGCAACTCTCACTCACAAAACCCTATACCGATTTAGATTTATCCAACACCGAATCAAGTCCCGTACGTTGTCCTGACAAAGATCTAGCCCAAGAAATGGAAACCTACATTCGCGCTGTTCAGGCGGCTGGTGACACTGTAGGAGGAGTAATCAGTTGTGTCATTCAGGGCGTTCCCGCAGGTTTGGGCGAACCCGTATTTGATAAATTACAAGCCGAATTAGGCAAAGCCATGTTGTCCATCAATGCCGTAAAAGGCTTTGAATTGGGTAGTGGTTTTTCAGGAAGCAGCTGGTTAGGCAGCAAACACAACGATGTTTTTTTGCCCGACGGTAGCACGAAAACCAACCATTCTGGCGGAATACAAGGCGGAATTTCAAACGGAATGGACATCTATTTTCGGGTGGCCTTTAAACCCGTTGCTACGCTCATGCAAGACCAACTCACCATAAACAAACAAGGCGAAACCGTTACCATAGAAGGCAAAGGAAGACACGATGCGTGCGTGGTTCCCAGAGCAGTTCCCATTGTAGAGGCCATGGCCGCCTTGGTTATTGCCGATTTTACCTTACGCCAACGTGCTACTGCAAATTGGATGTAGCTGTTCCCGCTTTTCACTGTATCTTTAGTCCCGAACCCCGGTCCTAAAGGATGCCGTTTCAATCGGGGCTAACCACTAAATGAACAAACCATGCATACACCAAAAACCAAAACCAACTTTTTCGCAAACCTCACTACTCAAATTTTAATCGCCATGATTCTTGGCGCTATTATCGGTGTTTTTGTGCACCAAAATTATGAGGCTGACGCAGCAAAAACCTTTAGCGGATACATCAAGTTGTTGGCTACCTTATTTATCCGATTGGTGCAAATGATCATTGCTCCACTGGTATTTACCACCTTAGTGGTAGGCATCGCCAAACTAGGCGACATCAAAGCGGTTGGACGAATCGGTGGAAAAGCAATGGCTTGGTTTTTTTCGGCTTCCTTTGTTTCTCTGCTCATCGGCCTTTTTTGGGTAAATGTATTGGAACCAGGTATTGGCTTAAACTTGTCTTCGATAGACATGAACACAGCTTCTGAAGTAACCGAAAAAACAACTGCTTTCTCCGCACAAAATTTCGTAGAACACATTATTCCAAAGAGTATCGTAGAGGCTATGGCTACCAATGAAATTCTACAAATTGTAATTTTCTCCATCTTTTTTGGTTTGGCCGCCGCCGCCATTGGTTCTGATGCCAAACCCGTTACCAATGCCTTAGACAAAACATCCCACATCATTTTAAAAATGGTGAATTACGTAATGAAATTTGCCCCAATAGGTGTATTTGGTGCCATTGCGGGTGTATTTGCCGTACGTGATTTCAGTGAATTAATTCTGACCTATGCCAAGTTTTTTGGTTCGTTTATGGTAGGTATCACCTCGCTTTGGGCTATTTTATTGCTTGTAGGCTATCTGTTTTTAAAATCGCGCATGACTACCTTGCTCAAACACATTGTGAGTCCTTTAATTATTGCGTTTGGAACCACAAGTAGTGAGGCCGTTTTTCCTAAATTAACCGAAGAACTCGAACGATTTGGAATCAAGGACCGCATCGTTTCGTTTATGTTGCCTTTGGGGTATTCCTTTAATTTGGACGGCAGCATGATGTACATGACTTTTGCCAGCATTTTCATTGCTCAAGCCTATGGCATTCCCTTGGATTTACCTACCC
This sequence comes from Flavobacterium sp., assembly GCA_017987725.1. Taxonomy (GTDB): domain Bacteria; phylum Bacteroidota; class Bacteroidia; order Flavobacteriales; family Flavobacteriaceae; genus Flavobacterium. Next base: position 16,596 of record JAGNTC010000004.1, read on the forward strand.
AACTTACTATGTTGTTGGTGTTGATGCTCACTAGTAAAGGCATAGCCGGTGTGCCTCGTGCCAGTTTGGTCGTGGTAGCGGCAACCTGTGGCATGTTTAAAATTCCTGTTGAGGGGATTGCACTCATTTTGCCCATAGATCATTTTTGCGATATGTTCCGCAGCGCAACCAATGTATTGGGCAACGCACTGGCCACTTCAGTAGTAGGGGAGTGGGAAAATAAGGATCAAAATTCAACTTCCAACTAAATTGAAATTTCTTACTTATTGTAAACATATATTTACTTAATTTGTCACTGAAAACTAAATACTTAACGCTTTAACATTACACCTTATGAACAAAAAATTACCTTTATTTTTATTTTTACTGTTCAGCACTTCTTTGTTTGCACAAGAATTGCTTTCAGAGAACTTTGATACGTTCCAAATTGGAAACGTAGGAACCGATATTACAGGCGCCATTTCTACTAATAACATTTTTACTGCGGCAACCAATGGGACAGCTCCTACAACCGCAAACAACGCAGGCAACGCTAACTTTCAAATTGTTGCAAATGATGCCGCCCACCAAAATGTATTGCAAATTATTGGAACCAATGGCGACAAAGGAAGCCGTCAACTCTGGTATGATGGATTTGCAGATATATGGAGTTTTCGCGATGCAGGCAACGAGATTTTAGAAATTGAGTTTGACATGTATACCGGAAATACTTCAGGAACAAGTGTAAACAGCAAAGGTTTATACATATTTGATGCCACCCGAACCAAGATTCTTGCTGGCTTCTCATTCAATACAAAAACCTTAGCCCTTTCGGGTGTGGGTTATTATACCAGCGCCACCGCACCCATCGGAAACTATATATTTTATTTAGGTGCTGGAACTCAAAACATCATTTTACAAGCGGACGTTTGGGTACGTTTGGGCGTAAGCTTCAACAAAACTACGGGTCAAATTCGTTGGAAAGGTCCTGGTATCAATGGGCAAGTTCCTGGAGCGGGAACAGGTTCTGATCCAGATCGCGTAAGTTTAGTATCAACCAGTGGTACCACAACGACTGCGCCAATTGTAACCAACACAGCTGCTGCAGTGGGATTATTTGATGCTTTTGTCTTTAGAGCATCTGCTACAGACAATTTGTTAAGTGTTGACGAAATCTCAGTTTTACCAAATCAAGCCTTATTCTCCGTTTATCCTAATCCATCTCATGATGTAATTACTGTTTCATCGGCTGTAAATTCTGCCATTTCAACTTTAACCATCACGGATATTAACGGCAGAGTGGTAAAGCAAATCGCTCCCGAAAATATCGCTAATCAACAAATTTCAATTACAGACCTAACCAATGGAGTGTATTTCTTAACAATCCAGTCCAGTGAAGGTACTTTTGTAGAAAAATTGATTAAAAACTAAATCAAATTAATTCAAAAATTAAAGCCTCAAAATAATTTTTTGAGGCTTTTTTTATGTCTATACATAAGCTATCATGGTAGAAACTTTGTCCTGTGCCTTTCATTTGGAAACAAACAGTTTTCGTTTTTACCAAACCAATGGAATCGGTTTTTGGCTATCCAATTGTATACGCTATCCAACATTACTCTAGGAAAGAGTTGGAACACCAACAATAGCTTTAGCTTAAATGAACCGTGTTTGCATAAATAAAATATGGCTTGCGATTGAGTGTAATAGGCCACGTTTGGATGATAAACCACCAGTGAATCAAGCGTATTTGGGTTATACCCAATATGAGTTAAAATCGATTTTCCTAAATCAGCTTGTTGAGAAACAAACCGAAAAAGATCTGAAGGATCTTCCTGCAACAAGATTTGAATTGCTCGATTGCATAAGCCACAATCGCCGTCGTAGAGTACAATGATTTTATTGGTTGGCAGCTGATCCATTAGGGTTGTACATATTCCAATTGGCTTAAATTCACCGTAGAAGTAAATACGCCGTAATTGACAATGGCTTTGGTTTTCTCGATTTTATCGATGGTGCCAATGGCCTTACCGTCATACATGCGCACCCGATCACCTACTTTTAGGACCGGTTTTGGTTTTTCAGGAACGATTGCTTTTAATTTCTTTTCTTTTTTTTCTTGGCGAATGGCATCTACCTTAACTGTAACTTCTTTTACAATTTCTTTTTGGATGACTTGCTTGAGTTTTACTTCTTTGGGTGTCGCTTTTTTGCGTTTGGAATTCTCCACTTCTACAATTTTCAAAAACTCACCAATGAGGTCTTTCTTGTTTTTGGAATTGAAGTATTTTTCGGCAATATCATCTATTTTTTGCCCCATATAAATCAAACGCTGGTTGCTGTCATACAATTCCTGGTAGCTTTCCAATTTTTGTTTGATCTTTGCATTGATCGTTTCCATTTTCTTGCTTTCCTCGCGCACCTTGGTTTCTTCTTCTTTGAGGTTTTGAGAAGTTTTTTCCATTTTGGAACGCTCTTTTTGCAAAGTTGCAATGGTCTTGTCAAACCGCACTTTTCCTACTTCTATTTTCTTTTTGGCCCGGTTTATCAGCCCGTAAGGAATGCCGTTTTTTTGTGCCACCTCAAACGTAAACGAACTTCCGGCTTGACCCAACACCAATTTATATAAGGGTTCTAGCGATTTCTCGTCAAAGAGCATATTCGCATTTTGTGCAAATGGCAATTCATTGGCCAAGATTTTTAAATTGGCATAATGCGTGGTTATGATGCCAAAGGCCTCGCGATGGTAAAACTCTTCCAGAAACACTTCGGCCAAAGCACCGCCCAATTCAGGATCAGATCCGGTACCAAATTCATCAATTAAAAAAAGGGTTTTGGCGTTGCACTTCTTTAAAAAGTAGTTCATGTTCTTTAATCGGTAACTGTAGGTACTGAGATGATTTTCAATGGATTGATTATCTCCAATATCAGTCAAAATCCGATCAAACAAAAAGGTCTCGCTGCGTTCGTGTACCGGAATCAATAGCCCAGACTGCAACATGAGTTGCAACAGGCCTACTGTTTTTAAGGAGATGGTTTTTCCACCCGCATTGGGACCTGAAATCACGATGATGCGGTTGTTTTGGGCCAATTCAAAGGTTTGCGGATGTGTAACTTGTTTTTGTTCCAAATTGGTTACCAACAAAATAGGGTGGAAGGCTTCTCTAAAATAAACTCGCCTTTCGGTGGTTATTGTGGGAAGGATACCGTTAATTTTTCGGGCATATTTGGCCTTTGCTGCAATAACATCTATATCACTCAAGAAATCTTGATAGGCAATAAGTACCGGCAAATACGGCCGGATATAGTTGGTAAGTTGTTTTAAAATACGGTTGAGCTCTTCGACTTCTTCGTATTCTAAATTACTCAGTTCACGAGAGTAGTTTAAGGTTGCTTCGGGTTCAATATAGGCAATGCTACCCGTTTTGGAACTGCCCAAAATGGATCCTTTTACTTTGCGTCGGTACATGGCCAACACGGCGAGTACGCGTCTGTTTTGTACAAAACTTTCTTTGATTTCGTCCAAATAACCCAAGCCGTTATATTGGCTTAATGCTGACCCAAAACTTTGGTTTACTTTTCCGCGGACCACCTGCATGTCTCGGCGTATATTGAGTAAATCGGGAGAAGCATTGTCTTTTATTTCGCCATATTTATCGACAACCAACTCAATTTGTTGGATGATTTCTTTGGTAAAAGTGACCTGCGCGGCACGCAATTGCAAGTTGGGATAGTAATCGGTAAATTTTTGAAAAAACTGCAGGAGCACATTGGTTGTGGCAGACAATTGGGCTATTTTCCGAAAACTGCCCACCTCCAACATGCTGTCTTCAATGCCCAAAAATTGAATCTCGTGTGCAATTGATTCGAAGCCGTGATTGGGAATCGCATTGTTATTCTGAAAGGATGAAACATACTCCGAAGTTTGCAACAAGGCAATGTTCAATTCGCTAAAATCAGAAATAGGCAAAAGGGCCTTGGCTTTTAGCTGTCCCAAATCGGTATTGCAATAGGCCGAAACCGTTTCTAATACGGTTGGAAATTGGAGATCTTGTAGCGTTTTGGCCGTAATGCGGTTCATAAATCAGGAGATATTTCTTGGCAAAAGTAGCTATTATTTGAGAGTTTGTTTAATTAATTATCTTTGGAAACAAAACAACGTTATGCTTCGCATGCAAGCGCCTTCGTGGCAATCTAAATTGGATATTGAGTTTCAAAAACCTTACTTCCAGCAACTGGAGCAGGCAATAGAATCTGCCTATCAAAACGGCAGTTGTTATCCGCCTGAAACCTCGATTTTTGCTGCATTTGATGCGTGTCCATTTGAAGACGTAAAAGTGGTTATTTTGGGCCAAGATCCCTATCATGGACCGGGTGAAGCACATGGGTTGGCCTTCTCAGTACCCGATGGCATTCGCATTCCACCTTCGTTGCAAAACATCTACCGAGAAATCGCCACCGACTTGGATCAATTGATGCTCCCAAGTTCGGGTAATTTACTGCCTTGGGCCAAGCAAGGTGTGTTGCTGTTAAACGCCACCTTAACGGTCGAAAAAGACAAGCCCAATAGCCACGCCAAATTGGGTTGGCAGCAATTTACATCAGCCGTTATTGAATTGTTATCGGAGCAAAAAGAAAATATCGTATTTCTGTTGTGGGGAAATTTTGCCCAACAAAAAGGCAAAAAGATAGACAGACAAAAACACTTGGTACTTGAATGTGGACATCCTTCGCCCTTGAGTGCCAACCAAGGAAAATGGTTTGGAAACAAACATTTTAGCCGATCAAATGCCTATTTAAAAGCACATGCTATTGCGTCAATTCAGTGGTAATTAGTTTACAGTGAAGGTATAATATCCACTAGAGTTAAGCGCTGAAACAGACGAACGAATGTTTAAGAATAGTTGTTGCGCAGCACTGCTTGAACGCAGCGTAGCCGAACGGTTGGCAATCGATTCATATCCAAAATTGAGTCGGTATTCACCCGCTTCGGTAAGTTTAAATCCACTTCTAAACTCATACAGTAGGTTTTGCTCATTGTATAAACTAGTTCCTACATAGTAACCCGAATATTCTCTTGCTCTGCCTTTTTTCTCAACCAGATTGTTGCCCAACGGATAAAATGTCCAGTCTCCATTTCCTTGCTTTTTTTCGATAAAAAAGGGAAAAGCAAAACTTGGCGCTGCTCCGGTTGTAACATATACATCGAGTAATTTAACTTGATTTGCCTCTTGCAAGTACCTTGAAAAATTGGCTTGCATCCATACCGTATCATTAACCAAAAGACTAGTTGGGCTTTCAATCGTTACAATTTCGGGGACACTAATGGCAATTTCGTTATAAAAATCATTGTCTTTACTTGAACAACTGGCAAGCATTACGATAAACACAGTTGCAATGGTATATTGAATTTTTTTCATGCTGTTACTTATTAAATTGATAACCAATACTTAAACCGACACGGCTTACTACATCTGGACTTTTAGTACGATCCAATACATTTGAGCCAAATCCTACTAAAAATTCTGCAGTCCATCTTTGCTTAATCAGAATGTGGTAACCCATGCTGCCGCCAAAAGCCAAATCAGTATAGCTGCCTTTTTCTAACAAATAGACGGCATATTGCGCAGCTGAATTTCGAACAATGGTTTTGTATTTTCCATGGTTTACCGCAGCAAACGCCTCAGCAAAATAATAAGACCGGTTGTTGTTGGATAATTTATAGCGTACAAAAGGGGTTATGTCCCATTCTGTCAAATGACTTTTGTTTCCAGTTTTATAGGAATTTTCACGCGAAGGACTCCATGTTTTGGTCAAACTAATTCCATAACTGAAGGCAGAGTTTGTCTTTTTTTCCAAACTCAAATTGTAGCCACCTTGGCTAACTGCCGTTAACACATTGGTTCGGATCTCGTAGGCTGGCTGCGGAATGCTGTCTTGAGCCGTTGCCGAAAAACAAATAAATAATAGCAAAAGGGTTCGATACATAGTGGTGAATTTTATGCTAAAGTAAGCGTATTAATCTAAATTTAAAGTACCTAATATTTCATCAAACAAAAATGGCCCACCCGGATACATGGCCGTGTAATCCATATTTAGCCATACTTGTCCGTATTCATCGCGATGGTAATGAATGGCTTTGAGATGAGATTCTTTTGTAAACAATTCTTTTTTAATCAAAAAATTGACGGATTCTAAATCGGCCAAACTCCCAATACAGAGTTCAGGATAAATATGTCCGTCGGTGTAAATGAGTCTTGGCGTACCACCAATTGCTTTGATACTGGCCGCCATTAATATCGAATGATCGTCGCAATCACCCGCTAAATAGTTTACAGATTCTGCTGCTCGGGCTATATATTCTTCATTTTTTGGATCACTCACGTAGGTCCATCGGCTATTGATTTCTTTAAATACCGCAAAACATTGAATCAATTTACGGTGTTTGGCGTAACCCGGTACCTCTTTAAAATGGTTACTAATGGCTTGCAAAGCAAAATTACGAACGGTGGGCTTGTCGTACTCAATTGCAGCAAGTATGGCAGTTTTTTCAGGAAAGGGAGCCAATTTATTGATGAGTAAATTTTGCGGATGAGGACTATCCGATAATGCAAAAAGCATGTATTTATAGTCATCATAAATGCTTTTAAAACCGTAATTATCGGTAAGATTTCCTATTACCAAGGCAATCAAATAAAAGCCAATGGTAATAATCAACAGTGTTCGTAAGGCGTGGAGCACCAACTGATTTACAGTAAGGATGGCTAGAAAAAGTAGGATGTGATCCAGTTCATAAGGCCAATCGACTTCCATGATGTTTTTGTGCGCAATGATGAATATGGGAATGGTAATCAACACATTCAATAGTAAAATGATGAGTCCATTCCAAGGTTGTGGCACCTGAAATTGAGTATTTACTTTGGATTCCTCTAGCTTTTGTTTGATTCGCATAGTTTAGTCAAGGTCAACAATAACAGAATTGAAATTTAACTTTTTATCAAGAATATCAAAATCGATTAATTTATTTTCGAGCGCTGAAAATTCATCGGGCGTAAAATTACGTTGAGACCAGGTTGTTTGACTTAGCCAAGTCCTTACATCTATTGAGTTTAACTGATAATGTTGTGCTATCCTTTCGGCTAAATTAGGTTGGTTTTTAATGGATTGCGTGTGTTGGTTGATGCAGGCCAATAGCTGTTTAATCGAATCCGAATGTTCCTCCAAAAAAGCCTTGCGTACAGCAATCACAAAACAAGGCCAAGGCGTAGGGCAGTCGCCTAAGCGTCTAAAAATGCCTTGATCTACCAATGGTTTGGTCATGAAATGTTCCCACATAAAGTAGTCGGCTTTTTGAGCGGATAAAGCCTCAACGGCACCGTCTATGGTGTGCACAATTTCAAAATCAATGTGGTTTTCCCAGCCTTGATTGTGCGCATTGACATAAGCCATCAATTGCGAGCCCGATCCAATTCTGGAAATGGCGGCTTTTTTATGTTGCAAATCAGCCAAATTAATATAAGGAGAATGTGCCGCGACATGAATGCCCCACAACAAAGGGGATTCGACATATTTTTGCAAAATAACAGATGGATTTCCTAAACTGATGTCTTTTACAATGCCCTCGGTTAGCACAATGGCTACATCGGCTGTGCCTTCGCGAAGCAACTGACAAAGTTTACCAGTGCCTTCGGGTACGTTGTTCCACTGTACATCCAAACCTACTTGTTGAAACAAGCCGTTTTGAATGGCTTGAATCCACGGAAAATTAAAATGCTCCGGAACCCCGGCAATGTTTATTTTAAGCATCTTGCATTGCATTATCACGTTTCCACCAATTCCATTGGGCTCCATCTTCGGCCATATAATGCTCTACCCATTGCATACCAAATTTAGAAAGGATACGATTGGAAGCCGCGTTGTCAAAATGAGTATACGCGTGCAGTGTTTGGATGTTCATTTCAGAAAAGCCGTAATCAAACCAAGCCGCAGTAGCTTCAGAAGCATAGCCTTTGCCCCAAAAGGGTTCGTCTAGCCGATAGCCAAAATCGTAAAAATTAGTGTTGCCGTTTTCGGTGTGGTCATTCACGAATTTGATACCAGTCCAGCCTATAAACTCATTGGTTTCTTTGAGAATAGTGGCAAATCGACCAATGTTATTTTCGGCGTATTGTTTTTGAATGTATGCTATAATTTTTATGGATTCCTCAATATCAGTAGTTGGTTTTTGCCACAGATAACGGTGTACGTTAGGGTTGGCATCCATTTTAAATAGATCTTGGGCATCGCTCAAAACAAAGGGCCTTAGCAGTAAACGTGAAGTATCTAGAGTTAGGTTCATTACTTGCAAGTAAAATCAAATTGATAAATTAAAATACATCATGATCTAAATTTTTTTTGATGTGTTTTGTAAAGATCAAAAATCAAATTTCAAAACCCGAGTCCCGTAGCTTCGGGACGAACTGGCGAAGCAATCGTTAATCTTAAATCTATTCCGCCAATTTATCTAGAGCATACACAATCAAGGCATCCACTGATTTGTATGGATCTGCACTAAATGTACCCGTTGCTCGATTGGCAATAATGGCATTAAGCGACAAACATTCGTGGCCAAGTAATTTACCTAAACCATAAATTGCGGCGGTTTCCATTTCGAGGTTGGTCATTTTGACACCTTCAAACTCAAAACGATCCATTTTGGAATTGAGTGCAGGGTCTTGAATTTCCAATCGAAGTACACGCCCTTGTGGACCGTAAAACCCCCCGACAGTCCCGGTAAAACCTTTATACAATTGGTCGCTATCAAAACGTTTTTCCAACTGTTTGCTTCCGCGTACCACATATGGGCGGCCTTTTTTGAGATCCCAATTGGTTTGAGAAATAAATGCGTTTTCTATGGCCGTTTCGGATATTTCATCGATTAAATAGGAGCGGAGCATATTATCCAAACCTAATCCATATTGGCTTAACAGTAAGCTATCGCAAGGAATGTCTGCTTGGAGCGAACCCGAAGTTCCAATCCGAATGATATTCAATGAAGTTAGCACCGATTTGGGTTTACGCGTTTGCAAATCAATATTCACTAAGGCATCCAATTCGTTCATAACAATATCAATATTGTCTGGACCAATTCCGGTTGATAGTACCGTAATGCGTTTGCCTTTGTAAATTCCCGTTTGGGTTTTAAATTCACGCTTTTGTTGGGTAAATTCGATACTGGAGAAGTGCTTGGTAATTTTTTCTACTCGGTCTTGATCCCCTACAAAAATAATATCCTGCGCGATGTGTTCGGGTTTAAGATTCAGGTGGTACACACTGCCGTCTGGGTTTAGAATTAATTCGGAGGATGCGATCATTTTTATTGAGTTATCTGTTGTCGGTTTTCTGTTATCGGTTGTCAGTTATTGGTTGAGAGTTGGATCAAATAATAATTTAGGAATACTATATTTTTAGACATTTTCAAATTTTCAAATCTCCAAATTTTCAAATTAAAATCAACCCCCCACTCGTTTGGTTTTAAATCCTTTGGCTTGTAAAAACTGCATGATTTTATCGCGGTAATCCCCTTGAATTATCAGTTCGCCGTCTTTGAAACTGCCGCCAACAGCAAATTTGTTTTTGATTTCTTTAGCCAACAGTTTAAAGTCTTCGTCATCACCTTCGTATCCGGAAATAACCGTTGTGGGTTTGCCTTTGCGTTTTTCGTATTGACAAATCAACGGTTCTTTTTGAATAAACAACGCATGTGGCTCAGTTACCTCGTTTACAGGCTCTTTGCTGGGCTCGTGATCTGGAAATAACTTTTTGAGTTGCTCTTGTAAGTCCATCAAAAATTACTTCTTTAATCCTAATTCTACCAATCGTTCCTCCAAATATTCCCCAGCCGTAATGTCTTCAAAGGTTTTTGGATGAGAAGCATCAATGCATTCGGGCAAACAATTGAGTGGCATGTCGCTCACTGGATGCATGAAAAAAGGAATTGAATAACGGGAAGTTCCCCACAATTCTCTTGGTGGATTAATCACTTGATGAATGGTCGATTTGAGTTTGTTGTTGGTATGGCGCGAAAGCATATCGCCCACATTGATCATCAGTTCATCGGGTTGAGCCATGGCATCAATCCATTCGCCGTTGTGATTTTGGACTTGCAAACCTTTGCCTTGGGCACCCATCAAAAGCGTAATTAAATTGATATCGCCATGGGCCGCGGCGCGAACGGCTCCATCTTTGGGTTCATCTGTAATGGGAGGGTAGTGTATGGGGCGCAAAATACTGTTTCCTTGTTGGATATAATTGTCAAAATAGAACTCATCCAAGCCAATGTGTAAGGCCAAGGCACGCAACACATAAATGCCTGTTTTTTCCAACATTTCATATGCCTTTCTGCCGGTTGCATTAAAATGAGGCAACTCCGAAACCTCAACATTGTCGGGGTATTCGTGGGCATATTTGGAATCAGCTTCAACGTATTGACCAAAATGCCAAAACTCTTTCAAATCACCTGCCGATCGTCCTTTGGCATGTTCTTTTCCAAACGAAACGTAGCCGCGTTGGCCACCAATTCCTGGAATTTCATATTTTGCTTTTGTTTCAAGAGGTAGGTTAAAAAAATGACGCACTTCTTGGTACAAATCATCTACCAATTGATCGTCTAAAAAATGCCCTTTCAAAGCCACAAAGCCAATAACTTCATAAGCTTTACCGATTTCATTTACAAAATGTTGTTTACGTGTCGGATCGTCCGACAGGAAATCACGTAAGTCTACACTAGGAATGTGTTGCATAGTATTAGGATTTAATTCAAGCAAGTTGCTCGACAATAGTAAAAAAACAAAAGTAGCTAAAAATTAAATTGAGATGGAAAATTCGGCCTCCATTTACTTGTAATTTCATCGAATATATTTCTATGTTTTTACTATTTTTACCGATTAAAAAAATAAACCTACGTCATCTTTATTATGGATTTTAATCGCTTAGACCTATCGGACGATACCTTACTTTCACTTTATAAGAGACTTCTCAAGCCCCGAATGATTGAAGAAAAAATGCTGATTCTTATCCGACAAGGAAAAGTGTCTAAATGGTTTTCTGGTGTGGGTCAAGAAGCAATATCAGTAGGCGTAACGGCTGTGCTTAAGCCAGAAGAATACATTTTACCCATGCACCGCAATTTAGGTGTATTTACCAGTAGAGATATTCCTTTATACCGCTTGTTTTCGCAATGGCAAGGAAAGGCCAATGGCTTTACCAAAGGCCGTGACCGCAGTTTTCACTTTGGCACACAAGAGTACAATATCATCGGTATGATTTCTCATTTGGGCCCCCAATTGGGTGTAGCTGATGGGATTGCAGTGGCTAATAAACTGAAGAAAAACGGTCATGTAACGGCCGTATTTACAGGAGAAGGGGCCACTTCAGAAGGTGATTTTCACGAAGCACTTAACATTGCAGCCGTTTGGGATTTACCCGTTTTATTCATCATCGAAAACAATGGTTACGGTTTATCGACACCAACCAATGAACAATACCGTTGCGAAAACTTAGCCGACAAAGGCATAGGCTACGGCATGGAAAGTCATATCATTGATGGGAACAATATTTTGGAAGTGTACACAAAACTGGATCAATTAGTTAGTTCCATGCGTGAAAATCCACGTCCGGTTTTGTTGGAGTTTTTAACCTTTCGCATGCGCGGGCACGAAGAAGCCAGTGGTACCAAATATGTTCCGCAAGAATTAATGGATGCTTGGGCCGCCAAAGACCCAGTTGATAATTACAAAGCCTATTTACTTCAAATTGGTCTGCTAACCGTAGAATTAGATACTGAAATACGCGCTGTCATCAAACAAGAAATTGACGAACATTGGGCTAAAGCCACCAATGAACCTGAAATTACTGCTTCCTATGAAGAGGAATTGAATGATGTTTATAAACCCTATGATTTTGAAAATATTGCTCCAGGAACCGAAACCCAGTCGATTCGTTTTGTGGATGCGATTACCCAAGGATTGAAACAATCGTTTGAACGTCATGACAATTTAGTGATGATGGGACAAGACATAGCCGAATACGGCGGTGCTTTCAAGATCAGCGAAGGTTTTGTTGAAGCATTTGGTAAGGACAGAATTAAAAACACACCCATTTGCGAAAGCGCAGTCGTGTCAGCAGGAATGGGACTTTCTATAAATGGATGCAAAGCCATCGTCGAAATGCAATTTGCCGATTTTGTCTCCACCGGATTTAACCCAATAGTGAATTATTTGGCCAAAGTACATTACCGTTGGCAAGAAAACGCTGATGTGGTTGTACGTATGCCTTGCGGCGGCGGAACCCAAGCTGGGCCTTTCCATTCCCAAACCAACGAAGCCTGGTTTACTAAAACACCTGGATTAAAAGTAGTTTACCCCGCATTCCCCTATGATGCCAAAGGTTTATTGGCTACGGCCATAAACGATCCTAATCCAGTTTTGTTTTTTGAGCACAAGCAATTGTATCGTAGCGTATACCAAGACGTGCCTACCGATTATTACACCTTGCCATTTGGTAAAGCTTCGCTGATCAAAGAGGGAGATCAAATCAGTATCATTGCTTTTGGAGCTGCCGTACATTGGGCATTAGAAGTTTTAGAAAAACACCCTGAAATAAGTGCCGATTTGATCGATTTGCGCAGCTTACAACCCTTAGACACAGCAGCTATTTTTAGTTCTGTTAAAAAAACAAACAAAGCAATTATTGTTCAAGAAGACACACTATTTGGGGGAATTGCCAGCGATATTTCGGCGCTCATTATGGAAGAATGTTTTGAATATTTAGATGGCCCAGTAAAGCGTGTCGCCAGTTTAGACAGCCCAATTCCATTTACCAAAGCCCTTGAAGATCAATTCATGGGGAAATCCAGATTAGAAGAAACACTACTTGCTTGTTTAGCCTATTAAATAAAATAAGATGACACAATTACCAAAATCACTGTATACTGTTCTGTTTCTATTAGTTATAGGAATGCAATCCTTGTATGCTCAAAACATATTAATCAATGGCGACTTCGAAAGTGGAGGAGCAGGAGTCGGTTTTCAAACAAATTATTTTCTACCGTTTACCCCAGGAGTGAGTAATCCTAGAAATTATTTACTGACAACCGATTCTTTCACGATGAACAATGCTAATTTTTGCAATTCCAATGACCATACTACAGGAACAGGTAAAATGATGGTGGTGGACGGATCAGGCAATGCAGGTGATAAGTTTTGGGAATTGGTTAATGGAGGAAGTATAGGCGTAATTTCAGGCAGAACGTACCAATTTAGCTATTGGATACGATCGATTTCGGCTACGAATACAGCAGCCAATTCTGCCATTATTGCCGTCAATACCAATGGCACGACTGGACCTCTAACTTTGTTGTCTGGGCCTACACAATGTCCGCTTGGGAATCCATCGGCCTGGACAAAAGTAACCTACCAATGGGTAGCTACAACCAATAATGCCCAGATTTGGTTGACCGATACCCAAACAGCAGGAGGTGGAGTAGGAAATGATTTTGCAATAGATGATATCTCGTTGGTGGCCATATTGCCTCCTTTATCAATCACCTCTTCTTCTGTAAATCCTTCGTGTCCGAATGCCAATAACGGAACCATCATTGTGAGTGGGGTAAACGGCGTTCCACCTTATGTTACTTATACTTTGTCAGGGACAAGTAGTGCTACCAATAGCACAGGCGTATTTAACAATCTTGGACCGGGAACCTATTCTGTTTCTGTGTTGGATTCGGGAGGTACCCAAGTTTCGCAAAATGGCATTCAAATCGTTGATCCAGCCAATATCAGTATTACGGCTTCATCCACTTCAATTTGTGTGGGTGAAAGTGTCACACTTACTGCCAATGGTGCTTCGGCATACACCTGGTCCTCAAACCCAAATGATACTGGAATTACCAACCTTACCGCCACTTCACAAACGGTTCAACCCACTGTTCCTACTACCTATAGTATCAGTGCTAATACCTCTTCCACATCCAATTTAATTACCAACGGTGATTTTTCTTCTGGGAATACTGGATTTACAACGAATTATCAATTTTTAGCCACAGCTCCTACAGGTGGATTACAAAATGCTTATGGCGTAGTAACCAATCCGCAAGCGTGGTTTAATGCCTTTACAAATTGTGGGGATCACACGACAGGAACCGGAAGAATGTTAGTGGCCGATGGGGCAACCACACCCAATTCTATTGTATGGAGACAAACTGTGCCTGTAGTAAACAATAGAGTCTATAATTTTGGGTTTTGGATACAATCTGTGGTGACTAATAATCCAGCAAATATTGAAGTTTTCATCAATGGTGTTTCTGTTGGATTTAGACTGGCACCTACTGATGTAAACTGTGCTTCTCCGAATCGATGGGTTCAATTCACGCATACATGGAATTCACTCAGCAGCAACAGCGCTGATATCGTGTTATACAACAGAAACATAAATTCAGGCGGTAATGATTTTGCAATTGATGACATTACGTTTACTACCACCACCACGTGTACACTTAACGCTACTAAAGTAATAACGGTTAATCCGATTCCAGTAGTAACAGCTGCTGTAACAAGTCAACCTACGTGTACTTCGCCATTGGGTACTATCACGGTGTCAAGCCCTATTGGAACTACATATGAATACAGCATCGACGGTACAACCTACCAGAGTAGTCCTAGTTTTTTAAATTTGGCTGCAAATACCTATCCTGTAAGGGTACGCATAGTGGGAACAAACTGCAGCTCTTTACCAGTAAGCTTAACGATTTCATCGGTAGCAGCCTTGCCAAATGTTTCGGCTACCACTGGTGTTGCGCCCAATTGTGGAGTGAAACTCATTGGTAATTCAACTACTGCTGGAGTTCAACTCACTTGGAATGGACCTGGACTAGCCACCGATTCGCCCAATCCGGCTACAGCTACCCAAAACGGCACCTTCACGCTTACTGCCTTTGATCCAGTTTCGGGTTGTTCTAATGCGACTACCGTAATTGCTACACTACCTACTTTACCTTCAACACCGCTCATCAATACTACGCAACCTTCCTGTGTTACTGCTACTGGGAGTATTACCGTAACAGCACCTTTGGGAGCTAATTTTGAATACAGCATCAACGGAACAAGTTTTCAATCGGGTACCTTATTTAGCAATGTTGGTCCTAACACGTATAATGTAGTCGTTCGTAACACAACCACGGGTTGCGTTTCATTACCTAATACCATTCAAATAAATAATACGATAGCAACACCGCCACCCACGGTGACTTCGCCAATTTATTACTGCCAAAATAGTGTTGCCACAGCACTCAGTGCAACCCAAGCCACAGGAACAACTTTAAAATGGTACACCGTTGCCACGGGAGGCGTAGCTTCTACAACAGCACCTACACCGCTAACTAATACAGTAGGCAACACAACTTACTATGTAACTCAAACCAATGGGCTTTGTGAAAGCACACGTGTACCCTTGGTTGTTACAGTAACTCAAAATTTCAATGAATCCCTTAACTTATTCTGTGATGCCACGCGTTCTACGCCAACATCCGTGTTTTTTGATTGGTCAAATGTGACTGGTTGGGTGGGTTATAATTATACATATTCTATTGCTGGCGGACCCTTAGTAACAGGATATACCTCTGCAGCATCTAGCATATCAATTCCAGTACCTGCTCCGGGAACTTATGTTACTTTTACCATTACTTCTGTTGTGGGGGCACCTTGTGTGGTTTCAGATACAGACACATGTCATTCTCCTTGTACTACATTTACCACTCCCGATTTTGCAACTATACCTGCTTTTTGCGCGGGAACAACTGCACCAATTTTAGCCACTACTAGTCCCAATGGAATAGCTGGTTCATGGAGTCCTGCCTTAATTAGTAATACAGCTGGAGGCAATTATATTTTTACTCCGGATAATCTATTGTTTCCGTGTGCCAATACCCAAACCCTTAGCGTTGCCGTAACTACTGCAGTAACGCCAACTTTTGCTTCCATACCTACTACCTATTGCCAAAGCACGACAGCGCCAATTATCGTTTTACCTACTTCATCAACCAATACTCCTGCCATTACGGGCACTTGGAATCCTGGAGGAATAAATCAGTTTCTGGTAGGAACCACAACGCACACTTTTACACCCGATACTGGACAATGCGTTTCAAGCACACCTGTTACCCTTTCAGTGACAGTAAATCCAATTGTAAGTCCAAACTTTCCAGCCATTGGTTCCTTGTGTTCAGGAAGTACAGCGCCTGCATTGGCTACAACTTCTCCGAATGGAATTACGGGAACATGGTTACCAACCACAATTAGCAATACAATTCCAGGAAATTATGTGTTTACTCCCAATGCCAATCAATGCAGTGATACACAAACGCTGTCTGTTTCTATAGTTAACTCAACAACGGCCGATTTTGCTGCAATTCCGTCAATCTGTTCTGGATCTACTGCGCCAACGTTGGTAAATACTGCGCCAAATGGAGTTTCAGGAACTTGGTCGCCAGCTGTAATTGATAATCTAGTAGGTGGGACCTATACTTTTACGCCAGATCCAACTTTGTATACTTGTGCTCAAGCTCAAGTAATAAATATTGCGGTAACTGCTGCAGTTACTCCCTTGTTTACAGCTATTCCGACGCTCTGTGAAAATGCAAGTGCACCACTTTTGCCTACCAGTTCCATCAACACTCCGCCTATTACGGGAACATGGAATGGTCCAATTGATACCACAATTTTAGGAAATACACTTTACACTTTTACGCCAGCAGCGAATCAATGTGTTTCAAGTGTCAATACAACCATGTTGGTACAAGTCATACCAAATGTAATTCCAGACTTTGCAGCTATTCCTTCTTTCTGTGAAAACACCCCAAGTCCCGTTTTATTAACCAGTTCACCCAATGGCATCTCGGGCAATTGGAATCCCGCAACCATAAGCAATACAAGCGATGCATCCTATTTGTTTACACCAAATCCTGGTCAATGTTCCAGCACCCAAACACTGGCTGTCAGTTTAATTCGCAGAATAAATCCTGATTTTAGTGCAATTGCTCCATTTTGTGTGGGCGATATTGCACCAGTATTAGCATTAGCATCACCCAATGGAATTAACGGAACGTGGACTCCAACTAGCATTGACAATCTATTAAGCGGTATGTATTTGTTTACTCCTGACCCAACGGTTTGTGCCAATCCACAAACTTTATCGGTTACCGTCAATCAACCCACAGTTCCCGATTTTGTTGATTTAACCTTATGTGTCAACACTACTGCACCTGTATTGGGAAGCATTTCACCAAATGGTGTGACAGGAACATGGAGTCCTGCGGTGATTGATGTTACAGCTTCTGCACCTTACGTGTTTACGCCGGTGGCCAATTCTTGTGCAGTACCACAAACCATTCAAGTGGTCATTAATCAACCTCAATTTAATTCAAGTGTTATTACGTATAATGTGAGCGATGCCTTTGCAGCCAATCCAACCATCGAAGTAATTGTAACACCTGCTGGTAACTTCTTGTATCAATTGGATTTTGGACCGATTCAAAGCGTTCCACTATTTAATCAAGTTGCACACGGAATACATACGGTAACGGTCTTTGATGCCACAGGCTGTTCTGTTCCTGATTCACAATCCTTTGAAGTAATGGTAATTGATTACCCACGGTTTTTTACCCCAAATGAAGATGGTTTTAATGATAGCTGGAACGTAGTTGAATTAGATAATTTGCCCGCTACCATTTATATATTCGACCGAATGGGTAAACTACTCAAGCAAATTACTCCAAATGGAGACGGCTGGGATGGTAACTACCACGGAGCCCCAATGCCTGCTACAGATTATTGGTTCCTAATCGAGTACGAAGAAAAGGGCATGATGAAAAAGTTCAAATCACACTTTGCACTAAAACGTTAATTAATA
>JAGNTC010000052.1 GCA_017987725.1 Flavobacterium sp.
AAAAATGCCTTTTTTAATCAGCTTTTTCTCTTCGCTAGTAGTCAATAAGTTAGAAGATGGAAGTGGGAAGATGGAAGTGGGGAGTTAGGAGTTCTAAGAAGGAAACGGAGAACTGACAACCGAGAACAGAGAACAGACAACCGACAACTAAATATATATTGTATGTATTTCGCCAATACCTTATATTTGCGCTTCCAAAAATAAAAACAATGATACAAGTTACTTTGCCCGACGGGTCAATTAAAGCGTATGAAGCCGGAAGCACTCCAATGGATGTGGCGAAAAGCATCAGTGAAGGATTAGCCAGAAATGTGCTTTCTGCAAGTTACAATGGTGAAACAATTGAAACGACCACGCCTTTAACCACCGACGGCTCATTGGTTTTATATACTTGGAATGACGCCAATGGCAAAAAAGCGTTTTGGCACTCCACCTCGCACGTATTGGCGCAAGCGTTGCAAGAAATCTACAGCGGCATCAAATTGACCATTGGTCCTGCCATCGAAAATGGATTTTACTATGATGTTGATTTTGGCGAACACAAAATTACCGATGCCGATTTCAAAAAAATAGAAGATCGCGTATTGGAAATTGCTCGAGAAAAACACGAATTTACTATGCGTTCGGCAACTAAAGCAGAAGCCTTGGCCTTTTACGCTCAAGAAAACAATCCCTATAAAACTGAACTTATTAGCAACCTCGAAGACGGAACCATTACGTTTTGCGATCATGCTACCTTTACCGACTTGTGTCGCGGAGGACATATCCCAAACACGGGTTTCATCAAAGCAATGAAAATCATGAGTGTGGCCGGAGCCTATTGGCGCGGTGACGAAAAAAACAAACAACTTACCCGCGTGTACGGCGTTTCGTTTCCAAAACAAAAAGACCTCACCGACTACTTGGAATTATTGGAAGAAGCCAAGCGTCGTGATCACCGAAAATTAGGGAAAGAATTGGAGCTGTTTGCCTTTTCTCAAAAAGTGGGTCAAGGATTGCCTTTATGGTTGCCAAAAGGGGCAGCCTTGCGCGACCGATTGGAGCAATTTTTGAAAAAAGCACAGAAAAAAGCAGGCTACGAACAAGTAGTGACTCCGCACATTGGCCAAAAAGAATTGTATGTCACTTCCGGACATTATGCCAAGTATGGAGCCGACAGTTTCCAACCCATCAATACCCCAGCTGAAGGCGAAGAGTTTTTACTTAAACCCATGAACTGCCCGCACCACTGCGAGATCTACAACACCAAACCGTGGTCCTACAAAGATTTACCGAAACGCTACGCCGAGTTTGGCACCGTGTACCGCTACGAACAAAGTGGCGAATTGCACGGATTAACCCGCGTACGTGGCTTTACACAAGACGATGCGCACATTTTTTGTACGCCCGAACAATTGGACGAAGAGTTCAAAAAAGTAATCGACTTGGTGCTTTATGTATTTAGTTCTTTGGGCTTTGAGAATTTCACGGCTCAAATCTCGTTACGCGATCAAGAAAACCGCGAGAAATACATTGGTTCAGACGAAAACTGGGAAAAAGCTGAAAACGCGATCATCAATGCAGCCAGAGACAAAGGCTTGAATACCGTAGTAGAATATGGCGAAGCAGCTTTCTACGGACCGAAGCTTGATTTTATGGTAAAAGATGCCTTGGGAAGACAGTGGCAATTGGGTACGATTCAAGTAGATTACAACTTGCCAGAGCGTTTTGATTTGACTTACAAAGGTTCTGACAATGAACTACATAGACCCGTGATGATTCACCGCGCGCCTTTCGGCTCAATGGAACGATTTATCGCTATTTTATTGGAGCATACCGCTGGGAATTTCCCGCTTTGGTTAATGCCTGAGCAAGCTATAATTCTGTCTTTGAGTGAGAAATATGAAAATTATGCGAAAAAAGTTTTGAATCTGTTAGAAAATCACGAAATTCGCGCCCTAATTGACAACCGAAACGAAACAATCGGGAAGAAAATTAGGGATGCAGAGATGCAAAAAATGCCGTTCATGTTGATTGTTGGTGAAGATGAAGAACAAAATGGCACTATATCTGTACGCCGACACGGACAAGAAGCAAGAGGCAACAACACCATGTCCATTGACCAATTTGCCTTGTTAGTTCAAGAAGAAATCGACAACACATTAAAAGTATTTAACGTTTAACTGCTTGTTTATCAAGCCTAACACACTGAAGTCATAGCAATACGTAGCAACAGGGGGTACCAACCCAGAGTAGAAAAAAAAGACGCGCACCGCATTAACAATTTAATTCGCGTGCCTGAGGTTAGACTTGTGGGTGAGAATATTGAGCCAGGAGTTTTTAAATTAGCCGAAGCTCTGAGACTCGCCGACGAATTTGAATTGGACTTGGTTGAAATTTCTCCCAACGCCGAACCACCGGTTTGCAAAATCATGGATTATAAAAAATTCGTGTATGAGCAAAAAAAGCGCGAGAAGGCCTTGAAAGCTAAATCAACGCAGGTGGTGATCAAAGAAATTCGATTCGGACCGCAAACGGATGAACATGATTACGAGTTTAAACGCAAAAACGCCGAGAAATTCCTAAAAGAAGGATCAAAATTAAAGGCATTTGTGTTTTTTAAAGGTCGTTCGATTATCTACAAAGACCAAGGGCAAATTTTATTGTTGCGTTTGGCCACCGATTTGGAAGAGTTTGGAAAAGTAGAAGCGATGCCGGTATTAGAAGGAAAGCGAATGATTATTTTCATTGCGCCGAAGAAGAAAAAGTAGAGCCAAGAGTCCAGCACTTAAAGCTAAAAGATAGTAAGTAAGAATAAATCAAAAACTAGGAAAAAATGCCTAAAATGAAAACCAAATCTAGCGCCAAGAAACGTTTTAAAGTTACTGGTTCTGGAAAGATTAAAAGAAAACACGCTTTTAAAAGTCACATCCTGACTAAAAAGTCTAAAAAACGCAAATTAGCGTTGACACATTCAGCCTTGGTACACAGTACCGATATGAAAAGTGTAAAACAACAATTACGAATCATCTAATTGTTCGTTAGGTTAAAAAACAATTTAATAACCTTGGAGTACGGCCTACAAAGTTCCTTTGATTCAATTCAGGACGCCTGCTACAAAAAAACAAAAAAATTATGCCAAGATCAGTAAATTCAGTTGCTAAAAGAGCAAGAAGAAAAAAGATAATGAAGCAAGCCAAAGGTTTCTTTGGTCGTCGTAAAAACGTTTGGACAGTGGCTAAAAATGCCGTGGAAAAAGCAATGGTTTATGCTTACCGCGACAGAAAGCAAAACAAAAGAAACTTCCGTGCTTTATGGATCCAACGTATCAACGCTGGAGCTCGTTTAGAAGGAATGAGTTATTCACAGTTCATGGGTAAAGTAAAAGCGCACAACATCGAATTGAACCGTAAAGTTCTTGCCGATTTAGCGATGAACCACCCAGAGGCTTTCAAAGCTGTACTTAATAAAGTAAAATAAACGTTTTATCAACTCGATTTTTACTTACTTACTATAGAAACCCAGTCGAAAGATTGGGTTTTTTTATTGCCCAAAAACGCCCAACAACTAGTTGGTTTTAGTATTTTTATGCCCACTAAATTATTCCCTATGAAAACAAAATTTTATGCATTGATTGTCTTGGTTTTTGCCACAACGATTGGCCAAGCGCAATTGAAACAAATTAGCTTAGACGATAGCGTACTGCAGCAAAATCGTGCATTTCGTGCCGATAAACTCACCGGCTTTCAGTGGATTCCAAACAGCAATTCCTACGTGTATTATACTGACTCTTGGACCAAAATGATGCAGGCCTCAGCCACGAATACCAAAGCGGTAGAGTTGGTAAACTTGGCCGAATTGAACAAAGCCTTATCTACCAACTTGAAAACATTTTTTGGTGTAAGTTGGATCGATGCCACGCAGTTGTTGGTTCCTGCTGACGGCGCTTATTACTCCTATTCGACCGTTAGCAAAACGGGGAAATTGATGGCCAAAACTCCTGATACAGCCGAAAACCAAACATGGGATGCAGGCAAAAAGCAATTGGCGTATACCGAAAACAACAATTTGTATGTGCTTACAGCCAATCAAAAAACAATTGCGATCACGGCCGAAAGCAACCCGGCGATTGTATCAGGACAGTTTATTGCCCGTAACGAATTTGGCATAGAAAACGGTATTTTTTGGTCGCCCAAATCAAGTTATTTGGCTTTTTACCAAAAAGACCAAAGCGAGGTGGCCGACTACCCAATCTTGGACATTACCACTACTCCCGGTACATTAGAATCAATCAAGTATCCAATGATTGGGCAAAAGAGCGAAAAACCGCGATTAGGCATTTATAATTTTGCTACACAACAAACGGTTTTCATTAGTCCGCGATACCAAGCCGACGATTATTTGACCAACGTATCGTGGACCCCAGACGAAAAATACGTCCTCATAGCCGAATTGAATCGGGGACAAAACGACCTGTCATTGAATGCATATGATGCAAACACGGGGGCCTATGTGCGAACAATCCTTCGCGAACAAAACAGCAAATGGATTGAGCCCGAACATGCGGCCTACTTCCCTTCGGCTACTTCCAACAATTTTGTTTGGTTTAGCGAACAAAGCGGATTCCAAAACTTGTACTACTATTCTATAGATGGCAAACTCATCAAACAGCTCACACAAAATGCATTTCCAGCGCGTGAAATTTTGGGCAACAGCCCCGACGGTAGCGAAATCTATTTCACGGCTACTGGCGAAAACCCACTCAATATGTTGGCCTACAAAGTCAACTTAAAAGGCAAACAAAGCCTGCTCACCAAAGAAGCAGGCTTACATACAGTAGCCATTTCTACTGACGGCAAATGGGTGTTTGACGAATACAGCAACCACAACACGCCTTCAAAATCCTTATTGATTGATGCAAAAGGAAAAAGCAGTTTATTGCTGGAAAGTGCCAACAAATATGACGGGTACACCCTAGGATCAGCCGAAATCAAAACGATCAAAGCAGCCGATGGCACAACCGATTTGCATACCCGTTTGATTAAACCCAGTACTTTTGATCCTTCCAAAAAATACCCGGTTTTGGTATATGTATATGGCGGTCCGCATGCGCAAATGATCACGAATTCGTTTTTAGACGGCGCCAATTTGTGGATGTATTGGATGGCCGAACAAGGCTATTTGGTATTTACGGTAGACAACCGCGGATCGGATAACCGTGGATTTGCTTTTGAAAGTGTGATTCACCGCAACTTGGGTGTAAACGAAATGGACGACCAACTCAAAGGCGTTGACTATTTGAAATCATTGCCTTATGTAGATGCCAATCGCTTGGCCGTGCACGGTTGGAGTTATGGTGGATTCATGACCACCTCCTTGATGTTGCGCAAGCCCGATGTATTTAAAGTAGGCGTAGCGGGTGGTCCGGTAACCGATTGGAATTATTACGAGGTGATGTACGGCGAACGCTACATGGACACACCAGCCGAAAACAAGGAAGGATTTGAACAAACCAGTACCTTGAATTACGTAAAAAACCTAAAAGGCAAACTACTCCTTATTCACGGCACCTCTGACGATGTGGTGGTGATGCAAAACAATTTCTCCTTGATCAAGAAATTTGTTGAAGCCCAAAAACAAGTTGACTTTTTCCCCTACCCGATGCACAAACACAACGTGCAGGGTAAAGACAGAGTCCACCTCATGAAAAAGGTGTTGGATTACGTGATGGAGAACAACAAGTAATTAAATTCCAATATTAAAAATTCCAAATTCCAACTGGTACATCAGTTGGGATTTGGGATTTTTTTATGGCTTTACTTTTCTTAAACTCGGAATTACCTGAGTTAAGCTTACTTGTTGTCTTGAAACTAATTAAACCACCTACACTTCACATTTTTCACTACTTTTGTTTGGTATTCTTCAGCAGAAGATTACATTTTATTGGTATTAAAATTAGCGTTTGCTATATTTTCCGCTCTTGAAAGGTCGAAATTTCATTACGAAACGGGAATGTATATGTCACTCGCTCACGATATGGCGTGAGCGGTTCTATTACATTGTTTCGTAGGTATTCGACCACCTCCAAGAGCATTTAATAGCAACTTGTCTCACGCTAGTTTATTATAATTAATTCTACAAGTGAGACATAGTAGAGCTAATGTAATAATCAAATGAAAAACAAAAAATTACTTCTTTTATGTGTTGGGTTACTGATGACAACCCAAATGATTCTCGCTCAAGTCCCTTCTTATGTTCCAACTAATGGGTTAGTTGGGTATTGGCCGTTTAATGGGAATGCTAACGACCAAAGTGGAAACGGAAATAATGGTACGATTAATGGGGCAACGCTTACAACGGATAGATTTGGAAATAGCAATAGTGCTTATAATTTTGATGGCCAGTCCTATATAAGAGTCTCTCACAATCCAAATTTTAATTTCGGAATCAGTGACTACTCAATATCTGTATGGGCTAATAAAACCGGCAGTAGCTGGTTACACAGCTTAATAACTAAGGCAACTCCACATCCAGCAACTGGTTGGGCATTTGGATTTGTAAACAGTGATATCAGATTTTTAGCAGGGGTTCAAAACTCTAATTTTTTAAGTAATGGCTCAGTTTCATTTGGCCCAATAAATAATAGTGAATGGAATAATTTTGTTGCAGTTTTTAATCCAACGATGAATTCAATCAAAATCTACAAAAACGGACAAATTGTAGTTTCAGAATTAGTGACCACAAGTCTAATAAACTGCGACAACATTTACGACTTAATGTTCGGTGTAGCAAATCCAAATGGAGCACCCAGTGGGCCAGAATTTTTTCAAGGTGACATTGATGACATCGGCATCTGGAACCGTGCCCTCACCCCTCAAGAAATCACAAATCTATATAATGCCAACCAATGCTTTACCAACATCACTGTTACCGATACTTTGATTATAAATGTGGGTCAATTATCCTATACTAATCCGGTTACTTATGCCAATAATATTACCATTTCTCCCAACCCGGCGAGTACGCAAGTAAACATCAGTTTTAATAACATTACTGATTTAACAGGTGGTACAATTAAAATCATGAACTCTTTAGGACAGCAAGTGGCTACAACGCCAATTACAGCTACCGGAACCAATACCACCATGGCGCTGAATTCATGGGGCAGTACAGGATTGTATTTTGTTCAGATTGTGAATGCGCAAGGACAAATTGTAGATATCAAGAAAATTATTTTACAATAATCATTTCTTTGGTAAAGCAAAAAACCACAGCCCATAAAGCTGTGGTTTTTTATATCTTATTTATTGTGTTGATTCACAATAGTACTGTCTTTCTCTTCAATCAAAAATCAAAAATCGTTAACCCTTAGGTTTTCTGCTTTTTCTTCTTCGCCGCCGGAAACAATACATTGTTTAATATGAGGCGAAATCCAGGGGAGTTGGGATGCAAATCAAGTACAGTGGGTTCGTCGCCCACGCGGTGCTTGTAATCTTCTGGATCGTGTCCGCCGTAGAAAGTAAAAAATCCTTTTCCTTTTTGGCCGTGAATGTAGCGCGCCTCTTCGTTGAGTTCATTCTCGCCCAATACCAACACGGATGACTTGAGTAAAGAACGTTCAAAAGCTGTGGTTTGTCCCATAAAACCCTTGATGAGTTGGGTGTGGTTTTGACACAACATGCTGGGAATGACATCCCATTTGGCCGAAAAATCCATGAGGGTGAAATAATCCTTTTCAAAAGGAATAATCCGTTTTTCAGTCATGTCAATATCCGAAAACTCATAATGATCTGGTCGTCTGTCCAAGACAAAATCCTTGAAGGCAAAACTTTGGGTATAGTCAATTTTGGTCTGGTAATTGGCTTCGCTTTCATCGCCATCAAACATGGGTTCGCAAATGTCCACCCCCTCAGCCGCCAAGGCAATATCAAAACTGTCAGTGGCTGAGCACATGGCAAACATGAATCCGCCGCCAATCACAAAATCACGAATCTTTTTGGCTACGGCCAATTTTTCTTCCGATACTTTTGCATAACCCAATTGCGCGGCCAAAGCTTCGGCTTCCTTTTTTTGTTCGATGTACCAAGGCGCATTCCGATAAGCACCATAGAATTTACCGTATTGTCCCGAAAAATCTTCATGGTGCAAATGCAGCCAATCGTACAACAGCAATTGATCCGACAAAACTTCAGCATCGTATACAGGCGTAAATGGAATTTCGGCATACGTGAGCACCATGGTTACGGCATCGTCCCAAGGCTGTTTGCCTTTGGGTGTATACACCGCCACTTTGGGCGCTTTTTCGAGCACCACCGTTTCCATGTTTTGCGATGGGCTGGAAATCTCGGCCAAAATCTGGTTGGCTTCAGCATCAGACAAAAGTTCAAAACTCACCCCGCGGATCTGGCATTCTTTGCGAATATCAGGCGAATCAGGCAACAAGAATGATCCGCCACGGTAATTGAGCAACCAACTGGCTTTGTATTGTTTATCCAAACACCAAAAGGTAATCCCGTAGGCCTTAAGGTGGTTCTTTTGCATGGTCTCGTCCATGGGCAGCAAGATGAAGTTGGCCTTTGCCGCAAATGAGAGGAAGATTAGAAAAAGGAATAGTGTTTTTTTATTGAACATTTTTTTGAGATGAGAGAGGGGGAGATGAGAGATGAAAGACTGAGAGATAATGGGCTTTACAACTGATTTTCGACATCCATTCGTTCGTGCAGTATTCTTATAATTTCTAATTCAGATGATTGGTTTATTCGATAAAAAATGAAATGTGATTTTACTTTAGCTCGCCAATATCCTGTTCTAATAAGATCGAAATTGAAACCTGAATTTGGCTTTAAGCAAAGGTATTCCATTTCATCAATCAATAAATTAAGATACCGATCCGCTTGGTCAATCGACCAATTTTCAAGGGTATAAAGCCAAATTTGTTCTAAATCATTTTGGGCTTCTTTGCTTAGTTTATAATTCACTTTTGGCATGTCTATCTTTCAAGTTCTTCAAAAATGACTCCCGATCAAAATCGTCTACAAAACCCGATTTTTCACCTTTAATAAGTTCGTTAATGAGCTGTGCTTTTTTGGTTTCTTCTTGTTCAAATAGTCGCAAAGCCGCACGAACAACTTCACTGGCAGAAGAAAACTTTCCGGTATTGACTTGTCCGTTAATAAACGAATCAAAATAGTCGCCGAGTAAAATGGAGGTGTTTTTTGCCATACTGTAATTTTTTATTTCAAAAATACCAATTTATGGTATATCACAAAACGGTACTTCTGTTTTTTTTAGTGCTATTCGCTAAAACGGCACTTCGCTGTCGTCAAACGAATTCATGGCGCTTCCAAAGGCTTCATTGGGCGACGGTAAATTCTTGGTAGTAAACGGATTGTCCTCGCGGTTCATTTTGGAGGGCAAATCGTCATAGGCTCCACCAAATTCATCTAAGTTGTCAAATTTACCCAAGTTACCCACAAACTTCAAGCGGATGTTTTCGAGCGAACCGTTACGGTGTTTGGCAATGATAAACTCAGCTTGACCAGCTGTAGGTGTAGCTCCTTCGTCGTCCCATTCGTCAATTTTATAGTATTCTGGACGGTAAATAAACGACACGATATCGGCATCTTGCTCAATGGCTCCCGACTCCCTCAAATCCGACAATAAAGGACGTTTGCTGGTTCCACGGGTTTCAACCGCACGCGACAACTGCGAAAGGGCTATTACCGGCACACTCAATTCTTTAGCCAGGGCTTTCAAGTTTCGGGAAATGGTCGAGATTTCTTGCTCGCGGTTTCCTCCGCCTTTGCCATTGCTTCCGCCAGCGGTCATCAACTGCAAGTAGTCAACTACAATCAATTTGATACCATGTTGCGAGGCCAATCGACGCGACTTGGCCCGTAAATCAAAGATGGATAAAGAAGGCGTATCGTCGATAAACAAAGGCGCTTTTTCTAAGTTTTTCACCTTGATGCTCAGTTGCTCCCACTCGTGTTTTTCTAATTTTCCAGTTCTCAATTTCTCGGAAGACAAACCGGTTTCAGACGAAATCAAACGGGTAATCAGCTGTACCGAGGACATTTCCAAGGAAAATAAAGCCACCGGATGTCCAAAATCAATGGCAATATTTCTGGCCATCGACAACACAAAGGCCGTTTTACCCATACCCGGACGTGCCGCGATGATAATCAAATCAGAAGGTTGCCAACCCGAGGTAATTTTGTCCAATTTATCAAAACCAGTCGCAATTCCGCTCAAGCCCTCTTTGCTGGCGATTTCTTCGATGCGTTTTTTGGCTTGCAGCACCAAACTCTGAGCCGTCTCTGAACTGCGTTTGATATTTCCTTGCGTTACTTCATACAGGCGCGATTCGGCTCTGTCCAATAAATCAAAGACATCAGTGGTTTCGTCGTAGGATTCTTCAATAAGCTCGGACGATATTTTAATCAAACTGCGTTGGATGTATTTCTGCAAGATGATGCGCGAATGAAACTCGATGTGTGCCGAAGACGAAATTTTTTGAGTGAGTTGTATTAAATAATAATCGCCACCTGCCAAGTCTAAGGTGCCGTTTTTGCGCAATTGAGCCGAAACGGTGAGTAAATCAATGGGTTGTGTATCGGTAAACAATTGTACGATGGCTTCAAAAATATGGCGGTGCCCGTCTTTGTAAAACGCATCGGGCTGCAAGATGTCAATGACATCATCGACTCCTTTTTTGTCAATCATCATGGCTCCCAACACGGCTTCTTCTAAATCCAATACCTGCGGAGGCAATTTGCCTTTTTCGAGGTTGATTATCGTTGCTTTTTCGATGCGTTGCGGGCTAGTGTTTCGTACATTTTCCATAGGGCTAAAGTAGGGATTAAATTGGCCAAGCGGCAAAGGAGTTATGAATGCATGCTGTTCATAAATGGCCTTTTTTTGTTTATAAGTCAAAAAAAATCCGAAGCAATGACGTTTCGGATTTAATTTCTTGGGCTAAAAAAGTGATTACTCGTTGAATTCACCCATTTTGCTGTATTTATCCATTCGTTGCGCCACCAATTCGGCTGTTGATAAATCTTTGAGTTCGTTGTATCCTTTCATGATATACTGCTGAACGGTTTTGAAGGTCGTTTCGCGATCGTAATGCGCGCCACCCAAGGGTTCTGGTATAATATCATCGACTAATTTTTGTTTTTTCATGTCGGATGAAGTCAATTTCAAGGCATCGGCAGCTTGCTCTTTGTACTCCCAGCTTTTCCATAAAATTGATGAACACGATTCGGGTGAAATTACCGAATACCAGGTGTTTTCCATCATGTAAACACGGTCTCCCACGCCTATTCCCAAGGCACCACCTGAGGCTCCTTCGCCCACAATCACCGCAATAATTGGGGTTTTCAATCGCACCATCTCAAAGATGTTACGGGCAATAGCTTCACCTTGTCCGCGCTCTTCGGCTTCTAAACCAGGATAGGCTCCAGGAGTATCAATCAAGGTCAAGACAGGGATATTAAATTTCTCTGCCATTTTCATCAAACGCAAGGCCTTGCGGTAGCCTTCGGGATTGGCCATACCAAAGTTGCGGTACTGGCGCGTTTTGGTGTTGAATCCTTTTTGTTGTCCCACAATCATAAACGATTGGCCGTCAATTTTGCCCAATCCACCTACCATGGCTTTGTCGTCTTTGAAGTTTCGATCGCCAAACAATTCCAAGAAGGTATCGCCGCACAAGGCATGGATATGATCCATCGTATACGGACGATTGGGGTGTCTAGACAGCTGAACACGTTGCCAAGCGGTC
>JAGNTC010000184.1 GCA_017987725.1 Flavobacterium sp.
GAGCCCGCACCACGCTTGGTGAGTACAATGCCCAAAATCTTGGAAGCCCTTACGGCATCTTCGCCAAAGGTTTCATAAAAATCGCCCACGCGAAACAACAAACAAGCATCCGGATACTTCCGTTTGATCTCGTTGTACTGTTTCATTAAGGGAGTTTCTTTGGGTTCTTTGTCTTTGGCAGCCAAGGGTGTGACGTGTTTTTTGAATTAAAATAGGAAGCGAATTTAGAAATTTAATGCGACAGTTCGGGTTTCCCCATTCAAAATAAATTTAAGAAACATTTAAGTAGTGGTTTTAAAAATTTAGTTAGATTTGTCGCAGTAATTTTAAAATTAAAAGAAATGAAAAAGATAGTTTTAGTTGTAGTATTAGCCGTATTCGGAATCATGACCTCTAATGCACAAGCCAAAAAGGCAGCCGCTCCAAAAGTGGAAGGCGCAGGAATGGCTTTTGAATCAGAAACCGTTGATTATGGATCTATTCCGCACAACGCTGACGGAAAAAGAGAGTTTGTATTTGTAAACAACGGAAACAAGCCCTTAATCATTACCAATGCTGTTGGATCTTGCGGTTGCACCGTGCCTACATTTCCTAAAGAGCCAATTGCTCCTGGAGCAAAAGCAACAATAGGTGTGAAATATGACACCGCTCGTGTAGGTGCATTTACCAAAACCGTGACCATTACATCAAATGCTACCGGACAAGAAACCAAAACGGTGACTATTAAAGGAACAATTGAAGCTGACCCAGCTCCAAAAGGATAATTATAATTCACTTTGTTACAAAAGCTTCCTATTTTAGGGAGCTTTTTTTATACCAATCACTTGCTTATGCGCAAATTAGAGAACAATGAATTGCCTCGTAAATCGGTGGCCGATTTCAAAACAGCGGACAAGACGCCTGTCATTTTAATTTTGGATGATGTGCGCAGTTTGCACAACATTGGCTCGGTGTTTCGCACCGCCGATGCTTTCTTGATTGAGAAAATTTACCTCTGCGGCATTACCGCTACACCGCCCAACAAAGAAATTCACAAAACAGCGCTAGGCGCTACCGATACTGTAGCTTGGGAATATGCGGCCAATGTGATTGACGTGATCCAAAAGTTGCAAGCCCAAGCCGTGGAAGTTTATGCCGTAGAACAAGTAGAAGGCGCTGTGTTTTTGCAAGATTTTGCGGTAAAGCAACAGCAAAAATATGCCTTGGTTTTTGGCAATGAAGTATTTGGCGTAAACCAAACGGCAGTTTCCCTCTGTGACGATTGTATTGAAATTCCGCAATTGGGCACCAAACATTCCTTGAATATCTCGGTGAGTACGGGGATTGTAATTTGGGATTTGTTTGTCAAATTGCGTTACGCAGGCCTTTAGGCATTGGGCGCTAACTTTTCCTGAATTTTCGACAGGATGTACACGTAATCTTCTTGGTTTTGCACAAAATCTCGGTCTGACATATCAATGACTAACACGTTGAGGTCGGTTTGTGATTTGATGTAATCCAAATAGCCTAAATTAATTTTCTCTAAGTATTCGGGGGCAATTTCTTGCTCGTATTCGCGACCTCTTTTTTTGATGTTGGCCAACAAACGCTCCGTATTTTGATACAAATAGATATACAAATCGGGCTTGGGCATTTCTTTGTAAATGATCTCAAATAATTTTCGGTACAGGCGATACTCGTCGTCGGTGAGGGTTACCTTGGCAAAAATGAGCGATTTAAAGATGTGGTAATCGGCCACAATAAAATCCTTAAACAAATCAAATTGGGCTAAATCATCGGAAATTTGTTGGTACCGATCGGCCAAAAATGACATCTCGAGCGGAAAAGCATACCGGTTTTGGTCTTCGTAAAATTTGGGTAAAAACGGATTATCGGCAAAGCGCTCCAGTACCGTTTTGGCATTAAAATCATCGGCAATTTTGAGTGCCAAGGTGGTTTTTCCGGCACCAATATTTCCTTCGATGGCTATGTAATTGTATTGCTCTAATGGAATCGATTTTAAAGGAGCAATCAATTTTTGCACCAACACACAATTACTTTTGTCTTCTGAAGCTTTGAGTAAATCGGGTAAGTGCTTTTGTAAAATCGGGTGACGCCAATCCAATTGCAAATCGCGCATGGGCAACAACACAAATAGTCGATCTTGCATGAGCGGATGAGGCACCTGCAAGGTTGTGGTGCTGATGATTTCTTCGTTAAAGGCAATTACATCAATGTCAATGATGCGCGCCTCGTATCCGGGTTTGGTGTGTGCACGGCCCATCTCTACCTCGATGGATTGGCAGGCTTCAAGCAGCTGTTTGGCTTCTTTTTGGGTATGCATCACCAAGGCACAATTGTAAAAGGGCGTACTCTCAAATCCCCATGACGGGGTCTCGTACAATCCCGAAACTTTGACCACGGTCCCGGCCTTTTTGTGTAGCATAGCGATGGCCGTTTCTACGTTTTGTAGCCGATTGCCTAAGTTGGTTCCGAGTGATAATACAACCGTGTTTTGTGTGCTCATATTAACCACAAATTAACTAAAAGAAATTTAGAATAGAAGTATATTTGTGCCCGGTGTTGATAAATTTATTTTGCGATAATTGTCTTGTTTAATCCCTTATAATTAAGTTGTTTATGAAGTTTTTAAGTCAGGTGGCGGCTACGCTAGTGGGTCTTTTTATGTTTACGGTCTTGGCCTTTTTTGGCCTATTGGTAATAGGGGCTGTTTTTGGCAGCAGTTCAAATGCGACCGAGGTAAAACCCAATTCGGTGATTGAATTGGATTTGTCTTTGGTAACCGTGGATTATGCCGGAAAATTTGATTACGAAGATTTTGATTACTACGAAGCCAACCACGATGGATTAGCCGATGTACTCGCCGCCATACAAGCTGCAAAAACAGACAGCAACATCAAAGGAATTTCAATCTTAAATGACAATTCCAATTTGGGAATGGCCCAATACAAAGCCCTGCGTGATGCCTTACACGATTTTGCCCGCTCGGGTAAATTTGTGATGGCCTATGCCAATACCTTGACTCAAAAAGAATATTATTTGAACTCAGCGGCGCAACAGCTGTATTTAAATCCCTTGGGCGAATTAGAATTCAAAGGCCTTTCAACCGAGTTATTGTTCTTTAAAGATTTTCAAGATCAGTACGGCATTAAAATGGATGTGATTCGCCACGGCAAGTACAAGAGCGCCGTCGAGCCCTTTTTAGAAAACAAAATGAGTGCGGCCAATCGTTTGCAAACGGAATCCTTGTTGCATTCGGTGTGGAATTCAATGGTACAAGACATTGCCCAAAGTCGTAAATTATCGGTTGCCCAACTCAATAGCATAGCTGATCAAATGCAAGCCCAAACACCCGAAAGCGCAAAAACCTTGGGACTGGTTGATCAGGTGGCCTACGAAGACCAATACCATGCGGCCATCAAGAAAAAATTAGGACTTGCTTCCACCGATACGTATGAAGCGATTTCCGTCTTGGATTATGCCGAAACGAATGCCACAACGGTTTCAGATTTCACCGCCAAATCCAAGATTGCCATTGTGTACGCGCAGGGTGATATTGGCC
>JAGNTC010000185.1 GCA_017987725.1 Flavobacterium sp.
CCTGTTCCTAATTTTGGAAATATCCAAATCCCATAAATGAGTACATAATTAAAAAATACATGTACCACATTGGCCATCACGATGGCATACAACGAATATTTAGTGAGCGAAAGCCCATCTGCAAATTGCTTGTATCCTTGGTAAATAATGAGGGGAATCAGTGAAAATGCCACCCAATCTAAGTAGGGTTTGGCCAGATCAATCACATCTTGGGGCTGTTGGAGCAATTCCATAAGTGGCTTGGCGATAACCACGGTGAGAAACAACAAAACACCCAAAATCGTACACAATAAAAGTCCATGTTGAAAAGCCGATTTGATTTTAGCTTCGTCTTGTTCTCCCTCTGCCTCGGCCACAATGGGCGTGATAGCAGTTGAAAAACCAATACCCAAAGACATAGCTACAAACAGTATGGAGTTACCCAAAGAAACCGCTGCCAATTGAGTGGTTCCCAATTTACCCACCATAATGTTGTCGACTATGCCAATCAAGGTATGCCCCAACATTCCCAACATGACTGGGTAAGCCAATTGCATGTTATATTTAAACTCCTTTGTGTATTGCTTGAGGTTCAAACGCTTTGATTTTGGGGCAAAGATAAGGGATTCAAAAGCCGCAACAAGACGATTTCGTAGGATAATCAATACCCGATAACGACAACGCAAAGCGATTAAATTTCCCTATCACTTCCTAAACCCTAACTAATGAAGTACTTAAGAAAAAAATTAGTTGAAAAAACACAAAAATACCTTAGGTTTGTAATCCTTAAACTTCAATCCTATGATAAAAAAACTACTTTATTCTGCCTTAGTCTTGACCTCTTCCATGTTATTTGCTCAAGACAACTACTTAGATTTTGACGGCATCGACGATTATGTAGATGTGGCTGGATCAGAAAACATATTGGCCAATAAAAACACCATCAGCATGAGCTGTAAGGTGTATCCTACCAATGCATTTCCCGGATTTCCTGCCTTTAACGGACTGCTTGGCTACCGCAACGAATCTAATTTTGATTTTTACTTGATCCAATTGTCCTTTGATACTATCGAAGCGCGTTTTCGAAATTCAGCTGGAAACCAATTCACTATTGTATACAATGGGTTAGTTTTAGACCAATGGAATCATTTCTTTTTGGTTTACAACGGAACGACACTTGAATTGTACCAAGGAGCCAACTTAGTGAACAGCATAGCGGCATCAGGATCGGCACCAGTCAATAATAACAATACATTTAAAATAGGTTTGATCGAATTTCAAAGTTTTAATTGGTACCACCGAGGTTACATGGACGAAGTGAGTTTATGGAACAAAGCGCTTACTGCCGCAGACATCAGTGCAATTATGGCCAATGGTAGTGGAGAAATTGCCAATCCAAGTTTTGAAAATAATTTGATGTTGTATTACAAATTTAACCAAGGAACAGCCTACGGAAATAATGCCGGCAGTACGACACTAAACGATGAAAATTTTGCTTATGATGGCCAACTCAACAATTTTGCCCTCACCGGCGATAACTCCAATTGGGGCGGAATTCCATTGAGCAATGCCTCGTTTACCAACCAACAATTTAGCGTGTATCCAAACCCTGCTGCTTCTAGCTTTTCCATTCAAGGTAAAGTAGGGCTTTCATCGGTACGTATTTTTGATTTGGCCGGACGACTCATTCAAAGCCAAACGGCTGATTTCAGCAACCGAGCAACTGTGAATGTAGCCCATTTAACCGCTGGTGTGTATATCGCCGAAATCAACGGTCAAGAACGCATCCGATTTGTAAAAGAATAATTTTTCTTAGCCTAAAAAGAAAACCCGTCAAGCACTAGTTTGACGGGTTTTTTATTAGAAAAAGTGCGAAACTATTTCTTTTCGATTTCACGTAAGCTTTCCATTTTTTTGTACGCCAAAAATCCTTTGATGTCTTCAAAGTGTTCTTTCACGCGCTTTTGTCCAAATTCAAATACTTTTTCGGCCAAGCCGTCCAAGAAATCACGGTCGTGCGATACCAAAATTAAGGTCCCGTCAAAGTCTTTGAGTGCGTCTTTGATGATGTCTTTGGTTTTCATGTCCAAGTGATTGGTGGGCTCATCCAGGATCAGCACATTGACCGGTTCCAGCAATAATTTGATCATGGCCAATCGGGTTTTTTCGCCTCCCGAAAGCACTTTTACCTTTTTGGTCACGTCATCGCCACCAAACATAAAAGCACCCAATAAATCTTTAATTTTTGAGCGAATATCACCCACGGCTATTTGGTCTATGGTTTCAAATACCGAAAGGTTTTCGTCTAACAACGACGCCTGGTTTTGGGCAAAATACCCAATTTGTACATTGTGTCCTACTTCTAACTTGCCTTGAAAATCAATCTCGCCCATCATGGCTTTGATCATGGTTGATTTTCCTTCGCCATTTTTCCCTACAAAGGCTACTTTTTGTCCGCGTTCAATCACCATATTGGCTTCTTTGAACACCACATGATCGCCATAGGATTTGGATAATTCGTTCACCACCACAGGGTATTGTCCACTGCGGGGCGAGGGCGGAAACTTGAGTCGCAAGGCCGAAGTATCCACTTCATCCACCTCAACCAAGTCCAATTTTTCGAGCATCTTTACCCGCGATTGTACTTGCAAAGTTTTGGAATAGGTGCCTTTGAAACGCTCAATGAATTCCATGTTTTCAGCTATCATTTTTTGCTGCTCATCATAGGCCTTTTGTTGGTGTGCTCGGCGGTCTTTGCGCAGTTCTAAATAATGCGAATACTTGGCTTTGTAATCGTAAATACGTCCCATCGTGACTTCGATGGTGCGGTTGGTGATGTTATCGACAAAGGCCCGGTCGTGCGAAATGACAACGACAGCTTTGGCCGAATTGATCAAAAAATCTTCCAGCCATTGGATACTTTCGATATCCATGTGGTTGGTGGGCTCATCGAGCAAAATGAGGTCGGGTTTTTTCAAAAGAATTTTGGCCAATTCAATGCGCATGCGCCAGCCTCCCGAAAACTCTGAGGTGGGTCGTGTAAAATCTTCGCGTTCAAAACCCAAACCTTTCAACACCTTTTCTACCTCAGCTTCGTAATTGATTTCCTCGATAGCGTAAAATTTCTCGCTCAATTCTGATACGCGTTCAATGAGTTTCATGTACCCATCGCTTTCGTAATCGGTACGGATGGTGAGCTGCTCGTTGATTTCGTCAATCTCTTTTTTCATTTCGAAAATCTCGGCAAAGGCTTTAGCCGTTTCGTCAAAAACCGAAAGATTGTCTTTGGTGAGCAAATGCTGGGGCAAATAGGCAATCACCGCTTCTTTGGGTGCCGATATCGCTCCGGTTGAGGGTTTACTTTCGCCTGCAATAATCTTTAACAAGGTAGATTTTCCGGCGCCATTTTTGCCCATTAGGGCTATTTTGTCGTTTTCATTAATGGCAAATGAAACGTCGCTAAATAAGGTGGTTCCGCCAAATTGAACGGAAATATCGTTTACTGTAATCATCGATTGAGATCAGGAGTTATATACTGAGGCGAAATTCTTCGAGCACGGGATGTGCTTTGCCGTATTC
>JAGNTC010000053.1 GCA_017987725.1 Flavobacterium sp.
CATTTACATGCACCAACAAATCGCCGGTTCCGTAGCTGTTTACACTGGGGATTCCTTTGCCTTTTAAACGCAAGATTTTACCCGATTGAATTCCTTCTTCAAGTTTGATGCGCACTTTGCCATTTACCGCTTCGATTTCTTTGGAAACGCCCAAAACGGCTTCGGGCAAGCTGATGTATAAATCGTAGTGTAAATTTTCGCCTTCGCGTTTCAAGAATTCGTGCTCAATTTCTTCGATGGCTACAATTAAATCTCCGGGAATACCATTGCCTGGCGCATCGTTTCCTTTGTTGGACACTTTGAGTTGCATGCCATCTACTACACCTGCAGGAATTTTAATCGATACGGTTTCGTCTTCCAAAATCATCCCTTGCGCATCGGCATTGGCGGGTTTTTTATCAATCGATTGACCGGCACCGCCGCAAGTTGGACAGGTCGAAGCCGATTGCATTCTACCCAAAATCGTATTGGTAACGCGCATCACTTGGCCTTGGCCGTTACAAGTCCCGCAGGTTTTGTAACTCACGCCTTGGGCTTGGATTTTGCGTTTTACTTTTACTTTTTTCTCTACGCCGTTGGCAATTTCTTCTAGCGTCAATTTGACTTTGATGCGCAAGTTGCTTCCTTTTACGCGACGTTGGCCTCCGCCACCACCAAATCCGCCAAAACCACCAAATCCGCCGCCACCAAAAATGTCGCCAAATTGGCTGAAAATGTCATCCATGTTCATGCCGCCGCCGCCATATCCGCCACCGCCACCTTCAAAGGCTTGGTGACCGTATTGATCGTATTTGGCTTTCTTGTTGGGGTCGCTCAATACCTCATAAGCCTCAGCAGCTTTTTTGAAGTTTTCTTCGGCCTCTTTGTTGCCTGGGTTTTTATCGGGATGGAACTCAATCGCTTTTTTTCGGTAGGCCTTTTTGATTTCGGCTTCTGAAGCTGATTTGGTAATTCCTAAAATTTCGTAGAAATCTTTTTTCATTGTCGTTCGTGTTTAATGGCCAATGACCACTTTAGGGAATCGGATTATTTTGTCGCCCAATTTGTATCCTTTTTCGATCACATCCACCACTTTTCCCTTCAAATTGGGAGATGGCGCGGGAATTTGGGTAATGGCTTCGGCATAATCGGCATCAAAAATATCACCGGTTTTGATGGCTACTTCTTCCAATCCTTTGGAAACCAAGGTTGATTTTAATTTTTCGTGGATCAACTCAACGCCTTTCAGCAACACATCGTCATCTGATTTTTTGATCTCAACAAGTGCGCGATCAAAATCATCCAAAACCGGCAATAACGACTGCAACACATCTTGATTGGCCGTCTTAAACAACTCGATGCGTTCTTTGGCATTGCGGCGTTTAAAGTTTTCAAATTCAGCAAACAAACGCAAGTGCTTGTCTTTTTCGTTGGCCAAATCTTCCTGCAATTGTTGTTCTGGCGTAAGGGCATCAGCAGCCGCAATGGTTTCTTCAGTTGGATGCTCGGTTTGGATAGGATCTTCTATTTCGTCGTGTGCTTTTTTCTCCGTAGTCATTTTGAACGTATCTTTTATTCGATTGATAAACATTATTTTTTGCGTGTAGATTGCAAAAGTATTGCCAATTCTTAAAAAATGTCAAATTGTCACCTTTTTTATTGAATTGAATTGACAGATTTACGCCAGTTGTACAGATTTACAAAAGGCAGTTACGCAACGCTAAATTGGCTGTAGGAAACTGAAATACATAGCCGGCATCGAGCGCTTTTTGAGCGCTAATTTGGGTGTCGGTAAACAGCAATTGATGCATTTCGCCCAAGACCAGTTGCATGAGCCATTGGGGCATGGGCGGCATCCACAAAGGCCGATTGAGTATTTTGGCCATTAAATGGGTTTGTTTTTTGTTGCTCATTGTTTCGGGAGCAACGGCATTGTACACCCCTGACCATTGTTGTTGCATAGCAAAAATATAAAGCCCCACTACATCATTTAAGTGAATCCAGGACTGCATTTGTTTGCCCGTCCCCATAACCGATCCAACTCCAAATTTGATGGGAGCTGCCATTTGTGGTAAGGCCCCACCTTGTGCAGCAAATACCACAGCCGTGCGCAATTGACAAACCTGAATTCCCAGGCTACTAAACTGACTTGTTTGTTTTTCCCACTGCAAAACCACTTCTCCCAAAAAACCAGTCGATTGTGCAGTTGAATTTTCGGTATATAATTCCCCCGTATTATTTGGATAAATGGCTGTTCCTGAGGCGGCAATCAACTGACGTACTTGGTGTTTTTTGCCTTGCAGCGCTTTGTATAAAGTTTGCGCCGTATCAATTCGGCTGCTTAGGATTTCGTTTTTGTATTTGGCGGTCCAGCGTTTGGCAATGGTTGCACCCGCCAAGTGAAATATGACTTCCACCCCATCTAATGCGGCTGGATCAAGTTGGTGTTTGGCAGGATTCCACAAAAATCCTTTGAAGTTGGGTGTTTGTTTTATTTTTTTAGCTGACGTGGTCAGGTAATGTACCTCGTAGTCTTTTTGTAACAACTGATCAACCAACGCTTTTCCGATTAAGCCCGTGGCTCCGGTAACTAAAACAACCATATATTTTTTTGGCAAATATAGATTTTTGTTTAACGATATTCTATTCGTGTTAAACAAATATTTTGATTAGTGAAATCACACTTTTCTATTAGGCCTTTAAAATCGAGCTAAATGTTAAATTTTGAAAAATAATTAGTACTATGTTTTGCATATTACTTTAGAATGTACATATATTTGCATAAGAAATTACTAAGTATACCACTATGAACATCGAAAACACCAAAGCACAAATGCGAAAAGGCGTACTGGAGTTTTGCATCCTCTCGGTCTTAAAAGAGAAAGATGCCTACACTTCGGAGATTTTGGACACGCTCAAAAACGCCAAATTACTGGTTGTTGAAGGCACGGTTTATCCGCTGCTCACCCGCTTGAAAAACGACGGCTTATTGAACTACCGTTGGGAAGAATCAACCTCGGGACCGCCAAGAAAATATTATGGTTTGACTGAAGAGGGCCAAACTTTTTTACACGAACTCAACGGAACCTGGAAAGAATTATCTGATGCCGTAGCATTAATCACAACCCAAAACTAACTGACATGAATAAAACTGTAAATATCAATTTAGGAGGAGTAGTATTTCACATCGACGAGGAAGCCTACTTGAAATTATCCAATTATTTGGACGCCATCAAACGTTCGTTGGCCAACACCACCGGACAAGACGAAATCATCAAAGACATTGAGTTGCGCATCGCCGAACTGATCTCGGCCAAACACAGCAGCGAAAAACAAGTGATTGTCATGTCAGAATTGGACGAAGTAATTGCCATCATGGGACAACCTGAAGATTACCGCATTGAAGGCGAAGAAAATGAAGCCGAGCAACCCAAAACAGAAAATGCTTCATCATCAAATTCGGCTAAAACTAAATCCAAAAAACTCTACCGCGACAAAGACGATGCCATGATTGGTGGAGTACTTTCGGGATTAGGGTATTATTTTGGCATCGAGCGTGTGTATTTGCGACTCATTTTGTTGGTTGCGTTGTTGTTTTACGGATTTGGATTTTTAACCTACATCATTTTGTGGATCGTGATTCCAGAAGCCAAAACCACTTCTGAAAAATTAGAAATGAAAGGCGAGCCGGTTAATATTTCTTCAATCGAGAAAAAAGTGCGCGAAGAATTTAACAGCGTGTCCGAAAAAATCAAAAACAAAGACTACGATTCAATGGGTGAACAGCTCAAATCGAATGCCAATAAATTGGGCAATACCCTCACCGACATCATCCATTCGATCATTAAATTGATAGGCAAAATTGCCGGGATTATTTTGGTTGTTATTAGTGTATTATGTTTAGTAGGCATTACCTTGATGAGTTTCACCTTCAGCAGCACCACATTTACCGAATTCCCTTGGACCAATTACATCTTGGCCGGAAACTTAGCCGAATACCCCAGTTGGATTTTTGGCATTCTCACTTGGTTTGCTCTAGGAATTCCCGCCTTTTTTGTAACGCTATTGGGCTTTAAATTGATCTCGCCGCGCAGCAATTCCATTGGAAAGCCAGCCAAAATCACCCTGATTACTCTTTGTATACTTTCGTTTGTTGCGTTGAGCTTTGTGGCTGTTAGTCAGGTATCCGAATACAAATTGGCTGGAAAATCAATCCAAAAAGACGCCTTGCCTATTACAGCTAATGACACGCTAAGCATCAGCTTTCAGCACGACGAAAGCTTTGGATCAGACGAAGGCGAAGATGCCTTTTTGGTAACCCAAGATGCGCAAAACAATTCGGTGATTTACAGCAACAACATCCGATTTAACGTATACAAATCGGCAGATGCTTCGACCTATTTGGAGATTGTGCGCAAAGCCCGTGGTAAAAAAGCAACTGAGGCCAGAAACTCGGCTGAAAAAATCAATTATAGCTATAGCTTTTCCAACAAGCAGTTAATTTTAAACGACTTTTTATTGACCGATGTAAAAAACAAATTCCGCAACCAAGAGGTCATTATTAACTTATATGTGCCAGAAGGATTGCACTTTAAAACCGACAGCTCGGTGCAGCAATTTGATGATTCGGACAACAGTTTTTTTAATTTGCATTACAGTTCATCCGATTATTTGTATAGGGTAGATAGCCTAAAGGTAAAGTGTACCAATTGCCCGCCCGAAGAAAATGAAGATGATGATATGCAGGGTGGCGTTTCGATCAATGTGGATGAAGATAGCACCTCGACCCAAGTCTCCATTAACGAAAAGGGTGTTCGGGTAAATCACCAAAAAAACAACTAAAATTAGCAAGCAGATTTCCCCATTTATTTTAAACTGAATTGGTTATCAAATAATCGCTTTTGTTAACAAATTAAGCTTGAAGGAACCATAAAAAATAGTATTTTTACGGCTCAAATTTCAAAAAAATAAATGGGTAAAATCATTGCCATAGCAAATCAAAAAGGCGGCGTAGGGAAAACGACTACCTCAGTCAACCTAGCTGCTTCCTTGGGTGTTTTAGAAAAAAAGGTGCTGCTTATTGATGCCGATCCGCAAGCCAATGCCAGTTCGGGATTGGGAATAGATGTGGATAACGTGACCATTGGCACCTATCAAGTGCTGGAACACAGC
Organism: Flavobacterium sp.; assembly: GCA_017987725.1. Classification (GTDB taxonomy): domain Bacteria; phylum Bacteroidota; class Bacteroidia; order Flavobacteriales; family Flavobacteriaceae; genus Flavobacterium. Next base: position 5,152 of record JAGNTC010000053.1, read on the forward strand.
AACAGCCCGGCTGAAGCCATCATGAGTTGTTCGGCACCCAATGTTTCGGTTATCGCAGCACACATTGATTTGGTAGCCATTGAAATTGAGTTGGTTGACAAAGAAAACCGCGAATACATGCTGAAACAAGCATTAGCAACCATCAAAGACGAGTACGATTACATCCTCATTGATTGTGCCCCTTCGTTGGGATTGCTCACGCTAAATGCCTTAACTGCTGCCGATTCGGTGGTAATTCCTATTCAATGCGAATATTATGCCTTAGAGGGATTGGGCAAATTGCTCAACACCATCAAAAGCGTTCAAAAAATACACAATCCTCAGTTGGACATTGAAGGATTATTGCTCACCATGTTTGATTCGCGCTTGCGTTTATCCAACCAAGTGGTCGAAGAAGTAAAAAAACACTTTCACGACATGGTATTCAAAACCATCATCCAACGCACAGTAACACTCAGTGAAGCACCCAGTTATGGCGAGAGCATCATCAACTATGACGCAACTAGCAAAGGCGCAACCAATTACTTGCACTTAGCCCAAGAAATCATCAAGAAAAACAGCATTTAATATGGCTCAAGCAGGAAAAAAACAAGCCATGGGAAGAGGTTTATCAGCCTTGTTAAAAGACCCAGACAACAACATACAATCAGTATCCGATAAAAATGCCGACAAAGTGGTGGGCAACATCATTGAACTGGACATTGAGGCCATTGAAATCAATCCGTTTCAACCGAGAAGCAATTTCAACGAAGAAACGCTACAAGAGTTAGCCGGTTCTATCCGTGAATTGGGCGTGATTCAACCCATTACGGTGCGCAAAACCGATTTCAATAAATACCAACTGATCTCGGGAGAGCGCCGTTTGCGCGCTTCTAAAACAGCCGGATTAACCACCATTCCCGCCTACATTCGCATCGCCAACGACCAAGAATCATTGACCATGGCTTTGGTGGAAAACATCCAACGCCACGACTTAGACCCTATAGAAATTGCCTTGTCTTACCAACGTTTGATGGATGAAATTCAACTTACGCAAGAACAAATGAGTGAGCGTGTGGGCAAAAAAAGATCTACCATTGCCAACTATTTGCGTTTGTTAAAATTGGATCCAATTATCCAAACCGGCATTCGCGATGGTTTCATCAGCATGGGACACGGAAGAGCCATCATCAACATTGACGATTTGGACGTGCAAACCAGCATCTACCAAAAAATCGTCAGCCAAAATTTATCGGTTCGCGAAACCGAAGCACTGGTAAAAGCCTACCAAGACAGTGTAAAACCAGCCACCAAAAAACCAGTCAAAGCTAGCTCGTTTCCTATTGAAGAAACGCACATCAAATCATTTGGCGCCTATTTTGGTACCAAGGTCGAAGTGAAAATGAGCGGAAACGGCAAAGGAAAAATCAATATTCCGTTTCATTCTGAAGAAGATTTTAACCGCATCCTCAAACTCATTCAGGGCTAGTGCGGGCTTGGGTGTACATCTTGTTTTTGGGTTTCCTGTTACAAGGAAACTGCTGTTATGCGCAAGGTGAAACACTGCAAATTACGCCGTCAAAAGATACCCTTCGCGACCGAGAAATTAACCCGTTGGCCCCTGCCAAAGCTGCTTTTTACTCGGCTGTATTGCCCGGTTTAGGACAGGTTTACAACAAAAAATACTGGAAAGTTCCCTTAGTTTACGGGGCGATTGGGGCAAGTATTTATTACTATACACTCAACAATGGGCGCTACCAAGCCTATCGAAATGCCTACAAAGACCGCTTGGCAGGCATTCCCAATGAAGCCTACGACTATTTAGACAATGCGCGACTCATTCAAGCCCAGCAATTTTACCAACGTAACCGAGACTTATCTTTGCTGTGCGCCATTGGGTTTTATGTATTAAACATCATCGACGCTAATGTAGATGCCCATTTGGGACAATTTAATGTAAATGACAACTTGAGTTTTAAACCCGAGCTCTATTCAAATGGACTCAACTACAGACCCAGCATGGGCCTGGCTTTAAATTATACCTTTAAATGAAAATTGCGCTATTAGGATACGGAAAAATGGGAAAGGTCATTGAGAAAGTGGCTCTAGAACGCGGACATGAAATTGTATTGCGCAAAGACAATGCCGCTAATTTTGATGGACTTGATCAAGCAGATGTAGCCATTGAGTTTAGTGTACCGAGTTCGGCAGTAGAAAACATCAGCGCGTGCTTTGACCGTTTGGTTCCCGTAGTTTGTGGCACAACGGGCTGGTTAGATGATTACAATAAGGTGGTTGATCTTTGCCAAGAAAAAAAAGCCGCATTCTTGTATGGATCTAATTTTAGCTTGGGTGTCAATTTGTTTTTTGAACTGAATCGAAAACTGGCTCAACTGATGGCCCCGCATACGCAATATCGTGTGAGCATGGAAGAAATTCACCACACTCAAAAATTGGACGCTCCCAGTGGAACCGCTATTTCATTAGCCAACGACATTGTAGAGCTAACCAAATTAAACGGTTGGGCACTTCACGATGCGCAACCCAATGAAATTGAAATTACAGCCAAACGCATCGAAAATGTACCGGGTACGCACTCGGTTTTTTATGACTCTGCTGTCGATCAAATCGAAATCAAACACACGGCTCACAGCCGCGAAGGATTTGCTTTGGGTTCAGTACTTGCTGCCGAGTGGATCATCGGAAAAACAGGCGTGTTCAGCATGAAAGACGTGCTACAATTTGAAAAATAAATTTAAAAATACTACGATATGACACTTATTCAATGGATTCTATTTTTTGCTTTGCTGCAACTTATTCACGGAATTGGCACATGGAAAATGTATGTGGCCGTTGGTCGAAAAGCCTGGGAGGCCTTTATTCCTGTATATAATGCCATACAGTTTATGAAAATACTCAATAGACCCACTTGGTGGACTATTTTGTTGTTTGTTCCCATTGTAAACTTAATCATGTTCCCCGTAATTTGGGTAGAAAGCTGCCGAAGTTTTGGATACAATTCCACCAAAGACACCGCATTGGCTGTTCTTAGTTTGGGAATCTATGGCGCCTATTTGGCCTATACGCAACCGCTAAAACACAAACCAGAACGAAGTTTAGTTCCTGTAAATAAAACCGCGGACACTGTAAGTTCGTTGTTGTTTGCCATAGTGGTGGCCACCATCGTACACACCTATGTCATGCAACCCTTTACGATTCCAACGGCCTCTCTAGAAAAATCATTACTGATTGGCGATTTCTTGTTTGTGAGCAAATTTCACTATGGTGCCAGAACGCCACTCACGGCAGTTTCAATGCCTATGGTACACGACAGCATCCCCTTGATGCACAAAAAATCGTATACGAACTACCCACAACTCCCTTATTTTCGTTTTCCAGGTTTACAACAAATAGACCGCAACGACATCGTGGTGTTTAACTGGCCCGTCGATACAGTGTATAAATTCTTTGATACCTCAAAACGCAAAGCCATCAAGCCCATTGATAAAAAATCAAACTATGTAAAACGTTGTCAAGGTATTCCGGGTGACTCACTCGAAATCAAAGAAGGCCAAGTATACATTAACCACAAACCATTGACGTTACCCGATCGTGCACGCATACAGTTTTCGTATTTGGTAACCACAAATGGAGGCGGTTTTGATGAAACCTATTTGCAAAAGGAATTGCAAATCACCGATCCCATTTACATCGACAACCGCACACCTAATACCTATATTTTCTCGGCCTTGACGGCCAATGCAGTGGACCGTTTGAAAAACAATCCTGTGGTAGTTCGAGTTGAACGCGCGATTTCTCACGAAGCTGACGCAACTGTGTTTCCTCAAAACACAAGCTGGAACCGCGACAATTATGGACCAATCTATATTCCAGAGGCCGGTAAAACGGTAGCCATTAATGCCCGCACTATACCATTTTATGCGCGCATCATCAAAGAATACGAAGGAAACAAATTGGACGTTCAAGGCAATACAATCAAAATCAATGATAAAGTTGCTACTTCTTATACCTTCCAACAAAATTACTTTTGGATGATGGGAGACAATCGTCACAACTCTGAAGACAGTCGTTTTTGGGGATTTGTTCCAGAAAATCACATCGTCGGCAAACCGGTATTCATTTGGTTGAGTGTGGATCCAAATGGCCGTGGGTTGAATAAAATCCGTTGGGAACGCGTATTCACGACCGTAAATGGCGAGGGTGAACCCTACTCCTATTTGAAATTTTTCTTGTTGGGATTGGCCGCTTATTTTGGCATTAGTTATTTGATCAATAAGAAGAAACAAAACAGCTAAATACAAAGTATGCAGTCGTTATTTCTACCCACTTATTTTCCGTCTGTGAGCCATTTTGTGGCCCTTGCCCAAGCCGATGGAATTCTATTTGAGGTAGAAGATCATTTCCAAAAACAAACCAACCGCAACCGTACTTATATTTACAGTCCCAATGGGCTGCAATTGCTCAATATTCCCGTTAAACACAGCAAAGAGCGACACCAAGTAGCCAAAGATGTTAAAATTGAATGGGCTTTTGATTGGCAAAAACAACATTATAAATCCCTGGAAGCAGCCTACCGTACCTCTCCCTTTTTTGAGTACTACGAAGACAAACTAATGCCCATTTTTCAACACAAACCCACTTTTCTACTCGATTTGAATTTTGCGGCCATGGAAATCGTATTCAGCTGTTTGGGACTGCCATATGTATTTGAAAAAACTACCGAATACTTTCACGAACGCCAAGATGTACATGATTTTAGGTACTTGGCCAATGGAAAAAAAGACCATTCCCAATTTGAAGTTTATCCACAAGTGTTTGCAGAAAAACACGGATTTATACCCAATTTAAGTGTGTTGGATTTACTATTTAACGAAGGACGATTTGCCCTAGATTACCTCAAACAACAAAACCAGTAGTTACTCAAAAGCAACTCGCGTGAGGATAGGATAATGATCGGATTGAACAAAATCTGAAAAACTCTGGAAGCTTTTCACTTTTAATCTAGTATCTGCAAAAATATAATCGATGCGGGCAGGGTAGTATTTAAATTTATACGTCTGTCCAAATCCATGCCCCGCCTCTTCAAAACAATCTTGTAAATTTCCTTTGATGTTGCGGTACACATATGAAAACGGACTGTTATTCATGTCACCACATACCAAAATGGGGTATTCACAGGCCGATTTATGTTGTTGAATGATTTCGGCTTGCTGCTGCTGTTGACGAAAAGCTGTGCTGATGCGTTTAAATAACACCTGTGAGCGTTGCTGATTGATGACTTCTATATTCTCGGACAGCTCATTGACGTCGGGTGAAATTTTAATGGATTGTAAATGCATGTTATACACCCTCACAATTTCTTTCCCGCGTTTGATGTCGGCAAAAATTACATTGTTATTGGAATTGGCAGGCAAATCAAGATTGCCTTGATCAATAATGGGGAATTTGGAAAAAATAGCTTGGCCTGTTTTAATCTGTTTGCCTTGCATGGAAATGTAGTGATACGGATAGACCTTTAAATCAATCTTTGCCGCTGTTGAATACTCTTGGATACACAAGATATCGGGATTGTGTTCATTGATAAACTGCAAGATGGTGTTTGGAACCTCTTTGCCTGGGAGCCAATCAAACAAATTAAAGAGCCGCACGTTGTAGCTCATGACTTCAAAATCATGTTCTGAAGCCGCCAAATTGGTTTCCGAAAATTTATAAAATTTAGTAATGAATGTAATCCCAACAAGCAACACCAATCCTGAAAGCATCATGTGGCGTTTGAGTTGAAGCAACCAATACACAAAAAACAAACCATTGAGTATTAAAAAAAGTGGCATAAACAAGGTAAGCACTGCCACAAACGGATACAACTTGGGTGCTAAAAAGGGCATGCTATAGGCCACGCCGGTAAGTAGCGTGAGCACGATATTGGCCAAAAAAACGAGTTTATTAAACACCGAAAGGTTTTTCATATGTGCGAAAGGGCCGTGTTTTATTTGCCTGCTTTAAATAAAAATTCTTTTTCTTCTGTACTCAGACTGTCATAGCCAGATTGGCTAATTTTATCTAAAATATCGTCAATTTGCTGTTGTGTTTTGTCTTTGATAACCACTTTTGCTTGTGGTTTTGGGCTTGTATGTTGATAGGTTCTGTGCACTTTTTTAAAAGTAGTTTTTTGTTTTTTACCTGTAAGTTCGGCTAAAGTATCAAAAAAATGGAAAACAATTTTACTCAAATCGGTGCCCTGTTGCAAGAGTTTGATGTACACAAATCCAAAAAGGGCTCCTGCCAAATGCGCAATATGACCGCCTGTATTCTCTGTGAAAAGCTGCATCAAATCAATCACAAGAATAACCAAGGTAAACTGCCATAACTTGACC
>JAGNTC010000054.1 GCA_017987725.1 Flavobacterium sp.
CGGTTACTTCCATTCCTTTTTCGCGGGCGGTTTGCGGCATGAACTGCCAAATTCCTCTGGCTCCAGCCGAAGACACCGCATGCACTAAGCCACTTTCGATTACCGCCAAATATTTGAAATCGTCGGGCACGCCTTTGCGTTGTAAGATGGGTTCGATGATGGGAAACACGCGGTTGGCTCTTTTGATGATTAATAGTGTACTCGCGTCCAGATTAGCATTTACCAACAGCTCGCGATCCAAACGTTCCCGCACATCCGTAAGTTGAAGCGGAGTTTCTTCGCCGGCAAAATCAATTTTAGCTGGAAAAAATTGGGGAGTTCCCTCTCGGGTGATTTTGTTTTTCTGCTCAACCGAGGTGGCAAAAATCAAAAACAACGCGCAAACAAACACAACAGCAATCCAAACAGGGAAGGGGAATTTTTTCATAATAGGTAAAATCGTATTAAAGGCATAAACTTACAAAATCTCAAATTAGTATCCGTGTTGCGGTGTATATTTTGAAAGTGGATTCAATTTAAAAGAGCAAAGTTGTACGTGACTGACTTTTCAGTTATCTCAATTTGCTTTTTAACGCAAGGTGTGCCGGAAATCTCAATTAAAAAGCCGAAATTTGCCGCCTCAAAAGGTGCAGTTTTAGCTGCTTTTTTGCAAAAAAATAGGATGTAAATATGAATATACAAGTCAGAAAAGCCCTAGCACGCGGTACTGCCGATCACGGTTGGTTGAAGGCTAATTTTTCTTTTTCGTTTGCCAATTATTTCAATCCCGACAACATTCAATTTGGGATGTTGCGTGTATTAAACGACGACACCATTGCGCCAGGTATGGGTTTTGGCACGCATCCGCACGACAACATGGAAATCATTACGATTCCTTTGGCTGGTGGGTTGCGTCACCGAGACAGTATGGGCAATGAAAAAGTAGTGAGTTATGGTGAAGTGCAAGTGATGAGTGCCGGTACTGGAATTCAACACTCGGAGATGAATGCCAGTTCAACCGAAATAGCCAAAACACTTCAAATTTGGGTGTTTCCCAACCAAAAAAATGTAACGCCGCGTTACGATCAAAAGGCATTTGATCAAGAAAGCAAAAAAAATGAATGGGTTACAGTTATATCGCCAAATACGCAACCCTTCGAGGGATCAATTTGGATTTACCAAGATTGCTTTTTTAGTATGGGTATTTTTGATGCCAATCAACCGATACCATACAAAACAAAAATTGCAGGAAATGGGTTGTATTTGTTTGTGATTGATGGCGAAGTAATGCTTCATGACCATAAACTTGGAAAACGGGATGCTGCCGAAATAACGACTGCTGACTCAATAGAAATCACAACCACGGCTGCTGCCACTTTATTATTAATCGAAGTGCCCATGCACCACAACTAATATGGATCAAAAAAATACGATTGAAATTAAGGACAATACCTTTGCTCGCCAATTTGAAACCACGGTAGAGCAGGGGCTAATTACAGTAGAATATTCCTTTCAGGAACGCAAAATTTTCTTGACCAAAATTCAAATGCCAGAAGGATTTGCCGACGAAGAATTCATCGCAGAACTCCTTAAAATGATTATGGAAATTGCCTACGAACGCAAGCTAAAAGTGGTGCCAATTTTTCCAAAAATCGCTTTGTTTTTTAGGAAAAATACTCAATACAGAGATTTATTGCCGCCGGGGATAAAGATATAGTTCGGCTAGCGCCATTATTTTTGTTTCAGGTTTATTCCGCTTCGCTTCATCTGTTCGTTCCGAAGCTTCGGAACTCGAGTCAAGTTTCACGTTCTTTCTTAGATCAAATGTTATATACTATTCACTAAATTATTTTTGTTCTTAGTATACTAGTACAACCTGAAACTTTAAACTTGAAACTTTAAACAAGGCGTCAGCCTTTAAACCTGAAACAAAAATTAAATCTTCTTCATCTGCTCTTTCATCATCGTAATTTGCTCCTTCAGCATGCCTTGTTTGTCTAGCTTTTTAGCCTCGTTCAACAAGTTAGTTGCTTCAAGTTTACGACGACGCGTTAGCGCTACACCAGCCAGGTTGAGTTTCGCCACGGCCAAGTCCATGTCCATGCTTAAGCCCAATTCGATGGCTTTTTTGAAGTAGCGTTCGGCTTGGGTCAAATTGGTTTGTGAAAGCATGATGCCATGCAAGTAGTTAAAGTAACCTTGTTGTTTGCGCACCAATGCCGATTCCGGGTTTTTAATTTTGGAAAGCCATTTTTGAGCGCCAGCAAAATCCTGTTTGCGAAGCTTTAAAAAGGCCAACAAAATAAATTCGTTTTTAAAATATAAGAAAACGGGAAAAATGCTCAAGAAAAATAAGAAAATACCGTTTCCAGTATTGCTTTCAGTTAGTTGCCAAACTCCTGTAATTACAAGTAATACAGCAAGAATGAGTTTTAAAATTTTTGGGTACATAGTGAGTGTAATTTAGTGCTAGCAAATATAGCAAAAGGATTTGAAAATATTTTTATTAAACCACTTGCTAGAAAAAAAAGACTTTGTATATTTGCACTCGGTTTTACAAGAAGCACTTTTAAAACTGTTCACTCAGATAAACAATACCATTTTAAAGATACAAAGCAATGAGCAAAAGAACGTTTCAACCATCGAAAAGAAAAAGAAGAAATAAGCACGGATTTATGGACAGAATGGCTTCTGCTAATGGTAGAAAAGTGCTTGCTCGTCGTAGAGCAAAAGGAAGACATAAATTGACTGTTTCTTCTGAACCAAGACACAAAAAATAATGATTAGGAATTAATCAAGATAAGCCGTTACTAATTTTCAGTAACGGCTTTTTTTATATCCTGTTCATAAATTTTAATAATTTTTTGAAGCCATTTCCCGCTGTTCGTTTCAATCTTTTTATTTTTAGCCAAGAGCATTAAATAAGAGGAATTAGAAAAAAATAAAAAGGATTTTCACTTCCATCGGGGCTATACAGAATACAACACACTAAACGACTACCATACAATGCCAAAAGACACTTCCATCAAATCGGTTTTAATCATAGGTTCAGGGCCTATCGTAATTGGACAAGCGTGCGAATTTGATTATGCCGGTTCACAAGCCGCTCGATCTATCCGCGAAGAAGGAATCGAGGTGATCCTCATCAACTCCAATCCGGCTACCATCATGACGGATCCTTCCATGGCCGATCACGTGTATTTAAAACCACTTACCACCAAATCGATCATTGAAATCCTGAAAGCGCATCCGCAAATCGATGCCGTTTTGCCTACCATGGGTGGACAAACCGCTTTGAATTTATGTTTGGAAGCCGATGAAAAAGGCATTTGGGCCGATTTTAACGTACGCCTAATTGGAGTAGACATCAATGCCATCAACATTACTGAAGACCGCGAACAGTTCAAGCAATTGCTCCACAAAATAAACGTGCCTACCGCTCCGGCCAAAACAGCGACTTCCTTCTTGAAAGGAAAAGAAATTGCCCAAGAATTTGGTTTTCCCTTAGTGATTCGTCCGTCGTTTACTTTGGGCGGAACAGGCGCTGCTTTCGTACACAAAAAAGAAGACTTTGACGATTTGCTTACCCGAGGTTTAGAAGCATCACCCATACACGAGGTATTAATTGACAAAGCCTTGTTGGGCTGGAAAGAATACGAATTGGAATTGTTGCGCGACAAAAATGACAACGTTGTCATCATTTGTTCTATAGAAAATATGGACCCAATGGGTATCCACACGGGAGATTCGATTACCGTGGCGCCGGCCATGACCTTATCAGACACCACCTTTCAAAAAATGCGTGACATGGCTATTTTGATGATGCGCAGCATTGGAAATTTTGCCGGCGGTTGTAACGTGCAGTTTGCTGTTTCGCCCGACGAACGCGAAGACATTGTAGCCATCGAGATCAATCCACGGGTTTCTCGATCATCGGCTTTGGCCTCAAAAGCAACTGGGTATCCTATTGCTAAGATTGCCTCCAAATTGGCGCTAGGCTATCACTTAGACGAGTTGCAAAATCAAATTACCAAATCGACATCGGCCTTGTTTGAGCCTACCTTAGATTACGTAATTGTAAAAATTCCACGTTGGAACTTTGATAAATTTGAAGGATCAGACACTACATTAGGATTGCAAATGAAATCGGTAGGCGAGGTGATGGGCATTGGCCGATCGTTTCAAGAAGCTTTGCACAAAGCTACCCAGTCGCTCGAAATCAAACGAAACGGTTTGGGTGCCGACGGCAAAGGCTACACCAACTACGAACAAATCATTGAAAAATTGACCCACGCCAGCTGGGACCGCGTGTTTGTGATTTATGATGCCATTCAAATGGGAATACCATTGGCGCGCATTCATGAAATTACCCGCATTGATATGTGGTTCTTAAAGCAATACGAAGAACTCTTTCATTTGCAAAAAGAAATTTCAAAATACAAGGTAGACTCGCTACCCAAAGAACTGTTGTTGGAAGCCAAACAAAAAGGCTATGCCGACCGTCAAATTGCACACATGCTAGGCTGTTTAGAAAGCCAAGTGTATAATTTGCGTTCCGAGCAAAACATCAATCGCGTCTATAAATTGGTAGATACCTGCGCCGCTGAGTTTACCGCAAAGACACCGTATTACTATTCCACTTTTGAGGCCGAAATTGAAACCGCTAGCGGCCAACGCTATGTAGACAATGAAAGCCTTGTAACGGATAAGAAAAAAATTGTGGTATTGGGCTCAGGACCAAACCGCATTGGGCAAGGCATTGAGTTTGATTATTCATGTGTGCACGGTGTATTGGCGGCCAAAGAATGTGGTTACGAGACCATCATGATCAACTGTAATCCAGAAACGGTTTCGACGGATTTTGATACCGCCGATAAATTGTACTTTGAGCCCGTATTTTGGGAACACATTTACGACATCATTCGCCACGAAAAACCTGAAGGCGTAATCGTTCAGTTGGGTGGACAAACTGCTTTAAAATTGGCCGAAAAGCTAGATCGTTATGGCATTAAAATATTAGGCACCAGCTTTGATGCCTTGGATTTGGCTGAAGACCGAGGCCGTTTTTCGGAGTTGTTAACCGAATTACAAATTCCATTCCCGCAATTTGGGGTAGCCGAAAATGCCGAACAAGCTTCGCAATTGGCTGATGTACTCGATTTTCCATTATTAGTAAGGCCGTCTTATGTGTTGGGTGGTCAAGGCATGAAAATTGTCATCAACAAACAAGAACTGGAAGAGCACGTGATCGATTTGCTCAAAAATATTCCGGGCAACAAATTGTTGCTTGACCACTATTTAGACGGCGCTATCGAAGCCGAAGCCGACGCCATTTGCGACGGAGAAAACGTATATATCATTGGAATCATGGAGCACATTGAGCCTTGTGGAATTCACTCGGGCGACTCCAATGCCACTTTGCCTCCCTTTAATTTGGGTGAATTTGTGATGCAACAAATCAAAGACCACACCAAAAAAATTGCGTTGGCTTTGCGCACAGTTGGTTTGATTAACATACAATTTGCCGTAAAAAATGACATTGTGTACATAATTGAAGCCAATCCACGTGCCTCGAGAACTGTGCCTTTTATAGCGAAAGCGTATGGAGAACCCTATGTGAATTATGCGACTAAAGTGATGTTGGGCGAGAAAAAAGTAACCGATTTTACCTTCAATCCGCAGCTCAAAGGTTATGCAATCAAGCAGCCCGTGTTTTCATTCAGCAAATTCCCGAATGTCAACAAAGCGCTCGGACCAGAAATGAAATCAACAGGAGAGAGCATTTTATTTATTGATGACTTGAAAGACGATCAGTTTTATGAGCTTTACAGTCGACGTAAGATGTATTTGAGTAAGTAAGGTATAATCCCAATTTAACGATTGGGATTTTTTTAACAAAAAAACAACCAAAGTTCAATTTTTGTTTTATTCGTTAATCTACAGTCAACTTACTTTTAATGACTCAAGTTCATTATATTTGGCTCAAATTTTTCTGTATGAAATTACAACTCAAGGTAATTATTGTTTCTTTTGTTTTATGTTGTACGTTTCCTGTTGTGCAGGCGCAAATCCTCACCGACAGCAATTTACCTATTGTTATCATTACTACCGATCTAAATACTCAAACCAATCAGCCATCGGAGATTTTAGATGATCCACGTATTTTAGCCAATATGCAAATCATTTCTCGTCCAAATGGAGCTCGAAATTACCTAACGGATGTAGCAACTCCCGAATTTTTAAATTACAACGGACGAATTTCAATTGAAATTAGGGGTTCTTCCTCTCAAGCAACCGACAAAAAAGGGTATGGATTTACTACTTTATTGGCCGATAACCTGAGCAATAATAACATCAGTTTACTGGGGATGCCCAAAGAAAACGATTGGATTTTGAATGGGTTGGCTTTTGATCCTTCATTAATTCGCGATTATTTATCCTATAATTTATCTCAACAAATGGGTAATTATGCGCCGCGCACACAATTTTGTGAACTTGTCATCAACGGCGATTACCGTGGTTTGTATGTGTTGCAGGAAAAAATTAAAGTCGACGGCAATCGGGTAGATATTTCGGACCTTTTGCCCACAGCTACAACAGCACCCAATATAACGGGTGGGTATATTGTAAAATCGGATAAAACTACTGGAGGAGATCCCGTCGCCTGGCAAATGTCATCGTATGCTGGAGGAGTAGATTTTATATACGATACACCAGAGCCGGATGAAATGGTAAATCCTCAAAAAAATTACATTAAAAACCAGTTTCTAAATTTGGGAGTTCAAGCGGGCTTTAATAATACCAGTATTGCCAATGGGTTTCCTTCCATTATTGACATTCCTTCGTTTGTTGATTATATGATTAGTACCGAGTTGGGCTCTAATGCCGATGGGTATCAATTTAGCACCTATTTTCACAAAGACAAAGGAGGTAAATTGCGTGCAGGTCCTGTTTGGGATTTTAACCTTACTTATGGTAACGATCTTTTTCAGTGGGGATACGACCGAAGTAAATATGATGTCTGGCAATTTTCGGATGGGGGTAATGAGGGGGCTAAATTTTGGACCGATTTGTTCAATAACCCAACCTTTCGCTGTTATTTTGCCAAACGTTGGAATCAATTGACACAAGCAGGGCAGCCACTCAAGCACAACAATTTGGTTGCTTACATTGATGCTATTGTTGCGCAAATAAGCGAAGCGGTAGTGCGTGAGCATACGCGTTGGGGCACTATTCCGGATCATGCTTTAGAGATTGAAAACATGAAGTTGTTTTTATACAACCGAATCAATTGGATTAACAGTCAGTTGGGCTCGTTTGACGCTTGTACCAACGTAACAGTGCCCAATTTGGTCATTAGCCGTATTCATTATAATCCACAGGTTTCGGCTACATACCCCATTAGCGACGACCAAGAGTTTATCGAAATTACCAATGCTAGCAACCAAACTGTAACGCTAACGGGTATCTATTTTAAGGAACTTGGTTTTTCGTATCAATTTCCTGCCAATAGTACAATTGCGGCCAACCAACGCATTTATTTGGCAAGTAATCCTACTGTTTTTCAAAGTATATATGGCAGCACTGCCTTTGGACAGTTTTACAGAAACTTAGCCAATAGCTCTGAGAAACTCATTCTTGCAGACGCATTTGGAAACACCATCGACGAAGTGACCTATGATGACGCTGCACCTTGGCCTGATGCCGATGGTAATGGCGCTTATTTGCAACTCATCTCAACCAGTTTAGACAACGCCCTTGCCTCGAGCTGGGTGGCAAATACCAGCGGCAATTTGCCAACATCTTCATTTGCTTTTAGCCAAACGGTACACGTTTCGCCTAATCCGGTTCTATCGCAGATGGAATTGAGAAGTCAATATCCAATTGGAACCGTACGCATTTTTTCGAGTTTAGGGCAAGAATTAGTAGTGCAAACTACCACAGCAAATACATTGGACGTAGATGTAAGCTCATTCGCAAGCGGAGTTTATATCATCCAAACCCAGTCCGAAACGGCTAACTCATTTATCAAATTCATTAAACAATAAAAAAAAGGACTGTTGTAAAACAGTCCTTTTGCTTTTAGATAATTTAGAGGTTAGTTTTTGATAAACTTCTCTGTGTATCGATTTCCTTGTTTGTCTGTAAGTTGTATAAAATACGTGCCATTTGAAAGTGCGCTTACTTGGATGGTTTGATTCACTAACACGTCATTTGCAACCGTTCTTCCACTCAAATCAACAATTTGGTAGCTAGTTAGTTCGGTACCTGCTGATGCGCTTACATGAACTATTTCTTTTGCAGGATTTGGTGCCAAACGCAAGCTTGTAGTTGTTGGGTTGTTTGTGCTTAATGGGAAGGCTCCTTCTACAACGGTAAGCGATTGGTTACTTGAAACATTCAAGATTTCATCAACCACCCCTGAAGGCCAACGTACAATTACTTTGTCAATTCCACTTGCTGTTCCAATACCAAAATGGGCATTCATTGTGCTCATGTGGCTAAACCCTTGTCCGCTTCTAATTTCACGAATTTGTTTACCCCAAGCTCCATAGATTTCTACTCGTGCTGCGATACCGTGTATGTTACTTTCTACACCTTCTAATTGTACTTTTAACCACTTGTTTGGGTTCCCACTGTTGAAGTATATTTTTGAACCCATTTGAACGTCTAAGAATCCATCGTTGTTCAAGTCACCAAGAGCTCCTTCGCTAAAAGGTAAATCATAGCCTGTAAAGGTCATGTCGCCATTGTTCATGTACAATTCTTTACCGTTTTGCCAAAAGAAATCTACATAACCATCGTTGTTGAAATCAGCTGCTTGTAATTCCCAAGAACCTACTTGAGCAGCGATTCCAGTTGTGCTGTAAACGTCTGTAAAAGTGCCATCTCCATTGTTTTGGTACATGCGATTTTGGTCTGAAATATTGGAAAGTAAAAAATCAATATCACCATCGTTATCAAAATCTTCCGCTGCAGTCGACCAGGATTGTGCACCATCATTCACACCTGCCAAAGGCGCTACATCGGTATAGGTTCCATTTCCGTCATTTTGGTACAAAAGATTAATTCTTCTTGCATCACCAATAGGCGCTCCACCACGACATTTGGCTTCATACATGTCTATATCGCCATCGTTATCATAGTCAGTCCATATTGTTGCATAATTTCCTCCTTCGTTGCTTGTAGGGAATAATGAATAATCAAATACCAAATTTCCATTTCCATCATTTCGATATGGGTGGTTTTGATTCACATCATGACATGCCCACAAGTCCAAATGACCATCGTTATTGATGTCCACAAAATTGGTACGTTGAGTAAATATATTTTGCGGGTAAGCTACAATAGAATAAGTAGTTCCATCGTCACTGGCCTTTAATAGAGTCACACGACTGCCGTTTCCAAGCACGATGTCGGAAAAACCATTACGATCATAATCTGCGGCTGCAATACTCCAATCAGCAATGCTCACTTGGCTGCTTAATGGAATGGTTGCTGTTTCAAAAGTACCATCGGTTTTTTGTGTGTACACGCGAACGGTGTTAGACGAAACAGTAACCACATCATCTAAGAAGTCGTGGTTCATGTCGGCTACACAACAAATGTTTGAAGTGCCACCAAAAGTAAAAGGTGTGAATGTAATTCCTTGGGCTAATAAAAGAGTTGAGCTACCAAGTAATGAGCAAATAATGTACAGTTTTTTCATAATTTAAATGTGTAATGGTTATGGTTGGGTGTTATTATGGACATGTGGTGTTCATGCTGTTGATCCAATCTTTTACAAGCTGAACCCCTTCTTCATGTATGAGTGTTCGGCCAATTATAGGCATCATTTCAGAGCCTTCATTTGTATTTATTCTATAAATGAGTTCAGAGTGATCGGCATCACCGGCATGAATTACATAAGGATTATCAGGTACTTGAAAAAGTGGTGGCAAACAAATACCTAGCGTGTAGGTATCAGTATTACTGAAGTTAAAACGTTGGGGAACATAATCACAGTGACCACCTACACGATGACAGTGCGCACAATTAATGTCTAGATAAGAACGGGCACGTAAACCTAGTGGTTTACTGGTGTCTCGCCAATCCACTGCAGAATAAATTGTGTTTGTAGCAGGTAACGTATTGTTGATGTAACCCATTTTTTTCCATTGGGTGAGTTGGTTACGCGTAAATGTTCCGTAGGTGTAATTGGTGTTTAAATTCTGAGGTTTTGGACCGATGGGCGTATGTTTTTCTCCATTCGCGGTCTGATTGATGTTTATTTTGTGACAGGTGATGCACTCGGTTTGTGAAGGTATTTTATAGGTTGTACTCTTCGTTGTTCCATTTTCTGACCAAGTAACGGGAACAAAAACCCCGTTTCCATCAAAATCTAAAAAAGCTTCCGTTTGTTCCTCATTCCAAATGTAATCATACAAATGCCAGCCGTCATTTTTGCGAATCAACAAGCGTGTTTCAATTATTTTTGTGGTATTGGATGGCAGAACATTGTCGTAGTAAAAGGTTTTAATCAATACAGCACCAACCGGAAATTCCAACACATTGTCGTCACCATTGTAGCTCGCTTTTGTGTTTTTAGGCATCCAAACAAACCGCTTTTTGTGTGCATAATCCGAGAAGAGGGAACTAGCGGGTTCATAAGGCAATACTTTGTATGCAGGGGATTGGTTTTTTAAGGGGCCAACAAAAAAATGATAATCAGATAATTTGGACAACGGCACTTGACTAAAATCAAAGAGTACGGGAGCCGTTACAGTTCCCCCATTTTTAGCCCCTTCTAAATCAACATAGTCGGTGTCTTCTTGGCTACAGGCGTAAACCAAAAATAAAACAGCAAATAAGAGACTAATTTTGTGTAACATATTAAAAACTAAGTGTCCAAAAATAATAAAAATACCAAGCAAACGTGTAAAATAGTGAATTATTCTTCACTCGTTTGTTCAATTTCTTTCAGCAACTGTTCGGGTAATGATTTTTTGGCTTTGGCCCCCATTTTTTTCAATTTTTCTACGCTAGTTATCAGGTTTCCTTTTCCATCACGCAGTTTATTCATGGCGCCCTCGTACTCTGATTTGCTTTCGTCAATTTTTTTCCCAATTCGAAGCAAATCAGTTACAAATCCTTCAAATTTATCATACAATGCTCCGGCTTGACGGGCAATTTCAAATGCGTTTTCTTGCTGCTTTTGATTGGCCCACATGCTGTCGATGGTGCGCAAAGTAGCCAAGAGGGTAGAAGGCGTGACAATTACAATGTTTTTTTCAAATGCCTTGTTGTACAAAGTGGTGTCGTCGTTCAAGGCTGTTGCAAAGGCCGATTCAATGGGGATAAACAACAATACAAAATCGGGGCTTTCAATTTGGTATAAGTCATGGTAGTTTTTGTCGCCCAATTGCTCTACGTGTCGGCGTATGGAATTCACGTGTTCTTTTAAATAGCTTGCTTTCAGGTTGCTGTCTTCTTCATTGGCGTATTTTTCATAAGCCGTGAGTGACACTTTTGAATCCACAATCATTTTTTTGCCATC
>JAGNTC010000055.1 GCA_017987725.1 Flavobacterium sp.
GCTCATGGATATCCACAAAATCATGGCTATGTTGCCGCACCGTCCGCCTTTTTTATTGGTGGACAAAATCTTCGAATTATCAGAATCTCACGTGGTAGGTTTGAAAAATGTAACCATGAACGAGCCGTTCTTTGTTGGGCATTTTCCTAATGCACCCGTAATGCCTGGTGTCTTAATCGTAGAAGCCATGGCGCAAACCGGCGGAATTTTAGTGTTAAGCACGGTGCCAGATCCTGAAAATTACTTGACTTTTTTCATGAAAATTGACAATGTAAAATTCAAACACAAAGTGCTTCCTGGAGATACGTTGATATTCAAATGTGAACTCATTACTCCCATACGTCGCGGCATTTGCCACATGCAAGCCAACGCCTATGCCAACGGTAAATTGGTTGCCGAAGCCGAATTGATGGCGCAAATTGCAAAAAAACAATAAAAAGTACAGCACATGAATCAACCTTTAGCTTATGTACACCCGGGCGCAAAAATTGCCAAAAATGTAGTAATCGAACCGTTTACTACGATTCATAATAATGTAGTGATTGGCGATGGCACTTGGATTGGTTCCAACGTAACCATCATGGAAGGGGCGCGTATTGGAAAAAATTGCAACATCTTTCCAGGTGCTGTAATTTCTGCCGTGCCGCAAGATTTAAAATTTGGTGGCGAAGATTCGTTAGCCATCATTGGCGACAATTGCACCATCAGAGAATGTGTAACCATCAACCGAGGCACCATTGCTTCAGGGCAAACTACCATTGGAAACAATTGTTTAGTGATGGCTACAGCACACATTGCGCACGACTGCCACATTGGCGACAATGCCATCATTGTAAATGGCGTTGCTTTGGCCGGTCACGTAACCGTAGGAAATTTTGCCATTATTGGCGGATTGGCAGCCATTCACCAATTTATTCATGTGGGCGATCATGCCATGGTTTCTGGAGGCTCATTAGTGCGTAAAGACGTACCACCTTATACCAAAGCGGCCAAAGAGCCCTTATCTTATGTAGGGATTAACTCGGTGGGTTTGCGTCGCAGAGGATTTACCACTGAAAAAATTAGAGAGATTCAAGACATTTACCGCATTTTATACCAAAAGAATTACAATACTTCTCAAGCCGTAAGCATCATTGAAGCCGAAATGGAAGCTACGCCAGAGCGCGATGAAATCCTTGATTTTATCCGTAATTCTTCTCGCGGAATCATGAAAGGCTATTCAGGAAATTATTAATCATAAAAAGAGTAAATCGGTTCGTTTTTTAATCGGTTATTCGCAACAACAACTCATCAAAAAAATAAAAAATGGCAAGTACATCAGACATCAAAAACGGATTGTGTATCAAATACAACAACGACATTTATAAAATCATCGAATTTTTGCACGTAAAACCAGGAAAAGGTCCTGCTTTTGTGCGCACTAAACTAAAAAGTTTAACCAACGGAAAAGTATTGGATAATACCTTTTCAGCGGGACACAAAATTGACGAAGTGCGTGTGGAAAACCACAAATTTCAATTTTTATATCCTGAAGGAAATTTGTTTCACTTCATGAATGTGGAATCATTTGAGCAAATCTCTTTAAACAAAGACATTTTAGATTCTCCAGAATTATTAAAAGAAGGTGAAAACGTAATGGTGAGCATCAATACCGAAACCGATTTGCCTTTATCGGTTGATATGCCTGCTTCAGTAGTATTAGTAGTTACTTATGCTGAGCCTGGTGTAAAAGGAAATACGGCTACCAATGCAACCAAATCGGCTACTGTCGAGACAGGTGCACAAGTAAATGTGCCGTTATTTATCAACGAAGGGGATAAAATTAAAATCGAAACGGCTACCGGAAATTACATGGAGCGCGTAAAAGAGTAAGCTTCCTAACCCCCAAAGTGGGAATAGTATATGAAATTCAATACAACACATACGTTACAAGAAATTGCTGAAATCATTGGTTGCTCCTATGTGGGTGCCGATGATTTTCCGGTGTTTGGGATGAACGAAATTCACGTGGTTACACCTGGTGATATCGTGTTTGTCGATCATCCCAAATATTACGACAAAGCTTTGCAATCGGCTGCAACGATTGTATTAATCAATAAAGAAGTGGAATGTCCTGCTGGTAAAGCATTGTTGATCTCGGATGATCCATTTCGCGATTTCAATACATTAACGCGTCATTTCATGCCTTTTGTTTCGGCCCAAGCAGCCATTTCGGCCAGTGCTCAAATTGGCGAAGGAACGGTAATACAGCCCAACTGTTTTATTGGTAACCACGTAAAAATTGGTCGTAATTGTATAATCCACTCAAATGTAACGGTGTACGATCACACCGTAATTGGCGATGACGTAATTATCCATGCGGGTACCATTTTGGGTGCCGATGCTTTTTACTACAAAAAACGTCCGGAAGGATATGATCAATTGCTTTCTGGCGGTAGAGTTGTCATAGAAGACCACGTTGGCATTGGCGCGCTTTGCACCATTGATAAAGGAGTTACCGGTGACACCACCATTGGTTGGGGAACCAAAATTGACAACCAAGTGCATGTGGGTCACGATACCGTAATTGGGAAAAAATGCTTGATTGCATCCCAAACTGGAATTGCCGGTTGCGTAATTATCAAAGACGAGGTAACGCTTTGGGGACAAGTAGGAACGACCAGCGGAATTACCATTGGTGAAAAAGCGGTTATACTTGGACAAACCGGCGTGACCAAATCGGTAGAAGGAGGCAAAACTTATTTTGGTACTCCAATCGAAGAATCACGCGAGAAACTAAAGCAATTAGCCAACATCAAACGCATACCCGAAATACTAACTAAACTGAAATAAGATGTCTGTCAAGAAAATTGTCATGGATTTTTATAAATCAGATGCTTTGATCAATCCCGAAGTGATGGAAACTTTTTTGCATCCGGAGGTTCAAGTGGAATGGCGAAGCAGTAGAGGCACCATCAATATGGATCGCCAAGATATTATAGAATTGGCTACCGAACTCGGAAAAGCCTATGTGCGATCAAAAGTGCGCATCAGCCAATTGGTCAAAGAAGGCGATACGATTGCGGTGTATTATTCACACTACATCAAAACCGTCGAAAACCCTCGTGAGGAAATGTTATTGGCACACTTTATGGCCTTTTGGGAGATTAAAGACAACCAATTATTCAAGGGGTATCAAATAAGCCAATTGCCATAAATTATTTCCATAAAAAAAACTTTAAAAGTAACAGTCAAAACCTTACTTTTGCCAAGCATTTTTAAAATCAAATAGATAACCTATCATGAGTGTTTTAGTTAATAAAGATTCAAAAATTATTGTTCAAGGGTTTACCGGAAGTGAAGGAACGTTTCACGCTTCGCAAATGATCGAATACGGAACCAATGTAGTAGGAGGGGTCACTCCTGGAAAAGGCGGAAGTACCCATTTGGATCGTCCCGTTTTTAATACGGTAAAAGATGCCGTAGATCAAGCCGGAGCGGATACGACTATTATTTTTGTACCACCCGCTTTTGCAGCTGATGCCATTATGGAAGCGGCTGATGCAGGAATTAAAGTAATCATCACTATCACTGAAGGAATTCCAGTAGCCGATATGATTCGTGCCAACAACTACATCAAAGAAAGAAACTGTACTTTAATTGGTCCTAACTGTCCAGGTGTAATGACACCAGGAGAAGCCAAAGTGGGTATTATGCCCGGATTTGTATTCAAAAAAGGAACAGTAGGCATTGTATCCAAATCTGGAACCTTAACTTACGAAGCCGCTGACCAAGTGGTAAAACAAGGAATGGGAATCACCACAGCCATTGGAATTGGTGGAGATCCTATTATTGGAACTACAACCAAACAAGCGGTGGAATTATTAATGAACGATCCTGAAACCAAATGCATTGTGATGATTGGTGAAATTGGTGGTCAATTGGAAGCGGATGCGGCCAAATGGATCAAAGCCGATGGAAACCGCAAACCTGTTGTTGGGTTCATTGCCGGAGAAACTGCTCCAAAAGGAAGAACCATGGGACATGCAGGGGCTATTGTAGGTGGATCTGATGATACAGCTGAAGCCAAAAAACGCATCATGCGTGAGAATGGCATTCACGTAGTTGATTCTCCTGCCGAAATTGGCAAAAAAGTAAAAGAAATTATGGGATAATTTATCCTCAATCATAATCTATGATAGCCCTAGTTAGATAGGGCTATTTTTTTTAATTCACGAAAAAAATCTATGTACAAAGAACTCACAAAATACAAGTCGACCAATCATTTTTTATTTACGCCTGATGACCAATTAGAAACCCAATGCAATGCAACGGAAGGCAGTGGTGTTTTTCTTGTTTACGAATGCAAAGGCGAGGAGAAGCAATTGATTATGGTCGGATCAACCGGAACCGTACAAAATGATGGTACGCTAAAAAGTAAAAATGGGGGCTTATATGACAAGATTGTCAACGGACATCAATTTGCCAAAACAGGCCGCAAATATTCTTGGCCCAGCCAAATGAAACTAGAAAAAATAGAAGCGCTTGAAGTACATTGGTTTGAAACCTTTGGCGGCAAACACAAAGTAATTCCTACGTATGTGGAAGGACAAATTCTCCAGAATTACCTGAATGAATTTGGAAGCTTGCCTAAATGGAATGTAGCTTTCTAATAAAAAATAAAAACACCCCGAAGGGTGTTTTTTTATTTACTGATGATCACTTTTACACTGACAGGATTTTTAGCTTCTGGCAGTCGCACAAAGTAAATGCCGTTGTATAAATTGTCGGTTTCAAAATAACAAAGCGTACTTCCTTGAACCACTTGGGTTGAGGCGATTACTCTGCCCAATGTATCGATTAACTCTACGGTTTGATTGGCACTAATTAATGGATTGAGTTGTACTGCGATAAAATCACTCGCAGGGTTGGGATAAACCAAGATGTCTTTTTCTTGCCAATCAAATGCAGTGGAAGCCAAAGCTGGATTATATGTAGTGGTTGTCTCTGTTATGCTGGTTACTTTGGTAGCACTTTTTACACCATAAAATGTAGGACCAACCGCATAAGGATATGCCGAATTGTGGTTGGCATCAACTGTGGTAAAATAGGCATAAATGCCATTGGGGTAATCGGGCGTAATGCAAAAACGACCATTGTGAACATCGAGGTAGCTTGGATCTGATGGATGTGCTACAAATTCATAATCTTCTTTAAAATAGCCCAAAGGATATTGCGTACTCACTGCTGGTCCACTGGCTACTGTTGCTCCTGTTGGCGAAGTGTTGCGTGTGCTCATGTTGCGCAATTGGTAACTTGATTTCATGCGGGTAATTCCTCCTGTTCCATCGGTATTGGCATAGCCATAGGCACCGTAAATCGGAAATCCATCAGCAGCAAATCCAATTAATGGCGAATGTTCATTGGAGTTGATTACGTATAATCCATCGGCAGGATACAAGTTACAAACCGTTGAAATCACAACTAAGTCTAAATTAAACGCACTTGGGTTTTGGTGGTGATGGTAATTGCCGTTTGCCGGATGCGCTTTGGCGCAATCAAATCCTCCTTTTTCAGCCAATACGGCATCTCGGTTCCAAGCTTGAGTCGTGCCTGGACCGCCAGGACATTGCGACATACCGGGCAGTGGACCACACAAGGAATTGGTGTTTGCATTCCAAGCTACTCCATCGCGGTAATCAAACAAGGCCACTCCATTTATAAATTGACCAATATTACCTCCAGTTGTAGGACTCAAGGTACCCGTATTCTGTTGCGGAACCAATGGCAGCTTAAAAATTGCATTTTGTGCCGAAGCCAATGAGGGATTTCCATCAAGAAATGGACCCGTTATGTAGGACGGAATGCCATTGGTACTCATGTATACCCAATTGGCGCTGTATTGCACGCTTTGTACATTGGCCAACACCGCATCGTTGATAGGCGTTGAATTGCCCGAAACATAATGACGACCCGTAATCCCGGTCGTGTTGCGCAACCATTTGGTGATGATGGGATTGGTTTGGGCTGTTGCCAATTGAATGCATACAACAGCGGCAATAAGCGTGATTTTTTTCATCTTAGTTTTTTATGATTTTAATTTTAATCGATTTGTTGAGTTCCACCAAATACATTCCATTGGATAAGGACTGTATATCAATAGTCGCATTGAGCTTTGAATCAAGTTGTTTTTCTAATAAGCGTTGCCCTTGTAAATTATACACCGCAATGGTTTGAATACCAAATAAATCAGAGCTAATGGAAATGACATCGTGCGTGGGATTAGGGTATATTCTAATCATTGACGCCCAGTCTTGCGCGTTGGCACCTAACGCTTCGTTGTTGCCATTGAAGGTTGGGCTTTGAATCACAAAGTTTCCAGTGCCATTCGGGATTCGGGCATAGCCCATATCGGCCGTTTGGATACCATAATCAACTGTTTCGATTATGGTCCCGTTGGCATAGGAAAGGTAAACGCTTTCGCCAGTAGAGGATAATTTAAAATCGGCATGCAAGCCTTCTTGGGTTACATCTTGATCTGCCCAAACTATTAAATAGGAATGAGGTGCCATGGTGATTCCGCTGGGAAAACGCCATTTGATAAGGTTGGTGTTGCTGTCACTCATGAATAAATTATCCAAGCTCAAGGTAGTATTCGTAGTGTTGTACAATTCAATCCAGTCGGCGTAATCTCCAAATGGATCCGTTACTGTTGCGGTATTTTGCGCCATCAATTCGTTGATTACCAAATCGCCGGGGTTGATGGTGGGATAGCCCGCATGTAACGTATAAAATTCATGTTCGGCCCGTTCGGGAGAAAATTTACCTACGTTGTTGTTTTCTGCATAGATGTAATATTGCATATAAATGTTACTCATGTTCATGGCCGCACCGTATACATTATCACCAGCGGCCCCGTCTTGGTGTGCGCCATCATCATACATCAATACTTTGGTAAACGGCAATTCAATACTTGCACGATAGCCCAAATACACCGCATTGGCGTTGGTATTGGTTACTGTTGCATGAATGTATGCCTCGGTAGTTAATAAAGGTGTTGCGATTACCGGACCAACATTGCTAATGCTTGGTTTGGTATTGGTAAAATCTGCTAGACCAGCCAAATAAGTGGTTCGTCCGTTCATTAAATTGGTGATTCCGGGAGCATTGTCCATGCCACCTGTAACATCGGTATTGATGTTGTTTTGAAATTGAGTAAACGAATAAAATTTATACGGATCGCTTTGCACCGAGCTGCTGATCAAAGATTGCAAGCTTTGTGCTTGTGTCGCATAGGTTCCGCTGGCAAAGTTCTCGTTCATGATGGTGCTAAAATGCGCCAAGTACATGCGTTTGTATTTAGGAACGCCCAAGAGTTTTTGCACCAAAGGCCAGGCTGCATCGGCATTGTGCAACAAATGCGTCATTTGTTTTTTTAGGGTAGTGGTATTTAAACCAATAGTTCCGGTTTGCGAAAACACGCCAAATGACATGTTTAAATCCCAAACTACTGGATTAAATCGGCCGTTATTGTCTTTGTAGAGGTAATAATTTTGCTTGAAGGTACCTAAATAACTGTCCAAATTCACTAGGGCATTGTCAAAAGCCAACATCCACAAAGCGCGATCCACATCCAAAATCGTTTCGATGTTGGCCACATTATTGGATAAGGTATTCGTTAGGTTGATTAAATCGTCCCAACCGGTCAAGGAATTCATTTCGTAGGACGAGGCATAACTGGCCGCATTGGCTCCCAAATAAGCCAAGTTGGGGAAACTGTTCCCGCCCGGGCCTGCTCCACCAATGGGGTTGCATTTAAAAAATGCATTGGTATTGGAGTAAAAATGTTTGTCTACAAATTTCTTGGATATCGATTCTGAACTGACGTACAAGCCCATCAAGTTTCCATTCACATAGACGTTGGCATAATTAGAAAGCGGGGCATGCATGTATTGGCGCAGAATCGAATAAGAAAGTACTTCACGTAAAAACGATGGGTCTTTGGCTACATTACTCAGTTTGATGTCAGTATACCCTTGGTAATCTTGGTTTACATAGGTATCCAATTCAATGTGAAACGGATTTTTGGTTTGGTTGGGATTGTAGGTACTGTTTCCCTTGTATTTTACGCCCACATTATAAAAGGTGGTTCCGTTTATGCTCACCGATACTGCGGGAATATAATCTTCGGTTGTTGCGGCTTGGGCGTCCAACAAGGCGTCCCAATTGCTTTGGGCAAATACAATGCGAATGTCTTGAATGGTATTCATATCATACAGCTCTTGAGCCATTGCTGATACCGTAAAAAATAAACTGAGTGCAAGTAAGGTGATTTTTTTCATAGTTGATTTTGAATGAATTATGGGGTATAAATTTACTTATTTATGTGAATTAGAAATAGAAACTACAGGTTATAAAACCACAACGCTTTTTAATAGACGCCATTTTTTATAAATTCTTGCGGCTCATTAATGCCTATAGGCATATTTAGGGTTAAATAAAAACTCTGGGTCGCTCAATGTTTTCAAAAAAGCCACCAAATCTACGCGTTCATTATCGCTCAAATGGAGTGGTATTTGTAATTGTTTTGACAAATGAGAATTGGTTGTTAGGGTGTTGTAATGCTTAACCACTTCGGTCAAGGTTTTAAATCTTCCATCGTGCATATAAGGCGCCGTAAATTGACAATTGCGCAAACTAGGAACTTTGAAGCGCAATGAGTCGGCAGGATTTCCTGTAATTTTCATTCGGCCCAAATCATGTAAATAGGGATCTAATGCCAAGCCGTTATGCTCAAATGAATGGCTGTTAAACAAAGGCTCTTGGTGGCAACTGCTGCATTTTTGTTTAAATAGCTGATATCCATTTTCTTCTTGTGCAGTAAACACGGCTTCTTGGCGCATCACTTTGTCGTATTTGGCATTGCAAGAATTGAGCTGGATTATAAACTGTGACAAGGCTTTGAGCAACAGTTGTCCTGTAATTTTGGAGCTGCCAAATGCCTTTGAAAATAAGCCGGGATACTGTGCGTCGGCTTGGAGTTTTTGAAGTACATGCGGTATGGTTTCATCCATTTCTAGTGGATTTGTGATTGGATTAAGCGCTTGCACATCTAGGTGATTTACGCCGCCATCCCACATGAACGATTTGGACCAAATTAGATTTTGCAAGGACAAAGCATTCCGATTGCCAATTTTGCCTTCAATACCGTGACTCAATTCGTGATCGGTATGGGCAAAACCCGTGGCTTGAAAGTGGCAGGTGGCACATGAAACGGTAGAATCTTTTGATAAAATTGGATCGTAAAAGAGTTTGCGTCCCAACTCAAAACCCTCAACGGTTGGCGGATTTTGTTTGAAATCATAGTAGGGTTTGGGCCAAAGTTTGGGTATAGAAATAGGCAATGGAGTAGTAGTGTAGGCAGTAAACCCAAACAATACAAGCATTCCGCAAATTCCGAATATGTAGAATCGATGTTTCATTCTAGCCAACATGTTTTGGTAAATAAATCGGCCAATTGGATCGCCGCATTACCTGGGATTTGGACGCTGTTTATCTCCTTCAAGGAAACTTCATCAAAAAAATAGGCGAAGTCGATATGTAAAATGTTTTTGGAATTGGCAGGATAAGGCAGCCGAACGGTTCTCAATGCATTTTGTTTGGCTTGGTATCCGCCAATATGAAACGCAAATTGTTGTTTACGCGTGGCACAACTCTTACTTGTGCCTTCTATTTTCCAGTTGATGTAACCACTTTGCCAAGCCCAATACATACCGTTTTGCACATCCAACTCATTGGCCAATGCGCCTTGTGTGCTGGGAATACTGTCTAGTCCGATGCTAAATTCGATAAATTGGACTTTGTCGGATTTGTTTTGAGGGAATTTAATTTTATGAGATTGGATCAAATCGGCGTCAATTAAGTTGTATTTCTTTTCAAATGCTTGTGAACTACCGTCGGCATAGATGAATTTTATGTTTGATAGGTAACATTTAAATGTACCCAACTGCAAGCTGTCGTTTTGTTTGGAGTGATATTTTTTGCCCAATACAAGCGGCTGGTGGTTAAAATCAAGCTGAATTTGTAAAGCTGCTGAGTCCTGCGCACACAACAAATTGGGCGTCAAAAAAACAAAGAGAATACCATATAATAATTGTCTACTCATTTTTTGGAGGGTGTGGCGGCCTGCCACCTCTTGGAAACAGTTGCATGAGTTGCTCCGTTAATTCAGCGAAGTTGTCGAGTTGATTGGGGCGACAGATTTGTTTTAGTTCAGAAAAGTGTTGCCAATGGGTCTGTTCGACTTTGCGTTGCAGTGCTGAAAATTGCTCTAAAAGCTCATTTTTTCGATCTTCATCAGGAGTTGAATGTTGTAACAACTGATACAATTCCTTGCGCACAGTTCGAATGCTGTCATCCAATTTTTGAATGTGCGCGTGGTGCCAATGCATACTTTCTTCAAACTGCGCTTCTTGTTTGGCATCAAAATGCAATTGCTTTACAATTAATTCTTTTGGCCTTTTGTGGTGAGGTCGCTCGTGTTCTAAATGTTGATTTTGCGTCAACAAAACGACCAATAAACCCGTATTGAGTAGCAGTAATAAGGCAATAAAGCCATACAATAGTTTAATTTTCGACATAAGAATACAGTTGATTAGAGGTTTTCATATAAGTGAATTCAAGGGACTGTTTGTTGTTTTTTGATGCAGACTTTTGGTTTAGTACAATTGCAACATTGATACCTATCAAAAGTAACCCAGCAGCGGCAAGAGGTAAAGCCCATCGAACGGAGATTTGCTCTTCTTGAATTCGTAGTTTTATCTTACTGAACAATTCGGGTGATGCAGTTGCTGTTCTTAACTCGCTGGAAAGAACGGCGTTAATCCAAGTTTCTTTTTTCATCATTGGGATAACTATTGGTTAATTATTCGTGTGGTATTCATCGTATTTTTTGGCCAAATTAATTTGAAGTGTTTTTTTAGCTCGGAAAATCAAAGATTCTATAGAAGAGATACTTAACTCCATAATTTCTGAAATTTCACGGTGGGATAAACTATCTTGTTTCGACAAAATAAAGGCTGTTTTTTGGTTTATTGGTAAAGCATTGATTTGGGCATATAGAATGGCCGACTTGTCCAATTGTTCTATAGTGGCGTCTGCTAGATCAGGTTCCATAAACGAGGCATTATCAGTAAGCTGCATTGGTTTTGAACCAAAAATAAATCCTCTTTTTTTACTGTTTTTGTATTTAATATAATCCAATGATTTGTTGATGCAAATGCGGTAGATCCATGTTTTTAAACTGGACTTTCCTTCGAATTTCGCATACGAAAGGTATACTTGAACAAACACATCTTGGGTGATTTCTTCCGCATCTTCCTGGTTTTGAAGATACTGGTAAGCGGTATGCAATACCATGTTTTGGTATTGGTCATAGATGCGCTTGAAATTCTCCTCTTG
>JAGNTC010000186.1 GCA_017987725.1 Flavobacterium sp.
ATACAAACCGGCTTGATTTGCTTCGCGTTCAAAGGCTGCAGAGTTGTACCAACCTGGCGAAGCGGTTTTGCCTTCTACGGGCGGTTTCTCAAAGAAAACCCCAATGGTAGCTGCATCCGATCCAAATGCACTGCTGATGCGTGAGGCCAAACCAAATCCGGTTGAAGCTCCAATAACAAGTACTTTTTTAGCCCCAGCTATTGGTCCTTTAGATTTGACGTAAGCGATTTGATTTTTTACATTTTGTGCGGCCCCATCAGGATGAGCTGTTAAACAAATAAATCCGCGCATTCTTGGTTCTATAATCATATTTTATGGAGTTGTAAAGGGATGTTTGTATTCGATTTTCAGGTCACAAATATACTTTGTTAATTCAGTTCAACAAAGCTTTTGCGTGATTTATAGCTGATTCAGCGGGGTCTTTACCCGAGAGCATTTCAGCAATTTCAATTATGCGTTCGGCAGCCGAAAGTTGTTTTAACTGCGTTTGGGTACTTCCCAAAACGGCTTCTTTATACACTTTGTAGTGTACTTGTCCTTTGGCCGCAATTTGTGGCAAATGCGTTATGGCAAATACTTGTCTACTCGCACTCATGGACTGCATGATCGCAGCCATTTTGGTAGCAATCTCTCCCGAAACACCGGTATCAATTTCGTCAAAAATTAGGGTGGGTAATTGGGTATAATTGGCCAAAATAGCTTTGGTAGCCAACATGATCCGTGACATTTCACCACCGGAAGCTACTTTTTTGAGTAAGCCTAAATCACTCCCTGCATTAGCCGAAAACAAAAAATGTAGATTTTCTTTTCCTTGTGCTAAATAGGTTTCAGTAGGGACCAACTTCATTTCAAAACGCACAGCCGGCATGCCCAAATCGGCCAATAACGTGGTCCATTGGTGAACCAAATTGGGAATAGCCTCTACTCTATTTTGGTGTAATGTAGCTGCAAGTTGATCTAACTCTAAAGCCAATTTTGTTTTTTGTTCCACCAAACGCGTCAGGGTTTCGTCCAAGTGCGCAGCCGTGGCTACTTTCGCACTTAATCCATCGCGTATGGCAATCAAGTCGGGAATGGTTTGAACCTGGTGTTTTTTTTGCAAGGAATACAGTTGCTGCAATTGCTCTTGTATTCGTGCTAAGGCGGCAGGATCTTCGTTTACCAAATCGGCGGCTGAGGCAAGTTCAGCTACAATATCTTTGAGTTCTATATAGGTAGCCGAAACACGCTCTTGCAGTTGTTGAAATTGAGCTGAAAACCCGGCAATACGTTGCAAATCCGCTTTCATTTCGGTTAGTTGCGCCAAAATTCCTACAGCATCTTGATCGGCGATAGCATAGGATTTGGCCAAGTTTTCTTTTATCAGAGACACATTTTCTAGGGCTTGCGCCTGTGTTTCTAACTCCTCCAGATTCAGTTCATCCAACGAAATGGCTTGCAATTCATACAGCAAAAAAGCATGGTAATCTTGTTCCTTCAACAAATTGATTTTTTGCTCTTCTAAGGCATGTAGTTCAGCTAAAGTGGCTTTGTAGATTTTGAGTGTTTTTTGATACTCAGCAAGCACGATTTGGTTTTGTGCAACAGCATCAATAATTTGAAACTGTGTTTTCTCGTCCGACAACTCCTGGGTTTCGTGTTGCGAATGAATATCTAACAGCAAAACACTTAGGTCTTGCAACTCCTGCAAATTTACCGGTGTGTCGTTGACAAAAGCCCGGGATTTGCCCGATGGTAAAATTTCTCGTCGGATGATGGTATGGTCTTCGTAATCAAGATTGGCTTCATCAAAAAAAGCCTGTAAATGATAATTGGCTATCGCAAACTGCGCTTCGATGATGCATTTTTCCTCTTTGTTTTTCAAGGAAGATAAATCAGCGCGTTTGCCCAAAACCAATCCCAATGCGCCCAATAATATCGATTTTCCAGCTCCTGTTTCCCCAGTAATCGTAGTAAATCCGCTTGAAAAATCAATGGCTAATTTTTCAATCAATGCGTAATTATTGATGGATAATGAGGTAATCAAAATAATGAATATTGGTTATGGCTAGTACTTAATCGTTGCCCATTTGGCGGCATTTATAGGAGACACCTGGTTTAATGTACTGATTAAATCAGCCACATTCATTTTGGGTCCAGCTGAAAATATGGAAACGATCTCATCGACCTTTGCATCAAAAAACACACGCATCAAAAACGCATTGGGCCTAAACTTTGCAATTTGGGCTACACTATTCACTGCTTCAGCTACGGTATTTTTGGCCGATTTAAGATCGGTGTGCATGTTGTCCATTCCTTCAAAGTGATAGGAAAACAAAGCTTCACGGTATAAGGAAAAAGTGGGTGAAAGCAAGTCGGTAATCAAAAAATAACGGTTTTGGTTTCCTTCGCCTTGGTTCCAACCTTTGTACGAACTTCCTTGAGCAACAGTAAGAATTTCTCGTGCATTTTCTAGATAAATTCCTCCACCATTCTGTGAAAATGTATCGGCATCTAAACCAATAATGATGTAACAATAAAACGAAACCACAGAAATCAGGTTCGAATCAAAGGAATTAGGATTGAAAATAAGGTTTTGAAATTCGATGTAATCGAAATTAAATTCTTTGTCGTTGTAATTAAAAACGGGTGACGAATACGACGAATTGTATATGGGTCTGGATGATTCTACTTGAATGGTGGCCTTAAAACTGGTGGATTCAAATTCAGTAATGTTGATGTTCATCGAGCAATTGATTCGTTCATTGGGCTTGTATTGATTGCCTGTCCACTCTGTTTTGTTGACAAAATCGTTTAAGGCTTTTTCTAGGGTATTAAAAACCTGACGATTTGCACCCATTATGGTCTCGGTGTTGATCTTGACGCGGCAATTTAATTCTTGAGCCGATACGCTTTGAACAACAATCATCACAAGCAACAAGAGACACTTACGCATAATACTTTTCAATTATCAAATTAATTAAGTGGGCTGCAACGGCTTCTTTTGATTGTAAAGGCAGCGGGGAAAGTTGAGATAAATGATCAATAAAAGTCACTTTATTGGTGTCTTTTCCAAAACCTGCTCCTTCATCTTGCAGCGAATTCAAAACGATCAAATCTAAGTTTTTTTTCTGAATTTTAGCAATGGCATTTGGAATTTCATTTTCGGTCTCCAAAGCAAATCCAATCAATACTTGCTGGGTTTTACAGGCGCCTAATGAAGCCAATATATCTTGCGTTTGTTCCAGTTGTAAATTGAATTCGGTTGCACTTTTTTTAATTTTTTGATTGGAAGTCGTTTGGGGACGATAATCGGCTACAGCAGCGGCACAAATGGCTACATCTACGGCAGCATAATAGTTGTGGCAGGCCGTATACATTTGAGCTGCAGAAACCACACGAATAAGTGTACAAGCCGGATGATCCAATTGCAAATGTGTGGGTCCAGTAACTAAGATCACTTGAGCTCCTTTTTGGATAGCGGCTTGGGC
>JAGNTC010000056.1 GCA_017987725.1 Flavobacterium sp.
GGTACAATGTTGGCCCATTGTTCATTGGGGTTTCCACACTTAAATTGCAATTAAGCTCGTTTATTTTTTGCCAAATTTGATTGCAAAATAAAGTTGGAACTGAACTTGTTGAACTTGGTGCTTCTCCCATTCTGACAAACACCAATCCTGAACTTTGTGAAATACTGACTATTTGTCCATCTCGCCCCAATCCTGCAATCATATCTGATGGTGCATTTACAGCATATGAACCCGGGAAAATCAGTTGGGTAGTTGGCAACATGTAATTTGGTTTTCCATTCAACCACCATAAATAGCCGTATGATTTATTGAGATTTTGAGAGGTGTTGACCATTTCACTAAAATAGTTCGGGTTGATGAGTTGATTACCATTCCAAGCTCCATTTCCCTGAATCAATAAACCAAAACGGGCCATACTTCTGACCGTACTAAAATAAACATTGTTGTAATCAATGGTTGTCCAACCTCCAGTCATTCCTGTTGGGTTTTTAAGTTTAAGTTGTGTGTAGGTGTTTAGGTTTACCGTTGTTGCACTTTGCAATACATCGTCAAGTAACGTATAAGGTGCATTGTGATAAGCCCATCGTGTCCCGGCGTCTGCAGTATATTCTAGGCAAATCGGATCAGTACAATCATCATTGATGACACCATCATTCAGTCCTGAGGTCATTGTCAATTGGTTTTTGATGGTGATGTTATTTTCTTGTGCTAATGTGCAATTCGTCCAACCTTCACCCAAGTAAATTGAAGTTCTATCATTGATATTTAATAGGTTTTCCTCCTGTGCTTTACCCACTAAAAAGGAAGTGATGGTTTTGCCAGCTGACGCCCAATACCAAAGACTTTGGCTGGTGAAAGTACCGAAATATTGTTCTAAAACAATTTTCCCGTCTTTCAAAATTATAAATCCTTTAGTATTTTCTTGTTCAAGAAATGTATATAAATTGTTTATTCTTTCAGGACACCATTCCAATGTCGCCGGATCGGTAGTTTCCCAGGTCGCAGTTGAACTTATCGGTGGAAAATATAGTGGTTGAGCGTAATTGTAATTTGAAAATGAAAGCAATGTCAAAAGAAAAAGTAAAAATAGTTTTTTCATAATCGGTATTTTTTTGTTTGGCATTGAGACCATATTTAAGAGCGCAGGTTTAATGTCTCTAGTAATTTAATTATAAAATAATTTGTTTTACGGTTTTGTATTTAAATTTAAAATAAATTCGCTCACATAATATAAAATGCCTAATAAAATGACAAATTTACCAAAAGGAGACAAAAAACTACTCAACGCCTGGGCCTTCTACGATTGGGCTAATTCGGTATATTCCTTGGTAATCACCTCGGCCATTTTCCCTATTTTCTATGAGACCTTATTTTCAGACAGGAGTCATTATATACATGTATTTGGTATAGAACTCAAAAACTCGGCGCTCATCTCGTTTGTGACCGCTTTTGCTTTTTTAATTGTGGCCTTTTGCTCGCCTTTACTTTCTGGTATATCCGATTATGTGGGCAACAAAAAATCATTCATGAAATTCTTTTGTTACCTCGGGGGCCTGTCTTGCATGGGCTTGTATTGGTTTAGCTTGGAAAATATTTATGTGGGTTTGTTGTTTTATTTTTTGGGATTAATTGGTTTTTGGGGAAGCTGGGTATTTTACAATTCCTATTTGCCCGATATTTCCTATCCCGAGCAACAAGATGCCATCAGCGCCAAAGGCTATTCGATGGGCTATGTAGGCAGTGTTTTATTGTTGTTGATCAATTTGGCCATGGTCATGCAACCCGATTTGTTTCACATCACCGGCACCAAAGGAGAAGCGGCAATGAAGGCCATGCGGTATTCGTTTGTGATGGTGGGTATATGGTGGATCCTTTTCAGTCAATACACCTTTTACTATTTGCCCAAAGGCACCCACAAGGCCAAGCAAAAAATGACGTCTGCCGTAGTTTACAATGGGTTTCGAGAACTGAAAAAAGTATGGAAACAGTTGCAAACCCTACCCATTTTAAAAGGCTATTTGGGGAGTTATTTTGTCTACAGCATGGCCGTGCAAACCGTAATGCTTATTGCAACCTATTTTGGTGCCCAAGAAATTATGTGGGCCAATGACAGCGAAAAAACCATGGGACTGATCGTTTGTATTTTGGTGATTCAATTGGTAGCTATAGCGGGCGCTCAACTCACTGCAAAAGCGTCTGAACGATTTGGAAATCTTCCTACTTTATTGGTTATTAATTGCTTTTGGTTGTTGTTGTGTATGTTGGCCTATTTTATCACCTTGCCCATACATTTTTATGCCATGGCTGGTTTGGTGGGGATTGTGATGGGCGGCATCCAATCGTTATCGCGCTCTACCTATTCTAAATTATTGCCTGAGACAGAAGACACGGCATCCTACTTTAGCTTTTTTGATGTAGCCGAAAAGGTAGGCATTGTGATTGGCATGTGCGTGTATGGTATCATCGATCAAATTACAGGCAGCCCTCGATTTTCGATTGTGTTTTTGGGTGTCTTCTTTTTTGTTGGGATTATATTGTTGCGAAGAGTTCACTTGCAAGACAAAGAATTACAATCTAAATTATGATCCTCATTTTTCAACGAATTAGCTATATTTGAAAAAAATATTTTATGAAACGATTAGCCTCCCTTTTATACATTGGATTTTTACTTTTAGCGCTCACTTTCTCTTCCTGTGAGAATGAGCCAGTTGATTCAGCCATCAATTTAGATCCTGTAGATCCGCCAGTTTTACCGGCTGCTTTTCGTGTAAATTTTGACGGACAAACCTATATTGCTACGCAATTTAATGCAGTAATGAATGATGGTGTGTTGTCCATTGCAGCATATAAAGGAACCCAATTGGAGTCGTTTACTTTGTCCATTAATGGCACAACCGAAGGTGTTTATCCAACAAATGTAAATAATGTGTCCTACAGTTCTGGTACAGGAAATCCATTGTACCAAAGCTTTAATCCCGATGACCTCACTTTTAATACCGGCCAAGTGCTAATTACTTCAGTGAACGAGTCTGCTCAAACCGTATCTGGAACATTCAGTTGCACGGCTTATTATGCTGACGGATCAACTGTGCTCACAAAATCATTTACCAACGGAGTGTTTACCAATATTCGGTATTAAGCGCTCCAATTTTTAAATGTCAGATATCCGCCTAGTGCGGATTTTTTTAGCTAATACATCGCATATAAATTACCGTTAAAAAAAGCGTTCCTTCGTCGATTTTATCTTTTTTTGCCGCAATGTTGTAGTATATTTGCCACCCTTATCCCTTTAACACGTATTTGAATTTCATTATGTCAAACATTAATTTTCTCAGCATTGACCAACTTAATCTTCAAGAATTTGATTCTGATTCGGATTTGATTCCGTTATTGACTCCTGAAGATGAAGCGGAAATGAATAATGAAGAACTTCCTGCCTCACTGCCCATATTACCCTTGCGAAACACCGTGTTATTTCCGGGTGTAGTTATCCCAATTTCGGCTGGTCGTGATAAATCGATCAAGCTGATAAATGACGCCAATGCCGGAGACAAGATCATTGGGGTTGTAGCCCAAAAAAATGAGGACATCGAAGATCCTACCAAAAATGACATTCATACCATTGGAACCGTTGCCCGAATATTGCGCGTTTTGAAAATGCCCGACGGGAATATTACTGTGATCTTACAAGGTAAAAAACGATTTGAAATTGATCAGGTAACTTCTGAAGCTCCTTATATTACAGCAACTGTCAAGGAAGTGGAAGAGAAACGACCAGGCAAACACGATACCGAATTTACTGCTATTGTTGAATCGATCAAAGAATTGGCTATCGAGATCATCAAGGAGAGCCCAAACATTCCTACCGAAGCAACTTTTGCCATCAAAAATATAGAGAGTCAATCTTTTCTCATCAATTTTGTGTCATCCAATATGAATTTATCGGTACACGAGAAACAGAATTTATTGGTGATGAACACACTGAAAGAAAGGGCTTTAGAAACCTTGCGTTTCATGAATGTCGAGTTGCAAAAACTCGAATTAAAAAATGACATTCAATCAAAGGTTCGTTTTGATTTAGACCAACAACAGCGTGAATATTTCTTGCACCAACAAATGAAAACCATTCAAGAAGAATTGGGTGGCGTTTCACAGGAACAAGAAATGGATGAAATGCGTCAAAAAGCCAAAACCAAAAAATGGGACCAGAAGACCTCTGCTCATTTTGAAAAAGAGCTGTCCAAAATGCAACGCATGAATCCACAAGCGCCAGATTTTGGGATACAACGCAATTATTTGGAATTGTTTTTGGAGCTGCCTTGGAATGAATTTTCCAAAGATAACTTTGATTTAAAACGGGCCCAAAAAATATTAGACCGCGACCATTTTGGTTTAGAAGATGTCAAAAAACGAATGATCGAACATTTGGCCGTACTCAAATTACGCAACGACATGAAGTCGCCTATTTTGTGTCTTACAGGACCTCCAGGCGTGGGTAAAACCTCGATTGGAAAATCGGTTGCAGCTGCATTAGGTCGTGAATACGTGCGCATTTCCTTGGGTGGTTTGCGTGACGAAGCCGAAATTCGTGGACACCGCAAAACCTATATTGGCGCGATGCCCGGCCGCATCATTCAAAGCTTAAAGAAAGCCGGCACTTCCAATCCAGTGTTTGTATTGGATGAAATAGATAAATTATCCAACAGCAACCACGGCGATCCATCATCGGCTTTGCTTGAGGTGTTGGATCCTGAACAAAACAACAGTTTTTACGACAACTTTTTGGAGTACGGATACGATTTGTCTAAGGTGATGTTTATTGCCACATCCAACAATATATC
Source organism: Flavobacterium sp. (assembly GCA_017987725.1). Lineage (GTDB taxonomy): Bacteria > Bacteroidota > Bacteroidia > Flavobacteriales > Flavobacteriaceae > Flavobacterium. Next base: position 4,842 of record JAGNTC010000056.1, read on the forward strand.
AGCCATACAACCTGCCTTACGCGACCGTATGGAAGTGATTAAAATGTCGGGCTATACCATTGAGGAAAAAGTAGAAATTGCCCGTCAACATTTGTTTCCCAAACAATTGGCTGCTCATGGATTAACTACCAAAGACTTGACCATCGGCAAAAAACAATTGGAAAAAATTGTTGAAGGCTATACCCGTGAATCGGGCGTGCGTGGCTTGGAAGCTAAAATCGCGCAAGTGGTTCGTCATGCGGCCAAATCAGTCGCGATGGAGGAGGAGTACAACAAAAAAGTAACTGACGAAGATATTGTAAATGTATTGGGTGCGCCGCGCATGGCTCGCGATAAATCAGAAAGTAATGAGGTAGCAGGAGTTGTTACAGGCTTGGCTTGGACCGCAGTGGGTGGCGATATTTTATTTATCGAATCGCTTTTGTCACCTGGCAAAGGTAGCATGACCATTACCGGAAATTTGGGTACAGTTATGAAAGAATCGGCTACGATTGCGTTGGAATACATCAAAGCCAATACCGCACTGTTGGGCTTGGATTCGGAAGTGATTTCTAAATACAACATTCATTTGCACGTGCCCGAAGGCGCTACACCCAAAGACGGACCAAGCGCAGGAATAGCCATGTTAACTTCCTTGGTTTCGTTGTTTACTCAAAAGAAAATCAAGAAAAGTTTAGCCATGACGGGCGAGATTACACTTCGTGGAAAAGTTTTACCGGTAGGCGGAATCAAAGAAAAAATATTGGCAGCCAAACGCGCCAACATCAAAGAGATTATTTTGTGTGCCGAAAACAAACAAGATATTGACGAGATCAAACCCGATTACATCAAAGGTTTAACCTTTCATTATGTAAAGGAAATGAGTGAAGTATTGCAAGTCGCCATTACCGATCAAAAAGTCAAAAACGCTAAAAAATTATAATCAAAAACGGCTGCCGAAAGTAGCCGTTTTTTTAGTAAAAATAATATCTTCGCAACAGCGTTCTTTTATAGAAATCGCAAACTTCACCTATGATCAAAAACGTATTCGTGTATAGCTTATTGGCACTGCAAACACTGGCTTTTGCGCAAGTGGGAGGTCAATCGGTATACCAGTTTTTAAATCTGGTTCCTTCAGCCAGACAAGCTGCCTTGGGAGGGAAAAATGTAACCATATACGATCAGGATGTAAACCAAGCCTTATTCAATCCAGCGAGTATCAACGATCAAATGGACAACCATTTGTCTACCAATTACGCCAGTTATTTTGGCGATGTGCGCTACGGAACGGCAGCTTATGCGCATACTGTCGACCGTCATTTGCGTACATTTCACGCAGGTGTGCAGTACATCAATTACGGCGACTTTGATGGATATGATCAATTTGGCAATGCTACAAGCTCATTTACAGGAAGTGAAATTGCCTTATCTGTGGGCTATGCAATGACTATTCCCAAAACAAATTGGCATGTGGGTGTCAATACCAAATTAATTTCCTCAACGCTTGAAAGTTATACTTCATTTGGTGGTGCATTAGACCTAGGCGCACTCTATGTTGATGAAGTAAATGAAATCAATTATGCTATTGTGGTTCGAAACGTAGGCACGCAGTTTACCAGCTACACAGGCCTAAAAGAGGAGTTGCCCACAGAGTTAATTTTGGGCGTATCTCAGCAATTGGCACATGTTCCCATACGTTGGCACATTACCCTTGAAAACATGCAGCAATGGAATGTGGCCTTTTCCAATCCGGCACGTGCCCAAAACTCAATTGACGGGACCAGTACACCAGAAAAGGTTTCGTTTTTCAATAACGCCTTACGCCATCTAATTGTGGGCACTGAGTTGTTTCCCAAAAAAGGATTCAACATACGACTCAGCTATAATTTTAGAAGAGGGGAAGAAATGAGCGTTTTGGAACAAAGAAATTTTTCAGGAATTTCAATGGGTTTTGGTTTACGCATGCGTAGGTTAAAATTTGATTATTCCTTTAGTCGATACACCCTTGCAGCCAATACCAGCATGTTTGGATTAACCATTAATTTTAACGAACGCTAATGAGCCCTTTAACCATAGCCATTGACGGTTTTTCCTCAACAGGCAAAAGTACCTTAGCCAAACAACTGGCTCAGCATTACGGCTATGTTTATGTCGATACGGGTGCCATGTACCGTGCGGTAACTTTATTTGCCATGCAAAAAGGCTATGTATCGGCCACTCATTTGGATGCGGAAGGTTTAGTTGCTCAATTGGATGAAATTCAGCTGCATTTTCAGTTTAATCCGAGTTTGGGATTTGCCGAAATGTATTTGAATGGAGTGTGTGTAGAAAAAGAAATTCGCAGTATGGCGGTATCAAATTTGGTGAGTAAAATTGCCGAAATATCAGCCGTGCGCAGTTTATTGGTGAAACAACAACAAGCCATGGGATTGCATAAAGCAATTGTGATGGATGGCCGAGACATTGGCACCGTTGTATTTCCGGATGCTGATTTGAAGTTGTTCATGACCGCCAGTGCCGAAACCAGAGCCCAACGCCGATTTGATGAGTTGGTTGCCAAAGGCGATGCGGTTTCATATGAAGAGATCTTGAAAAATGTACAGGAGCGCGATTATGTGGATACGCACCGCGACGATTCTCCTTTGGTGATTGCCGAGGACGCCATTGAGATTGATAATTCGTATTTAACCCGCGAAGAACAATTGGCTGTAGTCATCGAATTGATTACCGAGAAAATAGCCGAATAGTGTTTTTCGTGTCGCAAAATTTATAGTAAGTTTACTTCGCTAACCACCAAAAAAACAATATAATGAATTTAAAATTTAGATTGACCGTCATGAGTTTCCTGCAATTTTTTGTGTGGGGAGCTTGGTTGATAACTGTAGGAAATTATTGGTTTGGAACCAAACAATGGAGCGGCGCCGAGTTTGGGGCTATCTTTTCAACCTTAGGAATTTCATCCATCCTGATGCCGGCCATTACCGGAATTATTGCCGACAAATGGGTGAGTGCCGAAAAACTCTATGGTGTATTGCATATCTTGGGTGGATTGGCGCTGTGCTATTTGCCGCAAGTAGATGATCCCACTACATTTTATTATGTGATTTTTGCTGCAATGCTGTGTTATATGCCTACCATTTCATTATCCAATTCGGTGGCCTATTCTATATTAAAAAACAACAATTTTGATGTGGTAAAAGTGTTTCCGCCCATTCGGGTTTGGGGAACAGTTGGTTTTATTGCCGCCATGTGGATCACCAATTTAACCGGAAACAAAGCCTCGGGCAATATGTTTTATTTGGCTGCTTTGGCTGCGATTATCTTGGGCGTGTATTCGTTTACTTTGCCCAAATGTGCTCCACAAAACTTGATTGCCAGCGATGCCCATTGGACAGAAAAATTGGGCTTAAATGCCTTTAAATTATTTGGCACCTACAAAATGGCCTTGTTTTTTATCTTCTCGATGTTTTTGGGTGGAGCGCTTCAGCTCACCAATATGTATGGCGATGTGTATTTGTCTGAGTTTTCCAAAATGCCCGAATACGCCGATTCATTTGTGGTAAAATATTCTACTATTATCATGTCGATTTCACAAATTTCTGAAACCTTATTCATCTTGGCGATTCCCTTTTTCTTGAAACGATTTGGCATCAAGCAAGTGATGTTGATTTCGATGTTGGCTTGGGTGTTGCGTTTTGGATTATTCGCATACGGAAATCCAATGGACGGTTTGTGGATGATCATTGCTTCGTGTATTGTTTACGGAATGGCCTTTGATTTCTTTAATATCTCGGGTTCTCTATTTGTAGAAACGAGTACCGATGCCTCTATTCGCTCGTCGGCACAAGGTTTGTTTATGATGATGTCCAACGGTTTTGGTGCCTTTTTTGGCGGTCTACTCAGTGGAATCGTAATCGATAATTTCTATACTGATGCTACAGGCATTCGCGACTGGCATGGCATTTGGTTGGCTTTTGCCGGTTATGCTTTGGTGATAGCCCTGTTGTTTGCGGTGTTCTTTAAACATAAACATGAAAAGATTAACAATTAATGATTTTTGAATTTTGAATTTTGATTTTTGTCCCGAAACTTCGGGATGATTTGAATGTATACTAAGAACAGCTGAGTGCATAATGTATCTCAGCTGTTTTTTTTATGTCGAAAGTCATAAAGTATAAGGTCTAAAGTCTAATGCCGTTTGTACAGTATTAAAATAATCGAAAACTGACAACCGTTACTCGATGAACGCTGTTCGTTTATCGCTTAATAATGCTTAAACGGTTAAACGCTTAAACCATTAAACAAATAATATCGGAATACGGAAAACGATGGACGGAAAACCGTCAACCGACAACAGAAAACCGACAACTTTTCTCCAAAATAAATTTGCATTTCCAGAAAAACGCCTTACTTTTGCGCACCTTTTGGCAGTAGGTGTTTCCATTTGGTATCAACAAGTTACGTAAAACAACTTCTGTTTTTGTTCTGCATCAAGAAACACCGTAAAAACAGAATACAAATTTTTTATCAGCATGTCTGAATTACAAAAATCACAAGAAGAGTTTTTAAGCAGTTTTAACTGGCACAATTTCGAAGAAGGAATCGATGCAGTTGACCAAAAAAACTTACAAGAATTTGAAGAATTAGTATCAAAAACATTTATTGATACTGATCAAGAAGAAGTAGTAGAAGGTGTTGTTGTGCGTATCACTGACCGTGATGCTATCGTAGACATCAACGCGAAATCGGAAGGCGTTATTTCGTTGAATGAATTCCGTTACAACCCAAACTTAAAAGTGGGTGACAAAGTAGAAGTATTGATTGACATCCGTGAGGACAAAACAGGTCAATTGGTATTGTCTCACAGAAAAGCAAGAACTATCAAATCATGGGATCGTGTTATTTCGGCTAACGAAACGGGCGAAATCGTAAATGGTTTCGTGAAATGCAGAACTAAAGGTGGTATGATCGTTGACGTTTTCGGTATCGAAGCGTTCTTACCTGGTTCACAAATTGATGTGAAACCAATCCGTGATTACGACGTATATGTAAACAAAATGATGGAATTCAAAGTGGTGAAAATCAACCACGAATTCAAAAATGTAGTGGTATCGCACAAAGCGCTTATCGAAGCAGACATCGAAGTACAGAAAAAAGAAATCATTGGTCAATTACAAAAAGGTCAAGTACTAGAAGGTGTAGTGAAAAACATCACTTCATACGGAGTATTTATTGACTTAGGAGGTGTGGATGGATTGATTCACATTACTGACTTATCTTGGAGCAGAATCAACCACCCAAGTGAAGTATTGGAATTAGACCAAAAATTGAACGTTGTAATTCTTGACTTTGATGACGAGAAAACACGTATCCAATTAGGTTTAAAACAATTGAACGCTCACCCATGGGATGCTTTGAATGCTGACTTGAAAGTAGGTGACAAAGTAAAAGGTAAAGTAGTGGTAATCGCTGATTACGGTGCATTTATCGAAGTGGCTGAAGGTGTTGAAGGATTGATCCACGTTTCTGAAATGTCTTGGTCTACACACTTGCGTAGTGCACAAGATTTCGTAAAAGTAGGTGATGTTGTTGAAGCGGTAATCTTGACTTTAGATAGAGAAGACCGTAAAATGTCTTTGGGTATCAAACAAATGACTCAAGATCCGTGGACTGACATTACCTCTAAATACCCTGTAGGTTCTAAACATTCAGGTATCGTAAGAAACTTTACCAACTTTGGAATTTTCGTAGAATTAGAAGAAGGTATCGACGGATTGATCTACATCTCTGATTTGTCTTGGACTAAGAAAATCAAACACCCATCTGAATTCATCAATGTTGGTGAAAAATTAGATGTGGTAGTCTTAGAATTAGACGTTGACGGACGTAAATTATCATTAGGTCACAAACAAACTACTGAAAATCCTTGGGATAAATACGAAGATTCATTTGCAGTTGGAACCGTGCACAACGGAACTATCGCTGAAATCGTAGACAAAGGTGCTACCGTAGAATTTGGTGATGATATCGTAGCCTTTATTCCAACCCGTCACTTAGAAAAAGAAGACGGTAAAAAATTGAAAAAAGGTGAAGTGGCCGATTTCAAAGTAATTGAGTTCAACAAAGAATTCAAAAGAGTAGTTGCTTCTCACACGGCTATTTTCCGTGAAGAAGAAGAGAAAAGTGCTAGAGTTGTTGCGGAATCAACTTCAAACAACACCAATGCTCCAGCTGCCACTTTGGGTGACAACAATGATATTTTGGCTGATTTGAAATCTAAAATGGAAAAGAAAGAAAAGAAATAATTTTTCATTCTAAATAATAGAAAAGCCCCGCTGAAAAGTGGGGCTTT
>JAGNTC010000187.1 GCA_017987725.1 Flavobacterium sp.
CGTAGAGATAGCAGGGCAACAATTTAAAGTAAGCAAAGACTTAAAGGTTTATGTTCACCGTTTGGCTAATGAAGAAGGTTCAAAAGTTTCTTTTGACAAAGTTCTTTTATTAGACGATAACGGAAACATTACTTTAGGCGCCCCAGCTATAGAAGGTGCTTCAGTAGAAGCCAAAGTGTTACAACACTTAAAAGGAGACAAAGTAATCGTTTTCAAAAAGAAAAGAAGAAAAGGATTCAAAAAGAGAAACGGGCACAGACAGTACCTTACTCAAATTGTAATTGAAGGAATTACTGCCTCAGGAGCTAAAAAAGCAGCCCCTAAAAAAGCAGCAGTTGAAGTAGTTGCTGAAGAAGCAGAAGCGCCAAAAGTAAAAAAAGCGCCAAAAGCTAAAAAAGAAGATACACAAGAATAATAACAATATAAAACGAATACGTCATGGCTCACAAGAAAGGTGTCGGTAGTTCCAAGAATGGTAGAGAATCAGAATCGAAACGTTTAGGCGTAAAGATTTTTGGTGGACAAGCTGCTATTGCAGGGAACATCATCGTAAGACAAAGAGGTTCTAAACACAATCCAGGTGAAAATGTGTACATCAGTAAAGATCACACATTACACGCTAAAGTAGACGGAGTAGTGAAGTTCCAAAAGAAAAAAGACAATAAATCATATGTATCTGTAGAAGCTTTTGAAGCTTAAGATTCACTATGATTATCGCAAAAGCCCATTCGGATTCGGATGGGTTTTTTTGTTGGCTGTTGTCTGTTCTCTGTTGTTGGTTGTCGGTTAGAAAGAAGGGCGTGTACACCAAGATTTTATTTTAAAATAAATTAAAATAATTTCAAAAAAGTGTAACTAAATAAGCGTTGTATACGTTAAAGATAGCCTTCGGGTTTTTGCGTTCTTTTCCATTCTTTCTCTTGTAATCCATAAACCACTATACTATGCCAAACCTCGTTTCTGAAATCAGAATTGTATTGAGAATCACCGCCACTTATTTTAGCAACCAGCTAAAAATGGAATCCCTAAACCAAGAACCCAGTCCAGATAACGAATTAAAACTCCAAAAATTAACCCAAACCACCCAAAAAAACCTAGACAAGCTCTCGGACGAAATCGAGAAATTTAAACTTAGATTGCCCAAACAACCCCGAATTGTTATCATTACGTTTCAGCTCAAAGAGAATAAAAAAACAACGAAGATCTTAACCCTTGAAAACCCTAAAGTAGATTTAAAATATTACAAAATAGACCAAACCACTATTTTTGCTCACATCAAAACGGGGCTCATCCAAGGCGAATTTAGCGCTGTAAGTATTGAGGTCTTGCGATAATTTACAAAAGGAGAACAATACGTTCTCCTTTTTTGTTGTCAGTTGTCAGTCTACGGTTGTTGGTCTCAGGGACTCAAACAGTTCGAGTTTCTTTACGGTCCCGAAACTTCGGGATCTCCTTTTTGTCCCGACGCTTCGGGACGCCTGCCAAATCCTATGGTCGGAGAAATCTTCGGTAGTGCTATTTTGGAATTTGGTCCCGAAGCGTCGGGATTCAACATTGGAATTTATATAATTCGTGCATTCGTTGCAAAAAACAAAAAGCCCTTACAGCGAGGTAAGGGCTTTGACTTAATACTAAAATCGTAACACTAGTATCTGTAGTATTCTGGCTTGAATGGCCCTTGAACGGCTACGCCAATGTAGGCGGCTTGTTCATCATTTAAGGTTTCGAGTTCTACACCTAATTTAGCCAAGTGCAAAGCAGCAACTTTTTCGTCGAGGTGTTTTGGTAACATATACACTTCGTTGTTGTAAGCGGCACTGTTGGTCCATAACTCAATTTGAGCTAAGGTTTGGTTGGTAAACGAGTTACTCATTACAAAACTTGGGTGTCCCGTTGCACAACCTAAATTCACCAAACGTCCTTCGGCTAAGATCAAGATGTCTTTTCCAGCGATAGTATATTTGTCTACTTGTGGTTTGATTTCAACTTTAGAAGCACCGTGGTTTTTGTTTAACCAAGCCATGTCAATTTCATTGTCAAAATGCCCAATGTTACACACGATAGTTTTGTCTTTCATTTGTTCAAAGTGACTTCCCAAAACAATGTTTTTGTTTCCGGTGGTAGTAATCACGATGTCAGCGTTGGCTACAACGGTATTTAATCTTTTCACTTCAAATCCATCCATCGCGGCTTGAAGCGCACAGATTGGATCAATTTCGGTAACGGTTACAATAGATCCAGCTCCACGGAACGAAGCCGCAGTTCCTTTGCCCACATCGCCATATCCACAAACGACTACGCGTTTTCCAGCTAACATGATGTCGGTGGCTCTACGAATCGCGTCAACCGCCGATTCTTTACAACCGTATTTGTTATCAAATTTAGATTTGGTTACCGAGTCATTTACGTTGATGGCAGGCATAAATAAAGTACCATTTTTCATACGCTCATACAAACGGTGAACACCTGTGGTCGTTTCTTCTGACAATCCTTTGATACCTGGAATCAATTCAGGGTAACGGTCAAAAACCATATTGGTCAAATCGCCACCATCGTCCAAGATCATGTTCAAAGGTTTGCGGTCTTCGCCAAAAAATAAAGTTTGTTCGATACACCAATCAAAATCTTCTTCGTTCAATCCTTTCCAAGCATATACCTGAATACCGGCTGCGGCAATGGCTGCTGCGGCTTGGTCTTGGGTAGAGAAAATGTTACAAGAACTCCAAGTTACTTCGGCACCTAAAGCAATTAAAGTTTCAATCAATACCGCCGTTTGAATGGTCATGTGTAAACAGCCTGCAATGCGCGCGCCTTTAAGCGGTTGTGCATCTTTGTATTCGCTGCGCAACGCCATTAATCCGGGCATTTCAGCTTCGGCCAATTCAATTTCTTTTCTTCCCCAAGCTGCCAAGGAAATGTCTTTTACTTTGTAGGCCACATAAGGCATAGTTGTCGTACTCATTTATAGTATATTTGTATTTATAAATTTTGCGCAAATTTAGGTAATAACTTAGGATTTAAAAAAGTTTTCAATTGATTTGTGAGTTGTTTAGCGTTGTAATCGGTTAATTTTCAACAAAATATTTATTTATTCGAAAACGACCCGCGCCTAAATCTAGCGTAAAATCGTTTTTGAAATTTCTCAACTCCATATATGCCACTGCATTTGTCTTCTTTTCCCAACTTGAATTCCCGTCTTTTGGTCTGGTCAATTGACGAAACCATAGACGAGTTGCACACCAATATTGTATTAACGGAGCAAAGTAAACAGCGTATGAATTCGATGAAATCGGACTTGCACCAACGTGCTTTTTTAAGCGTGCGGCAGTTGCTCTTGCAGTTGGGTTATGCCGATGCCGATTTGCATTACGATGTGACTGGAAAACCACATTTGCGCGAC
>JAGNTC010000057.1 GCA_017987725.1 Flavobacterium sp.
GGGATAAATACGAAGATTCATTTGCGGTTGGAACGGTTCACAACGGAACTATCGCTGAAATCGTAGACAAAGGTGCTACTGTAGAATTTGGTGATGATATCGTAGCCTTTATTCCAACACGTCACTTAGAAAAAGAAGACGGTAAAAAATTGAAAAAAGGTGAAGTTGCCGATTTCAAAGTAATTGAGTTCAACAAAGAATTCAAAAGAGTAGTTGCTTCTCACACGGCTATTTTCCGTGAAGAAGAAGAGAAAAGTGCACGAGTAGTTGCGGAATCAACTTCAAACAACACCAATGCTCCAGCTGCCACTTTGGGTGACAACAATGATATTTTGGCTGATTTGAAAGCTAAAATGGAAAAGAAAGAAAAGAAATAATTTTTCATTCTAAATAATAGAAAAGCCCCGCTGAAAAGTGGGGCTTTTTTTATGTCTTCGAATTAGGCAAAAAAATACCTGCCGTATAAAGCAGGTATTTCATTTATAGTTATGAAAGTCTATTTTAAACTACCCACCATTTCTTCTGGTTTTACCCAAGCGTCAAAATCTTCGGGGGTTACATACCCCAAACGAACGGCTTCTTCTTTTAGAGTAGTACCGTTTTTGTGTGCTGTTTGAGCAATCTCGGCCGATTTGTAATAACCAATTTTAGTATTCAAGGCCGTAACCAACATCAAGGAATTGTCTACCAATTCTTGGATGCGTTTGTAGTTGGGCTCAATTCCGCTGGCACAATGCTCTTCAAATGAGATACAAGCATCACCCAACAAACGTGCCGATTGCAAGAAATTGGCAGCCATAACGGGTTTAAATACATTCAATTCATAATGTCCCTGCATGCCACCCACGCTGATCGCTACGTCATTCCCCATTACTTGGGCGCAAACCATGGTTAAGGCTTCGCATTGTGTTGGATTTACTTTACCAGGCATGATCGATGAGCCAGGCTCATTTTCTGGAATCAAGATTTCACCAATCCCCGAACGGGGTCCAGAGGCCAACATACGGATATCATTGGCAATTTTATTGAGCGAAACGGCCAATTGTTTCAAAGCTCCGTGCGCTTCAACAATGGCGTCGTGTGAGGCCAAGGCTTCAAATTTGTTGGGTGCGGTTACAAACGGAAGTCCTGTAAACTGAGCGATGTACTCGGCTACTTTTACATCATAGCCTGCAGGCGTGTTTAATCCGGTGCCTACGGCTGTTCCGCCTAAGGCAAGTTCAGACAAATGCGCCAAGGTGTTTTTTACCGCTTTCAACCCATAATCCAATTGCGCTACATAACCTGATAATTCTTGTCCCAAGGTAAGGGGAGTAGCATCCATGAGGTGTGTTCTTCCGATTTTTACCACCGAGGCATAGGCTTTTGCTTTTTGATCTAAAGTATTGCGCAATTTTTCAACCCCAGGAATGGTGTTGCTCACCACAGCTTTGTAGGCGGCAATGTGCATACCAGTAGGAAAGGTGTCATTAGACGATTGTGATTTATTGACGTCGTCGTTGGCTTTGATAATTTGTTCGCCTTCGCCAATGCCAAAACCGGCCAACACTTGCGCGCGATTGGCAATTACTTCATTCACATTCATATTGCTTTGGGTACCTGAACCGGTTTGCCAAATCACCAAAGGAAATTGATCGGCCAATTCACCGGCCAAAATCTCATCACACACAGCCGCGATGGCGTCTCTTTTTTCTAACGTTAATGCACCCAAATCGTGGTTGGCAAAGGCTGCTGCTTTTTTAAGAAATGCAAATCCTTCAATGATCTCTGTAGGCATAGAAGCCGAAGGGCCAATTTTAAAATTATTGCGCGAGCGTTCGGTTTGTGCACCCCAGTATTTATCGGCAGGAACCTGCACTTCACCCATGGTGTCTTTTTCGATTCTAAATTTCATTTTTGTTGAATTTTTTATGAGTATTGAGTCGGTTATAAGTCCTAAAACCGAGCTGAAATTTTGTCCCAAATTTAGGTATAAATGTTATTTTAAAAAATTTGAATTGCTTTTAATTGGTAAGAAAAAATAATACACTTACATTTGCTCATAATTCAAAAAAATTCCGGAAAACATGTTTGAATTTCAACAGTATTTAGGCTTTTTACTTTTCTTAACCATCTTGACCATCGGTTTTTGGTTGATGTTTTTCTTAGTCGCTTTTGTCCAGTATTGGGTAGGAGGTGCACTTTGGGAAATGTACAAGGAAAGAAAAGCTAAAAAAGAACAATCAGCTTAAGCTCATTGCAATAAAAAAGGAACTAATTTTAGTTCCTTTTTTTATTAATAATCTTCCCCGCCGCCGCCTTCTGAATCTCTACGTGGCATTTTTTCTTTGTCGGTTTTTAATTTATTGAAACGATACGTAAACGATAAAGTAACTTGACGTTGGTGCCACTGCATTTCACTGTAGGAATTTACATTGGGCAAAACCAAATCATTGATTCGTTTGCGGGAGTTAAACACATCATTCACATTAAACGCTACAGTTCCTTTTTCTTTCAAGACATCTTTGCTAAATCCAATGTTTGCACTGGCAATTCCCAACGATTTTCCTTGGGCAGTTCGCTGTGGTCCATTGTAGGTAAAATTGGTTTGCCAATCAATTTTGTAGGGCAAGTTAATTTTTGAGGTCAATCGGGTAAACCAGCTACTGGCTGAATTTTTGAAATCAATATTCACCACTTCTCCTGTTGTACGGGTGTAAGTATATCGTCCATCTGTTTTGTTTTGAAAAAAGTTGAAATTTGAATTCAATCGCCACCATTTATAAGGCGAATAGTTTAAGGTAAACTCAAAACCCAATTTGGTATCGGTTGATAAATTAAAAGGTGTGTTGATGATCACAGGAATTCCGTTGATGAAATCCCCCCGTTCTTTGCGCACAATTTGAAACGAATTGGTTGTATTGTTGACATAGACCGAGCTGTTCAAGGTGATTTGTTTCCATTTTTTTAATATACCAATCTCATAGACATCACTTAAGGCTGGATCTAAATCGGGATTTCCAAAAAACAAGTTGATGTTACTCGAATAGGATGAAAATGGATTAATAAATCGATCTCTCGGACGATTGATGCGCTTGCTGTAACTCAAGGTAACATTTGTTCCTTCTTTGATTGTATAATTTAAAAACACACTTGGAAAGTAGTTCACGTAGCGTTTGGTGTCTTTAATTGCATTCGAGATCTGATCAATTACAATAAATGAATCCTCCATGCGAAGTCCAAATAGGTAGGAGATCTTATTGTATTTTGAACCAAATTGGGTGTAGGCTGCAGTTACATTTTCTTGGTAATCCAAGATACCCGTAACAAATGGATTTATAGTAAATGTTCCATTGCCCGTGAGATCTTCTTGCACATTAAAATCAGAAAATAAGGATGAATAATTCCCTCTAAATCCAGCTTCAAATTGACTTTTACCAAACGGATAAACATAGTCAGCTTGAATCAAATTACGACTTTGTCTTTGTGTGTTTTTGGTAATTTCGTTTGTGATTACAGCAAATACAGGAATAATATCAGTTCCCAAAATACGGGAATTTTCTAAATCAGTACTTACCGAGAATGAGCCGTCAATGGTGAGTTTGTGTCCTTGTTTATTGAAATTTTTAATGTAGTTTGTGTTGAATTCAACGTTTTTTGTCGTGCGTTTGATGTCGTTGAATCGCCCCGATTTGAAATAATCTCCAGAAGGCAAGTATTCGTTGTAAAACACATTTTCAGGATTTCCTCCATTGTTTTTACGAATGGAAATGGAATTAGTCCATGAACTTGTTTTGTCTAAAAACAACTCCATTCCCACAATAGAATTAAAACCTTCAGACAAACGTTGGTTGGTGCGTCGCTCTTCGATATAGGAAACTAAGTTGTTATTGTTGTCAAAATTTTGTTGATTGATTAGGACATTACCCGGCCCATTGCGTTTGTTGTATCCAATTGTCGTAAAAAAGTTAGCCAATTCGCTTTTCATATTTACATTCCCTGAAAGTCCAGAATTTTCAGGTGTTCCAACCGATGCCAAAATGGTACCATTGATACCTTGATTTTTTCCTTTCTTTAAGATGATGTTCAAGATACCGCCACCGCCTTCTGCATCGTAGCGGGCAGACGGATTGGTAATTACCTCTACTTTATCGATGGCATCAGCTGGGATCAGACGCAAGGCCTCAGAAATATTTATGGCGTTGGTGGGTTTTCCATCTATTAAGATGCGAACATTATCATTGCCACGCAAGGCCACATTTCCTTCCACATCAACGGTTACAGACGGAATATTATCCAAAACATCGCTTACCGTGCCGCCTTTGACCACCAAATCTTGTCCTACGTTGTATACTTTTTTGTCGAGTTTAATTTCAACCGTACTTTTCTCTGCTCTCACCTCCACTTGGTTTAGTTGGGTAAAGTCTTCTTCAAGAGTAAGGGTGCCAAGGTTTTTGTTTTCAGTGTACTGTTGGTTTTTTAAAACGCTTGTTTTAAAGGAGATGAATTCTATTTTTAAGTCGTAAACTCCAGCATTAATCGCCACTTCAAATTCACCTTTGTTATTGGTTATTCCGCCGCCTTCGATCTTCAAGGTACTTGCGTTAACCAAACTGATTGTCGCATATTCTAAGGCCTGTTTGCTCACTTTTTCGACAACAATCCCTTTGAGTTTTATTTTTTTAGGTAATTTGTCTTGAGCAAAAAGGTTGGCAGAAATGCATAATAAGGCTACAAGCGTTATGGAGTATACAAACTTCATCGGGTAATGGATTTATTTTATGAGGTCACAAAGATAACTTTTGCTTTAGAATGGGTACACATCTCATGCGTTTATTTTGGCTTACCGTAAAAGCATTGCAAGCTTGGAGCGACAAATAATAGGAATGAATTCGTTTTTTAAAATAGAATCAAAGGCAAAGCTAAATGCCAAATGAGTTTGTAAATGATTCCGGCTATTTTTTTTTAGTTCTTTAAAATGTACTACATTCGAGTGCGTAAATTTAAATTTTTAGGTGATGTTTTTAGAACAAGCTTTTCATGCAGAAAATAAATTTTGGAAGTACCTTATCGGTTCATTTGTTGTTATCCTTGCGGCTTCATTGGCTCAAGCTCCCTTAATGATAGCCCTATATTTTGCTGCTCCATCTACCGATTTAGGTCAACGTTCAACCGATGAACTTTTGGGTGTTTTGGATTCAAATTTATCCTTGTTTTTAATGACCTTAACCTTTGTTGGCGGTATCGTTGGCTTGTATTTTGTGGTAAAATGGATTCACAAACAGCGCTTTAGTTCAATTATTAACCCCTATGCCTCGATAAGATGGGGAAGAGTTTTTTTTGCTTTTGGTTTGTGGGCAGGCGTTGTGTTAATTACTACTGGTTTAGATTACTTGTTAAATCCATCCAGTTTTACGCTGCAATTAGAATGGCAGTCATTCCTTGTCTTGGTACTTGTGGCGGTAATCATGTTGCCACTCCAGACCAGCTGTGAAGAACTCCTTTTTCGGGGTTACTTGATGCAAGGTTTCGCAAATTTGTCTGGGAACAAATGGTTTCCATTACTACTGACATCTGTAATTTTTGGCAGCATGCACATCATGAACCCGGAAGTAACAAAAATGGGCTATACTATTTTAATTTATTACATCGGAACCGGTTTGTTACTTGGCGTGATTACGCTGATGGATGATGGACTTGAATTGGCCTTGGGCTTTCATGCAGCCAATAATTTGGTGGGTGCACTTTTGGTAACCTCAAGCTGGAGTGTTTTTCAAACGCATGCGTTGTTGATCGATGTATCTGAGCCCGAGATAAGTACCGATGTACTTTTGCCGGTGTTTGTCATTTACCCCATTTTGCTTGTAGTTTTTGGTAAAAAATACAACTGGACCCAGTGGAAAGAAAAATTAGCTGGAAAAATTAGTCCATTACATTAATGCAGAAATTCGCTATTCATGGCTGATTACCAATTTGTTCATCCGCAGTTTACGCTCAATGGATTTTCGTTCACCCAATCCGATTTATCTCGTGTGGCCTATGCCTACATCAAAGAAGGCGACGAATACGAACAACAGTTGGGCTTGTTTTTGCTCCATTGGTTTGATGATTCTCCCACGATCGAATTAACCACTTCGGGCACAACGGGCTTGCCCAAAAAGATCATACTGCCCAAACAAGCACTTGTCGAATCGGCCAAAGCAACTGGGGACTTTTTTCAATTAAACGCCACCACCAAAGCCTTACTTTGTTTATCTACCCAATTCATAGCTGGCAAAATGATGGTGGTGCGTGCCCTGCAATTGGGTTGGCACTTGGAAGCCGTCATGCCTTCCTCTTTTCCGCTGCAAAAAGTAGACAAGCACTATGATTTTGTAGCCATGGTTCCGCTTCAAGTAGCGAATTCGTTAGCAAAATTAAACCAGATAAAACTAGTATTAATTGGAGGTGCACCACTGTCCAATGCGCTGCGAGACCAATTGATCAAGTTAGGCACCCAAGCCTACGAATCATATGGCATGACCGAGACAGTAACCCACATTGCGGTAAAACCCATTCGAGAACCCTATTTTACAGCCTTGCCGGGTGTGCATTTTTCTGTAGACGATCAACAATGCTTGTGTATTACAGCCACGCGAATCACTGCAGAGCCTGTGCTTACCAAAGATGTGGTTGACTTAATTAATCCCACCCAATTTGCGTTTGTAGGCCGCTTGGATAATGCCATAAACAGCGGGGGAGTCAAGTTGTTTCCAGAATTGATCGAATCCAAATTGGCGCAAGGGATTCCACATCGTTTTTTTGTATTGGGACAACCCGATGATACCTGGGGCGAAAAAGTAGTATTGGTTATTGAGGCCGAGCCGTATGCACTACCTACCACTCTTTTTGATGCGTTAAACAAATTTGAAAAGCCAAAAGAAATCGTGTTTCAAACTCCTTTTCTCGAAACTGTTTCAGGAAAAATAATCAGAAAACGCAGCGTTTAAAGCCCTTTAGAGAGGATGTAAAAATCAGTGTCTTTTACCTGAATATCTTTTTTAGTTACTTTCTTTATACCTTTTGATTTCCACGTTTTATTCGGATACACGCGCACTGCTTTACCTTTAATCACAAGGGTAGCAGGTAAGTTAAATGCTTTTTCAGCACAATTCCAGCGGTAACTCAGCTTGTTATTGGCTAATTTCCATTCCAGAATTGGCAATTCTTTGTGCCGTAAATACTGATTAAAAATGGGCGCCAATGCCAAGCCCGATTGTTTGGAGAAAAAGTCAATTACCGTTTGGGTGTCGATAATTTGGTGAGTATACGTAGTGCTGAACTCTTTGATTAGTTGCCACCAACGTTCGTCATCATTAATATAACTTCGAATGGTATGTAAGAGCAAGGCTCCTTTGTAGTACATGTCACCGGATCCTTCATTTTTTACGCCATAAGATCCAATAATGGGCTTGTCATTTTTGACGTTCTTTTTTAGTCCATTTAAGTACGTAAGCGCGGTTTCTTTATCGTATTGACATTCCAAATACACCGATTCACTATAGCAGGTAAACCCTTCGTGTATCCACATGTCTGCCACATCTTTTGCTGTAATGCTGTTGCCAAACCATTCGTGGCCGCTTTCGTGCACCAAAATAAAATCAAATAACAAGCCTTTTCCAGTACCCGACAAATCAGATCCTAAATAACCATTTTGGTAGCCGTTACCATAGGCTACTGCACTTTGGTGTTCCATACCCAAATAAGGCGCTTCAACCAATTTGTATCCGTCAGCTGCAAAAGGGTAGGGGCCAAATTTTTCTTGAAAACAATCTAGCATGGGTTTAACGCCAGCAAATTGTGTTTTGGCTTTGGCTTCGTTGTCACGCAAAACATAATAATCCAAATCGAGTCCTTTATAGGTCTCCCCAAAATGCACAAAGTCGCCCACATATAAGGTAATGTCGTAGGCATTGATTGGATTTTTTACTTCCCAATCCCATCGAGTTTGGTTGAATGATGTTTGAATAGAGCCTTTGAAACGGCCATTTGAAACGGCCACAAGCGGAGAAGGAACCGTAATGGACACAGTTGCTCCACGGTCGGGTTCATCGCTCTGACTGTCTTTGCACGGAAACCACAAACTGGCTCCATCGCCTTGCACGGCTACGCCAATAAATGGATTTCCTTGACGGTCTTTGCTGAATACCAGGCCGCCATCCCAAGGCGCGTTGAGGGCTACCTGGGGCTGTCCGTGGTAATAAAATTGCAGTGTATATTCGGGTGTTTGGGGTGTTAATTCTGTAGAGAAATCCACAAATACAGCATCGAATTCGCGTGTATACGGTAAGGCATACTGATCCAGTGTAATGCTGTCGATTTGCATGTTGGCAAATAAATCCAACTGAATTCGTTTGGTGGGCTGCAATACAGCAAATTTAATCGTGTTTAGACCCTGAATGCTTTTTTGAGCCGGATTGAGCTGAATGTTAAGGGAATATTTTTTAACATCATAACACAGCCGTTCAAAAGGCAATCCTCCTTTTAATGAATCCTTTCGAGTAAATTGTTGCGCTTGACTTGCGCTAAATACAAGCAAAAAGAACAGGACTAGTTTGTACATGCAAAATGGATTATACTTGAAGAACACCCATGTTGAATTTTTTCTCAATCGGTGCATGATTGGCCGCTTCGATTCCCATGCTGATCCACGTTCGGGTATCCAATGGATCAATTACGCCATCGGTCCAAAGCCTTGCAGCCGCATAATAGGGCGAGACTTGTTCATCGTAACGCGCTTTAATTTTGTCAAATAATTCTTGTTCTTTTTGCTCATCGACAACTTCTCCTTTGTTTTTTAAGGTTGAAGCTTCAATTTGCACCAATACTTTAGCTGCTTGTGTGCCGCCCATTACCGCGAGTTCGGCACTAGGCCATGCGGCAATTAAACGCGGATCATAGGCTTTGCCACACATGGCATAATTTCCAGCGCCATAACTGTTACCAATTACAATCGTAAACTTTGGCACCACCGAATTAGAAACAGCATTTACCATTTTGGCGCCGTCTTTAATGATGCCGCCGTGCTCTGATTTGGATCCTACCATAAATCCGGTAACATCTTGTAGAAAAACCAACGGAATTTTCTTTTGGTTGCAGTTGGCAATGAATCGAGTGGCTTTGTCGGCCGAATCCGAATAGATTACCCCGCCAAATTGAATTTCCCCTTTTTTGGTTTTGGATACACTGCGTTGGTTGGCAATTATCCCAACCGCCCAGCCATCAATGCGTGCATAACCTGTAATCAAGGAATTGCCATAATCGCCTTTGTACAAATCAATTTCGGAATGATCAACCAAGCGCTTGATGATTTCGAGCATGTCATATTGTTCGGTTCTTGATTTGGGTAAAATGCCGTAAATCTCTTTCTCATCCAAGGCCGGTTTGGCTGCTTTTTCTCGGTTGAATCCGGCTTTATCGAAGTCACCTATTTTGCCTACAATTCGTTTGATGCGATCCAAGGCATCTTTGTCATCTTTGGCTTTATAATCGGTTACACCCGAAATTTCACAATGGGTGGTGGCTCCACCAAGCGTTTCATTGTCAATGTTTTCGCCAATGGCCGCTTTGACCAAATAACTCCCGGCTAGAAAAATACTGCCTGTTTTATCCACAATCATTGCCTCGTCGCTCATGATGGGCAAATAGGCTCCACCGGCCACACAACTTCCCATTACAGCCGCAATTTGTGTGATGCCCATGCTGCTCATGATGGCATTGTTTCTAAAGATGCGACCAAAATGCTCTTTGTCTGGAAAAATTTCGTCTTGCATGGGTAAGTATACTCCGGCGCTGTCTACCAAATAAATAATGGGCAAATGATTTTCCATGGCGATTTCTTGGGCCCGTAGATTCTTTTTTCCGGTGATGGGAAACCAAGCGCCTGCTTTTACAGTAGCATCATTGGCCACCACGATACATTGTTTGCCTTGGATGTAACCCATTTTTACTACCACACCTCCTGATGGGCAACCGCCGTGCTCAGCATACATGCCTTCTCCGGCAAATGCACCAATTTCTATGGCCGTTGTTTTGGTATCCAAAAGGTAATCGATGCGTTCTCGTGCGGTCATTTTACCTTCGTTGTGCAGTTTCTCGATGCGCTTTTCGCCGCCTCCAATTTTTACTTTGGCAAAGCGTTGTTTGAGTTGGGAAAGAAGTAATTTATTGTGATCTTCGTTTTTATTGAAGTTGATGTCCATTGGGTTTGTTTTTGTAGGCGCTAATTTACAAAACCTTGCTAAAGTATTTTTATAATTTCCGCAAAACGTCAATTTAATAACATGCAAATAATATATAATTTGCAATTAATTAGATTGGACTTATTACATTTGAAGAAATTTTTTAAACATGTCAATTAATAGTATTTTTCAATTTTTAGTTCCCAAAGACAAAAAATTCTTTCCCTTATTTGAACAAGCAACGGCAAACCTCATTTTACTAGCTGAAATATTACACGAAGTTGTAAATGTCAAACAATCTGAACGCGAAGAGTATTTTCAAAAAATAGATGAATTAGAAGCCATCATTGAAGAAATCACGCACGAAACCCATTTGGAACTCAGTAAGAACTTTATCACGCCTTTTGATCGTGAGGACATTCACGTTTTGATCAAATCCATTGATAATGTGGCCGATTACATGCACGGTGCAGCAAGCAAAATTAAATTGTATCAAGTAGAAAAAATCACCAAATCCATACGCAAATTAACCGAAATCAACTTAGAAGCTTGTCAGCTTATTGGCGTTGGAGTACATGAATTGAAATCCATGAAAAATCATGCCTTGATTAAGGAAACGTGTACAAAAATCAACAAGTTAGAAAGCAAAGCCGATTCTGTTTTTGACAAAGCAGTAGCCGATATCTTTGAAAACGAAACGGATATCAAAAACATCATCAAATACAAAGAAGTATTGGCATCGTTAGAGACCGCTTCAGACAAATGCAAAAGTGTTTCCAACATCATGGAACAAATTTCT
>JAGNTC010000058.1 GCA_017987725.1 Flavobacterium sp.
TCTCCGGCTTTTATAGCCAAATTAATTCCTTTTAAAATTTCTTTATCGCCAATCGAGGCGTGGAGGTTGGTGATTTGTAACATAGTTGATTTGGAAATTTGGAAATTTGGAAATTTGGAAATTCGTTGATGTGCAACACGATTAATGAATTTTCAAATTCGCTCTCCTTCAAATTATTTTAGTTTTGATGTTATAATTATTTTATTGACTATTTTAGAAATTGCTGTGATTTGTGTTTTTAAATGATCCGCATTTGGGTAATTTTTGGCATGTTCACAAAGCGCTAACCAGTATATTGTTTCTTCTATTTCCTTTGCTGAAATCTTGAATTTATGAATGAAATCCGCTTTGCTTTCGGCGTTTTGTGCTTCTCTAATGTTTGCGCCTATGGCCGTTCCTGATTTCAATAATTGGTTGGCAATAATGAATTTTTTTGACTCTTGAAGTTCTTCGCAATACGCAATTACATCTAATGCAAATTGAAAAGTTAATTTTAAAATTACGTTGTCTTTGGCCTCCATTTTCAAATTTTCAAATTACCTCATCTTCAAATTAACCAACTGAACCTTCCAGCGAAATCTCCAATAGTTTTTGGGCTTCCACGGCAAATTCCATGGGTAATTTATTGAGTACTTCTTTGCTAAATCCGTTTACGATTAAGGCAATGGCTTTCTCGGTGGGGATGCCGCGTTGGTTGCAATAAAACACTTGATCTTCGCCAATTTTACTGGTGGTGGCTTCGTGTTCAATTTTGGCCGAGGCATTTTTACTTTCGATATACGGAAAAGTATGGGCGCCACAATTGTTCCCCATGAGCAACGAATCGCATTGCGAAAAATTACGGGCATTCTCGGCACGTGCGCCAATTTGCACCAAACCGCGGTAACTATTTTGGGATTTTCCTGCCGAAATTCCTTTAGAAATAATGGTCGATTTAGTGTTTTTACCCAAATGAATCATCTTGGTTCCAGTATCGGCTTGCTGGTAATTGTTGGTTACGGCTATCGAATAAAATTCACCGATCGAATTGTCTCCTTTTAACACCACCGAAGGATATTTCCAAGTCACGGCTGATCCCGTCTCGACTTGCGTCCACGAAATTTTAGCATTTTTCTCGCAAAGGCCTCTTTTGGTCACAAAATTATACACGCCGCCTTTGCCTTCGGCGTTGCCTGGGTACCAGTTTTGCACAGTAGAATATTTAATTTCAGCTCCGTCTAGGGCAATCAATTCAACCACTGCTGCGTGCAATTGGTTTTCGTCCCGACTTGGCGCGGTACAACCTTCTAAGTAACTCACATAACTGCCCTCGTCGGCAATTAAGAGCGTGCGTTCAAACTGTCCAGTTCCCGCTTGATTGATGCGGAAATAGGTGGACAATTCCATGGGGCATTTCACGCCTTTGGGGATGTAACAAAAGCTGCCGTCTGAAAAAACAGCTGAGTTTAAGGCGGCATAAAAATTATCTTTTTGGGGCACAATGGTGCCTAAATATTTTTGAACCAATTCGGGATATTCGCGAATGGCTTCCGAAATACTCATGAAAATGATGCCTTTTTCGGCCAAGGTTTTTTTGAAGGTGGTGGCCACCGATACCGAATCAACTACAATGTCCATGGCCACATTGTTGAGCTTTTTTTGCTCATCGACAGAAATTCCGAGCTTGGCGTACATGGCCAACAATTCGGGATCAACGTCGTCAAGGGTTTTGTTGGGATCGGCTTTTTTAGGTGCCGAATAATAGGAAATAGCTTGAAAATCGGGTTTTTCGTAATGCACATTGGCCCACTCAGGCTCTGTCATTTCTTGCCAAGCGCGAAACGCTTCGATGCGCCAATCGGTCATCCATTGTGGCTCCTCTTTTTTGGCTGATATGGCACGAACAATGTCTTCATTCAATCCAATCGGAAAAGTCTCCGAATCTAAATTGGTATAAAAACCGTATTCGTATTCTTTGTTTTCGAGTTCAACTTTTAAGTCTTCTTCGGTGTATTTTGTCATTTTATTAATTTAAAGATTGAAGGATTGAAGGATTGAAAAATTCTGCAATACTATAAAATCAATCATTTTTCTGTTTTTGAATCTAAATACTTGATAAAATTGGAAATGTTTTGAGAAATCTCAATGGACAATTGTAGACTTTCTTTCGTTTCATTTTCCGTACAAAATTGTAATTCTTTTGCTAATATCAGCATGTTTCTTACTTCGGCACAACTTCCTTTTGCGATTTTTAAAAATCGAACAAACTGTTTGTTGTTATTGTATTCTGAGCCTTCGGCGATGTTGTTTGAAATTGAAATTACTGCTCTTTTTATTTGATCTTTAAAACCATATTCTTTTTCAAAAGACGATTTATTTACCAATTGAAAAATTTGTTTGGTGAGCAAAACTGCTTTTTGATAAACTTCAAATTCCTCAAATGATTTGGTCATAATTAGCCAATCTTTCAATCCTTAAATTTTTCAATCATTCAATCTACAGTGAAAATGATTCCCCACACCCGCAGGTGCGACTCGCATTGGGGTTGTTAAATACAAATCCCTTGCCGTTCAAGCCGCCCGAATACTCTAAAATGGTTCCGGCGAGGTACAAAAACGATTTTTTTTCGACCGCAATTTTCACCGCGTTGTCTTCAAAAACCTTGTCGTTTTCGCCCAGCTCTTTGTCAAATTTCAATTCATAAGACAAACCCGAGCATCCACCGCTTTTTACGCCAACACGCACATAATCACGAGAAGCGTCAAAGCCGTCATCTTTCATCATGTCAATGATTTTTTTACTGGCAGTATCAGAAACTTTAATCATGGCTTATTTTAATTTTGTCTAAATAAGGTGCAAATATAGCGTAAAAACAACTGTGTTAGGAAGAATGCTAACATTTTTATAACGTCTGTTACGCGAAAAAAAGTGGGAGTATTGGGGGCTAAACTCTTAATTTTACTATTTTCACGCACATTAAATATTTGGCTATGAATTTATATGCTATCGAAAGCGGAAACTTTAAACTCGACGGCGGCGCCATGTTTGGCGTAGTGCCCAAAACCATTTGGAACAAAACCAATCCAGCCGATGCCAACAACCTCATCGATATGGCAGCGCGTTGTTTACTCATCGAAGACGGCAATAAACTCATCCTCATCGACACGGGAATGGGCCACAAACAATCCGAAAAATTCTTTGGGTATTATTCGCTTTGGGGCGATCACAGCCTAGAAAAATCATTGGCAAAACACGGTTTTCATCCCAACGACATCACCGATGTATTCCAAACGCATTTGCATTTTGACCATTGTGGTGGCGGTGTGCAATGGAACAAAGACCACAGCGGATACGAAACCACCTTCAAAAACGCACGTTACTGGAGCAACGCCAACCATTGGGAGTGGGCCACACAACCGAACCCGCGGGAAAAAGCCTCTTTTTTGAGCGAAAACATTTTGCCCGTGCAAGAAAGTGGACAGTTGCATTTTATCGCCAAGCCCGAAAGCAATTTTACCGCACAATCTGAATTGGGATTTGGGATTTATTTTGTGGATGGGCATACCGAAAAAATGATGATTCCCCACATTCAATACCAAGACAAAACCATTTGTTTTATGGCTGATTTGCTACCTACCGCCGGACACTTGCCCTTACCTTATGTGATGGGTTATGACACCCGACCCTTATTGACTTTACCTGAAAAAGCTGAGTTTTTACAAAAAGCCGCCGATCATAATTATTACTTATTCTTGGAACACGACGCCCACAACGAGATCATCACGGTGCAAAACACCGAAAAAGGCGTGCGTTTAAACGAAGTGTTTTCGTGTGCTGAGCTCCTAAAATAAAGTTAAGACATTGCCAAACCTGAACCCAGTCTTCTATTTTTGAAGTCCAAATAAAAAAATACTATGAAAAAAATGCACTCTTTTGGCATTGTGATTGCCTTGCTTTTTGCGCTTACGGCCACCGCACAATCGCCACAGTCTCCTGAAAAAAAAACCACCAACGCGTCTGCTTTTGTTGCCAAAAAAGGCCAACTCACCGACAGCCAACTGAAGCGTTGGAGTCACCTGGATTTGGGCAAAGACAGCATTCCCGGTATGAGTGTAGATCGTGTGTATGCCGAACTCCTCAAAGGGAGAAAAGGAAAAAAAGTCATTGTAGGTGTCGTCGATTCCGGTGTAGATATTGATCACGAAGATTTAAAATCGGTAGTTTGGACCAACATCAAAGAAATCGCCGGCAACGGCATTGATGACGATAAAAACGGCTACGTGGACGACATACACGGTTGGAATTTCTTGGGCGATGCCGGAAAAGAAAACCTAGAAATGACCCGCATCTTGAAAAAAGCCGATGACGGATCCGCCGAATATAAAGCCGCCAAAGAAGAATACGAAAAACTTTTGGCCGAAAACAACCAAGGCAAACAACAGGTTGATTTCTTATTTAATGCCCACAAAACGCTGAGTGAATACCTCAAAAAAGACAACTTTACCCTCGAAGACGTGCAAGGAATTGAATCTACCGATAGCGGGGTTCTTCGTTGCAAACAAATCATGATGCGTGTCATTGCCCAAGCCGGACCAAATTTTATGGACGAATTAAATGGCTACAAAGACCAAGTCTATGACATGCTCAACTACAACCTCAACAAAGAATTTGACGGTCGAAAAGTAGTGGGCGACAACCCCGAAGATATCAAAGACCGCAAATACGGAAACAACATTGTGTATGGGTCAGACAAAAAAGAAGCCTTGCACGGTACCCACGTAGCCGGAATTATTGCCCAATCACGCAACAACAATTTAGGTGGAGACGGAATTGCCAACAATGCAGAAATCATGGCGGTACGCTGCGTGCCCAATGGCGACGAATACGACAAAGACATTGCGCTGGGTATTCGCTATGCGGTTGATAATGGAGCCAAAGTAATCAATGGTAGTTTTGGAAAAAACTATTCGCCTAACAAACAATGGGTGTATGATGCCATCAAATATGCCGAAAGCAAAGACGTTTTGTTTGTGCATGCCGCTGGAAACGACGCCAAAGACATTGACGTAGAACCTAATTTTCCCAACGATTCAGACGACAAAAAAATAGAATTTGCCAGCAACGTAATTACCGTTGGCGCCTTGAATTACGAGTATGGTGAAAAAGTAATTGCCGATTTCTCCAACTACGGAAAATTGAACGTAGACGTGTATTCGCCAGGCGTACAAATCTATGCCACGACACCAAACAACGAGTACAAATTTGAACAAGGTACCTCAATGGCCGCGCCAAATGTAGCGGGAGTGGCGGCGCTTATTCGTTCGTATTTCCCGAATTTGAGTGCCAAAGAAGTAAAAACCATCCTCATGAATTCAGGTACTTCCATTCTAGAAAATGTAGTGGTGGGTGGCAACCCCGACGACAAAAGAGCCTTTGACAGTTTGTCCAAATCGGGCAAAATTGTAAATGCTTACAACGCTTTTAAATTGGCCGAGAAAATGTCAGCCAAAAAGGGCGCAAAAAAAACAAAAGGCTAATCGCTGATTAATTCGTTTCATAAGCTTGCTAAAAACCTTAATTTTGGCAAGCTTTTTTAATTTATTTCCATGAAAAAATTCTTGATTCTTCTCGTTATTTGTTTTACCTCTTCTTGTGTTTGGGCACAATCAGCCGGTTATTGGCAACAAAAAGTAGCCTATAAAATGAGGGTAGTAGTCGATGCACCCAACTACCAATACAAAGGAACCCAAGAGCTAGTATATACCAATAACTCGCCCGATACGCTGCGCAAAGTATATTACCATTTGTTTCCCAATGCGTTCCAGCCCGGCAGTGAAATGGATGCACGCATTCAGTCTATTGCTGATCCCGACGGCCGCATGGTGCGCAAGATTAAACTAGGCGATAAAGAAATCAAAGAAAGCCGCATCAAAAATTTACAGCCCAATGAGATTGGTTTTTTAAAGATCTCGAACACCCAACAAGACGGTCAGGCAGTGGAATCCAAAACAATCGGAACCATTTTGGAAGTTACCTTGGCAAAGCCCATTTTACCCAATCAATCTACCCTGTTGAGCTTAACCTTTGATGGACAAGTGCCGGTACAGATTCGTCGTTCGGGCCGAAACAACAAAGAAGGTGTAGAGTTTTCGATGGCGCAATGGTACCCCAAAATGGCTGAATTTGATTTTGAAGGCTGGCACGCCGATCCCTACATTGCACGTGAATTTCATGGCGTTTGGGGCGATTTTGATGTGCAAATTACCATCGATAAAGCCTATGTGTTGGGCGGCAGCGGCTATTTGCAAAACAAAAACGAAATCGGGCACGGCTATCAAGACGCAGGCGTAACTGTAACTATTCCCAAGAAAATAAAAACGCTCACCTGGCATTTCATTGCGCCCAACGTACATGATTTTACCTGGGCAGCCGATAAAAAATATGTGCACGACACCCTACAGGTTCCTGGAGGTACCACCTTACATTTCTTGTATAAAAACAATCCAAAAATCATAGAAAACTGGAAAAAAGCACAGCCCGTTACAAAACGTTTAATGGAGTTTTACAACCAAACCATTGGCGCCTATCCGTATGATCAATACTCGGTGATTCAAGGCGGAGACGGCGGCATGGAATACGGCATGTGTACGCTCATTTTGGGTGAAGGCACCTACGACGGTTTGGTGGGTGTGATTGCGCATGAAATGGCACATTCGTGGTTTCAGCACGTTTTGGCCAGCAACGAAAGCAAACACCCTTGGATGGACGAAGGATTTGCCTCGTATTTGGAAGACCTTGGATTGAATGAATTGGCTGAAAAGAAATTGGCAAACCCGCATGAAGGCGCCTATGATGGTTATTATTATTTGGCCAATTCGGGAAAAGATCAGCCCTTGTCTACACATGGGGATCGCTATGATTTGAACAAAATTTACAGCATCAGTTCCTACAGCAAAGGCGATGTGTTTTTGGCGCAATTGGGCTACCTTATTGGACAAGAAAACCTGCGCAAAACCATGAAGCGTTTTTATGCCGAGTTCAAATTCAAACACCCCACGCCAAATGACATCAAACGCACCGCCGAGCGCGTTTCGGGGGCAAATTTGGATTGGTACCTCTCCGACTGGACCCAAACCACCAACACCATTGACTACGGCATTAAAGAAGTAAACGCCAGCGCGCAAAACACCAAAGTTACCTTGGAGCGAATTGGACGCACACCCATGCCCATGGATATCAACGTGACTTATGCGGATGGAACCCAAGAAAATTTCTACATTCCACTGCGCATGATGAATTTTGTAAAAGAAAACCCAACGCCCGAAATCAACAGAACCGTTTTGCCTGATTGGGCCTGGGCATATCCTACCTATACCTTTGAAATCCCAGCAGGGAAAACGGTTTCAAAAATTGTGCTTGATCCCAGTGGTTTGATGGCCGATGTCAAAAAAACAAACAACAGTTACCCCCAAGAACAGGCAGTAAAAAAATAAACCCGTGCAATTCACTTACCCTAAATCGGAACGGCTGAAAAGCAAAACCACGATAGACTTGTTGTTTTCGACAGGAAAATCAGTGAGCAAATACCCGTTGCGTTTGGTATATGTGCCGGTAGATTTGCCCGATGAGGAACCAATTAAATTGGGCGTTTCGGTGTCAAAAAAATACTTCAAAAAAGCGGTGGACCGCAATTACTTCAAACGGGTATTGCGCGAAACGTACCGACTAAACAAACAGCTTTTACTCCCCACGGGGCAACAACGGTATGCGTTTATGTTTTTTTACCAAACCAGCGACCGTTTGCCCTATGCTGAGATTGAAGAAAAAACCAAACTTTTGTTTCAAAAATTTGCGGAGCAGACGGCAAACCTTAGCCAAGAATAAATTTGTATTTTCGTACGCACAAATAAAACCTAATCCAATCACCCATGTTTAAACATTTCCACAAAAGATACTTTATCGCGCTCATGGCTAGTGGATTGATGTTTGTTGGGGTGAGTTTTAAAGAAGATTTTTTTGAAGTAGCCAAGCAAATTGAGATTTTCAACAACTTGTTCAAAGCCATCAATGCCAATTATGTAGACGAAACCAACCCGGGTGACTTGATGGATAAAGCGATCAAAAGCATGTTGGCTTCGCTCGATCCGTACACCAATTATTTCACCGAACAAGATGTGCTTAAGTTTAAAATAAACAACACGGGAGAATATACCGGAATAGGCGCACTCATCACCCGAAAAGAAGGAAGATTAATTGTTAAAGAACCCTATAAAAACTTTCCCGCTGACAAAGCTGGCTTAAAGGCCGGAGATGAAATTACCCAAATTGGGGAAGTGGTGCTTACCGACTTTAAAGAAGATGTTTCGCTCTTGTTTAAAGGCGCAAAAAACACCAAAATTCCTTTGAAATACATTCGCCAAGGCAAAACACTGACGGCCACCTTGGTGCTGGATGAAGTGGAGATTAAGGCCGTGCCCTTTTTTGGCAAAATTGACGAAAAGACGGGCTATATCGCTTTGACGCAATTCAACAAGAAAGCCGCGTTTGAGACCAAAGAAGCGCTAGAACAATTAAAAAAAGAAGGCGTTGAAAAATTAGTTTTGGACTTGCGCGGAAATCCAGGTGGACTGCTCAACGAAGCAGTTTCGATTTGCAACTTATTTTTGCCCAAAGACGAAATAATTGTAACCACCAAATCACGCATTGAAAAACACAACAACACCTACAAAACCACACGTGATCCAATCGATGCGAGCATTCCTTTGGTGGTGATTGTGGACGGAAAAAGTGCTTCGGCTTCTGAGATCGTGGCGGGTGCTTTACAAGATTTAGACCGTGCAGTTGTTTTGGGTAGCCGAAGTTACGGCAAAGGTTTGGTACAACGCCCCATTGATTTAACCTATGGTACGCAACTCAAAGTAACCATTTCAAGATACTACACCCCTTCTGGGCGTTGCATTCAAGCTTTGGATTATGCAAACAAAGACAAAGACGGCAAGGCCCAACGCACAGCGGCTGAAAACTACAACCAATTCAAAACAAAAAATGGTAGATCGGTGTATGATGGGGGAGGAATTTTGCCCGATGTTGTGCTCGAAGAAACCCAAACCAGTCCTATTGCTGAAGCACTGCAAAAAAACGACGGCATCTTTAATTTTGTCACCGAATACTATTACAAAAACCCCAATTTAGGCAATCAAATTCCAGTAATTACAGAGGCTGATTTTGCACAATTTAAAGCCTTCTTGAAACGAACTAAATTTAAGTTTGACACCGAGTCTGAACAAGCTTTGCTCCATTTGTTGGCCGCAACCAAAAAAGAAAAACTGGATGCTGCTGTTTCTACAGAGTACCAACAACTGGCAGCAGCTCTTCAAAAAAGCGAAGAAAATCAGCTGAATGCCAACCAAAAAGAAATCAAACAGCTGATGGTTGACGAAATCATCAAGCGATACCAATACAAAGAAGGCTTATACCAATACTATCTGAAAAACAATTTGGAAATCAAAAAATCGACGGCAATTCTTCAAGACCAGGCGGCCTACCTTAACCTTTTACAGAACTAAATGAAATCAGCTTTTTTATTCCTCGCGCTCCTTTTTTTA
Source organism: Flavobacterium sp. (assembly GCA_017987725.1). Taxonomy (GTDB): domain Bacteria; phylum Bacteroidota; class Bacteroidia; order Flavobacteriales; family Flavobacteriaceae; genus Flavobacterium. The sequence goes on from JAGNTC010000058.1 coordinate 9,585, forward strand.
ATCCCTGCTGTTGCGCAAGAAGAGTTGGTGCAATCGGTTTATTTTGAAACCAATAAATTTCTCATTGATGAAAAACAAAGCAAAGAGGTGGTTGATTTTATTAAAATCGTCGATTCGACCCGAATTGAATCGATTCAGATCTACGGTTACACCGATGATTTAGGAAAAGAAGAATACAATTTTAAATTGTCAACCAGCCGAGCCAACACCATACAAGAAACCTTATTGGCACAAGGGATTACCAACAAAATTATTGTGACCATTGAAGGAAAAGGGCGCATTTTGATTGAGGATGATGTGGTGGAAAATCTGCCGGAAAAACGCTCAAAAAACCGCCGAGTGGATGTGGTGTTGAACTTGAAGCCATTACCCAAAATTGTCTTGCCCGGCTTTTTCACTTCTATCCAAAAAACCCATGTGGTGGGCGATCATATCTATTTGGAAAATGTGTTGTTTGAAAAAGGCAGCAGCGTACTCACAATCGAGGCCAAAACCCAATTGGACAAACTAGCCAAAGTGTTGATGCGTTACAAAAACTACCAGTTTGAAATACAAGGTCACGTGTGTTGTACGCCCACTTTTCAAAAGGAAGCCATAGACCGCTTAACCCGAAAACGAAACTTATCAATCAACCGCGCCGAGGCCGTTTATAAATACCTGATCTTCAAGAAAATTTCCAAAACCCGCATGACCTTCAAAGGCTACGGCAATACCGTTCCGCTCAAAAAAGGAGCGGAGTATGACCGACGGGTGGAATTGGTTATTACTAAAATCTAAGTGATTTTGCGCATTTGAATATGCGGAATATCGTCTTCCAAATAGGTTTCTCCTTGCGCCACAAATCCGTGTGACTCATAAAAAGCTTTCAAATACAATTGGGCCGAAATGGTAATGGCCGAAGTTTGAAACTGTAGCTGAACTTGCTCAATGGAGGTTTTCATTAAGTCATGGCCAAAGGCTTTGTTTCTGTATTTGGGCGAAACCACAACGCGGCCAATAGAAGCCTGTTCAAAATAATCCCCTGCTCGAAACAAGCGTGCATAGGCCACCAACTCGTTGTGGAGATAACCCAAAACGTGAAAAGCTTTTTGGTCTTTGTTGTCGATGTCTTGATATACGCAGTTTTGCTCCACCACAAAGACTTCGCTTCGTAATTCTAGAGCAGAATATAGTTCTTGCAGAGAAAGTGCCTCAAATCGCTTTATTTTCCATTGTATCATTTTGCCTGTTTTGTTTTGGGTTTTTTCAAAAATTCAACTGATTTGATGATGGATTCCAATTCAAACATCAAATCGCGTTGGGGTGTTGAAGGCGCATAGCAAAATCCTTCGAGGATCAACATGCGGTTATTGGGGTAATCAACCAAACAATAATTGATAAATGGACCATCCATGTGAT
>JAGNTC010000188.1 GCA_017987725.1 Flavobacterium sp.
GTAAATAAATGACTTGAAAAGCAAAAAGCCAGTAGATACTACTGGCTTTTTTATGCTTTCTATTGCAATTAATTTTGTTTTTTTCGGAGTACGAGGTAATCGTCTAATATTCGGTTGGCAGCTACTACGTCTCTTAACAAAATTGTATTGTTTGACACAAATGCTACATCCCAATCGTCTTCGATGTCATTGAAAAGTAATGAGTTTGGTGGCATTGGAAACATCAAATTAAAATCTACAGGATCCATTGGAGAGTCGTCTGCCGTGGCAGGTGCAGTATACAACGGACTGTTGTGATTTGTAGTAATGGACCAACTGCCTACAACTGGCACATCGGTTAAGTTTGCCATTACGGTACCATCGGCATCAAATGTAAATAAATAACCCGCATAATTGATGGTTTCATTGTCTCCTCGGTCTGAATAATGAGCCACTTCCCAAGTACCGTCTAAAAGAACAGTCCGAAGCTCAAATGGACGAATTTTTTCAAAAGTCAAGTAATCTGTTCGAGTAGGATCATCTTGGTTTCCGTCGATTAATACCACTACATTTTCCGTTTTTGAAACCACATCCCAATCGTCTTGAATATCATTGAAGTCTAATGGACTGCTGAACGCAATATTAAAATCAAAGCTATCGTTGGGAGTATCATCAGATGTTGACGATAGGTCTGTATAGAATGGACTGTCGTTGTTGGTAGTAACATTCCATGCTCCATTTATGGGCGTCTGTCCATCGTTGGCAATAATTCGGCCATCGGTAGTAAAAGTAAATGTGTAGTCGTAAAAATGGGAAGTTTCAATGTCACCATGATCTGAATAATGGGTTACTTTCCACGTACCCGAGGTGATAATATCACTTAATTCGGAATTGACTTTGGGTTGTGCTTTGTCGGCTGTACAAGAAGTAAACAGCGAGTAAAATAGGATTATAGCTGCAAGAAATAGGTATTTTTTCATAGGGTTGGGGATGTAAATTCAATGTAAAGATATTGTAAATTTTGAAAAATCAAAACGCACGCCATTTACATTCTATTGGGAACAGCTATGCCAAGCAGTAAAAATGCGGATTGAATAACCGCAGCAACCTTAGCCGACAACACTACCCGAAACACCTTATTATCTGGGTTGGCTTCCCCTAAAATCGATACAGTTTGATAAAATGAATTGTATTCTTTAACCAAATCATAGGTGTAATTAGCAATCAAAGCTGGGCTGTGTTGCGCCGCAGCGAGTTGAATACATTCGGGATACAAGGCCAATTGTTTGATGAGTTCTTTCTCTTTGGAATGCAATTCATCTAATGCAACAAAGGTTAAATCAAAATCAGCTTTGCGTAAAATGGATTGAATACGCGCATACGTATACTGTATAAATGGTCCCGTATTTCCTGCAAAATCAACCGATTCTTCGGGATTAAACAAGATGCGTTTTTTGGGATCCACTTTCAGGATGTAATATTTTAAGGCACCCAAACCAATGGTCTCATACAAGGCCTGTTTGTCTTGATCAGAAAATCCGTCTAATTTGCCCAATTCTTCGGACAAAATTTGCGCCGTTTCTTTCATGTCTTCCATTAAATCGTCGGCATCTACCACGGTTCCTTCTCGCGATTTCATTTTACCCGAAGGCAAATCAACCATGCCATAAGACAAATGCACCAGCTGTTTAGACCATGCAAAACCCAATTTTTGAAGAATGAGAAACAACACTTTAAAATGGTAATCCTGTTCATTCCCAACGGTATACACCATGCCGTTAACATCGGGAAAATCGTTTACGCGCTGAATGGCGGTTCCAATGTCTTGGGTCATGTAAACGGCGGTTCCATCGGAGCGCAGTACAATTTTTCGGTCAAGTCCATCCGCAGTTAAATCGATCCACACCGAACCATCTGGATCTTGTTCAAACACGCCTTTGGCCAAGCCCATTTGCACCACATCTTTACCCAACAAATAGGTGTTGCTTTCGTAATAATACGAATCAAAATTTACACCCAAACGGGAATAGGTGGCATTGAAACCGTCATAAACCCATTGGTTCATGGTTTTCCACAAGGCAACCACTGCCTCGTTACCAGCCTCCCAATCCAAGAGCATTTGTTGGGCTTCGAGTAAAATAGGAGCTTGTTTTTTGGCTTCGTCTTCAGCTAGTCCTGAAGCAACTAGCGCTTCAATTTCAGCTTTGTATGCTTTATCAAAGGCAACGTAATACTTGCCCACTAATTTATCGCCTTTTAATCCACTGCTTTGTGGCGTTTCCCCATTGCCAAATTTTTGCCAGGCCAACATCGATTTGCAAATGTGAATGCCTCGGTCGTTGATGATTTGGGTTTTATAGACTTTTTTTCCAGCCGCTTTCAAAATTTCGGCCACAGAATAACCCAGTAAATTATTGCGTACATGCCCTAAATGCAAGGGTTTATTGGTGTTAGGCGATGAATATTCTACCATGATCACCTCGCTGGCTGCTGTGGGTTTTACCCTTCCAAAATCTTCGTTTAGATGCATCGAATGAAACAGTTGCACATAGTAGGAATCGGCAATCACCACATTCAAAAATCCTGAAACCACATTATACCGATCGACAAAATCAAATTCTTGCACCAAATAGTCGCCAATCTTGGTACCCAATTCAGCCGGATTGCTTTTGATGTGTTTGAGAAGCGGAAACAACACTACGGTGATATCTCCCTCAAAATCTTTACGTGTCGCCTGAAACTCCACTTTTTCTATCGAAATAGAAAACAAGTCTTGTACTGCTTTTAGTATGGGATTTGAAAGGCTTTCGGCTAATGACATAGGATCTAAATTTTGAGCAAATATAACCAATCGATGAGCAACTCAAAAGCTAAATAAAGAATATACAGACGCAGTACAAACCGAAAAACGGAATTGCTTGTACAAATGCTTTTTCAAGTTAAAAATTATTATTTGTAAGATTTTTATATTACTTAAATTTAAATTTATGCATTTCATCGATTATTTTTGCATTTAAACGATAATTAAACAAATATTTGACCGTCAAAAAAAAACAAACGCATTAATAATTCACTCAAATTATTATGAAAAAACTACTACTCATTTTCGCTTTAACACTTGCCACTTCTACATTTGGGCAAGCCATTTCTGTAAACACCTCAACCTACACCGTTCCACAACTGGTTAACACGGTACTAATCAACTCTCCGTGTGTGGCCGCAAGCAACATTAGCTGGAAAACAGGAACACAATTTAATTCTGTAAATGGAATTGGATTTTTTCAAAACACCAACGCGGCGTTCCCCATGCGCTCAGGTGTAATTTTAAGTACTGGTGATGTAACTCACGCAGCTGGACCTAACACAGCAATGCTAAACGACGGAAC
>JAGNTC010000005.1 GCA_017987725.1 Flavobacterium sp.
CAGCTCCTATCACCTTAACCTTGACTAATCCTGCTTCGGCTACGCCAACTACAGCCATTACTGCTGTAAGCACCTTAATTGGAACGTCAACTACCTATACGCTTACTGCCTCTGCAGTAACTACTGCCTCATCTTACAACTGGACTTTGCCAGCTGGTGTGAACCAAGTAGGTGGTGGAGCTAACGATCGTATCATTCAAGTAAACTTTGCTGATGTTCCTGCTGGAAATGCGGGTGTGGCCTTGCCAATCACTGTTAAAGGTGCAAATGGTGTAGGTGAATCAGTGGCTAAAACACTTGCTTTAACGCGTGTATTGCCATCAACAGTTGTAACGGTTACAGGTCAATTGGGTGCAATTTGTGGTGGAAATACCTACAACTACACCATGACTCCAGCCTTGTATACTAACGCTTACCAAATTACTGCTCCTGTAGGAAGCATTGTTACTTCGGCTAGCAATCCATCAAATGCATCAAATGTATTAGTTACTAGCGACTTGACTTTCTCGGTTGCTTTGCCAGCTAACTTCTCAACATTGGCTGATAAAACAATTAAAATCTACAGCAAAAACGGTGTTGGTTTGAGCGCAGCGGCTAAAACATTAGTGTTAAATCCTGCTTCTCCAACAATCCCAGCGGTAAACGGTGGAACTACCTTTACTACTTGTGCTAACGTGACTTTCTCGGTAGCTGATATGGTAGGTGCTTCTTCTTACACTTGGACTATGGCCAATGGTGCTGTAATCGTGAGTGGACAAGGAACCAACACAGTAGTAGTATCATTTGCCGCAGTAACTGTACCAAGTACATTATTACGTGTGAAAGCTATTTCTAACTGTGGTGTAGCGGGTGTTGATAAATACATCGCGCTTACCAATGTAGCATGTGCTGTAGGCAATAACACGAACACTGCTAAAATTTCTAACGTGTCTGAAGTGTATCCTAACCCTGTGGTAGATGCCTTTACACTTGAGATGCAATCTTCTAAAGCGACGGCTGCTCAAATGCAGGTATATACTTTTGAAGGAAACTTGTTACTTAGCAAACAAATCAATTTAGCCGAAGGAGAAAACACTGTTTCTGAATCAGTGGCCGAATTGAAAAAAGGACTTTACATTGTGAAAATCACCAACGAAGCTACCAACGAAGTTGTAGTGAAAAAGATGATTAAACAATAAATTAACATTGCACACGAAAAAGGCGCCAATTGGCGCCTTTTTTTATGGACTTATCCAAGATTTAGTAACGGTTTCTTTACATCTGCATAAAACTTAACGAATTTCTTGGCGGTAATTTTGCTTCTACATTCAAATTAAATTACATCAAATGAAAGTAGTTGTACAATTTATCTTTTTATTGGTAAGCCCACTATTATTTGCCCAAGGCATTGGGGGATTAAAAGGAACTGTTTTAGACGAATCAAACGGCAAGCCGATTCCAGGAATTAACGTGCTGGTTAAAAACACCAAATTTGCGCTGTCCACAGATATGGACGGAAATTACATTTTTCGATCTATTCCAGCCGGAACCTACGAAGTGGAATTTTCGTCAATGGGGTATGCGTCCAAACTTGTTTCAGAAGTAGTAATAAAGGAAAAAGAAATTACAGAGTTAAGTCCTTCCCTTGGCGAACAAAAAAACATGCTGAATGAGGTCGTAATTACCCGAACTAAAGCCAAAACCGAATCGGTTAAATCCTTATTGATTCAACAAAAAAATAGCGTGAGTGTTTCCGATGGAATTTCAGCCGAAACCATCAAACGAACGCCAGACCGAAGCACCTCTGATGTAATTAAACGAATTAGCGGAGCCAGTATTCAAGACAATAAATTTGTGATTATTCGCGGATTAAATGACCGCTACAATACGGCTTACATAAACGGCTCTCCCCTTCCCAGTTCAGAGCCAGATAGAAAAGCCTTCTCGTTTGACATTTTTCCGTCAAACATGATCGATAATTTGATTATCAGTAAAACAGCAACCCCCGATTTACCGGGCGAATTTGCTGGAGGTGTGGTGCAAATCAACACCAAAAGTGTACCAGACAAAAACTTCCAATCATTCAGTTTTGGTATGGGGTATAACACGGTAACCACCGGTCAAAAACAGGTTTCGTATGTGGGCGGTAAGTTGGATGATTTAGGCCTTGATGACGGCACAAGAGAATTGTTTCCAATACCTGGCAACCTCACAGCCAACAACCCTAATGACCCCAACAACGTAGCCTATGCCTCCGCCTATGCTACAGCCACGCAAGGCGATTGGAATTTGTTTGACAAAACCTTTACCCCAAACATGAATATTCAATATTCGCTGGGTAGACAATTTTCTATAGGCGAAAAATCACTGGGTGCGTTGGTCTCGTTAACCTACAACAAAACCAATACCTTATTTGAAACCATCCGAAGAAACTACAATGATTCTGGTGTAGAAGGTGAGCCTAACATCTTGTCAGATGACTTTTTCGACAAGAGTTACAACGAACAAGTATTGGCGGGAGCCTTGGCCAATTTCTCGTTCAAAATAAACAACAACAACTCCATCAGCTTAAAAAACATCTACAGCATCAATTCAGAAGACAAAGTTATCTTGCGTACCGGACAATCGGGAATTGACCAAGAGCCTCCTTATTTTGACTTTAAAAATAACGCCCGTTGGTTTACAAGTAATAAAATCCTCTCAAGCCAATTGAACGGAGACCATTACTTTTCCAAAAGCAAAGTAAAAATAAATTGGAATGGATCAATCAGTAAAGTCAATCGATCGATTCCTAATTTAAGAAGAAACTCGTACTTGTCTTATGGCACACCCGATTACGTGGCACAAATTTCTCAAGCAGTAAATTTTCAATCAGGCGGAAACATTTTTTATTCTGAAAACGATGAAACCATTGCATTTGCCAAAACTGATTTTTCTAAAAAATTCTCCTTTGGCGAAAAGTCAAGTGCAGAAATAAAAGTAGGGGCTTCGATGCAAAATCGTGACCGAACATTTGCAGCAAAATTATTGGGTTATGTAACCATGAATAACTTTGAGCCTACTAATGCTTTGCTTACATTACCAGAAAGCGAGATTTTTAACCCTGCAAATATGGGTGCGTTAGGAAATGGATTTAACGGATTTAGTATGCTAAACGTAACCAAACCGAGCGATCAATACATCGCTTCTTCCAAATTAAATTCAGCCTATGCCATGGTGGACAATGTATTTGACAACTGGCGTTTTGTATGGGGTGTGCGTATGGAGAACTTTACACAAACATTAGACAGTGAAAATGATGCAGGACCAGTTCGTATTAACCAAAAGCAACAAGATATATTGCCGTCATTGAATGTAATTTATGCAATTAATCCTAAGAAAAACCTTCGTTTTAGCTACTCAAAAACGGTAAACCGTCCGGAGTTTAGAGAATTGGCGCCTTTCAAATTTTTTGATTTCCAAACCAATTTCAACACCCAAGGAAATGAAAGCCTGCAGATTGCAACCATCAATAACCTTGACGTGCGTTATGAAGTATACCCAGGAAAAGGACAGTTGTTTTCGTTTAGTGTGTTTACCAAAACCTTTACGAATCCTATCGAAATTAAAGCGGCACCCAATCCAAAAGAAATTTATTATTGGAATGCGCCTTCAGCAAAAAATTCAGGATTCGAAATCGAATTTAGAACCTTGTTGAGTAGTTTGTTGGGCAAAGAAGCAGGTTCGGCCTCGGATAATTTTACGCTTTTCTCCAATCTGGCCTTTATCTATTCAGAGGTAACGGTAGGAACAGAGCCAGGATTGCCTGAAACGGACAAATTTAGACCCATGCAAGGACAATCGCCTTATGTGTTAAATGCGGGCTTACAATACATGAATAACGGATGGAGCGCCTCAACCTCTTTGAACCGTGTAGGCAATCGAATTGCCATTGTTGGAGCGCCATCGGCCTCTTCAGGCGTTGGAGAGCCTACCTTGTGGGAAAAATCAAGAACATTACTTGACCTTCAAATTTCAAAAACATTCATGGATAACAAATTTGAAATTAAGTTAAACGTGCAGAACTTGTTGGCACAGGATCAAATCTTTTACCGAAACAATGACACCCGCGTGCGTACGAATGAAAACTACAGCACCATTCTAGATTCTGATTTTGAAAAGCTGTTGTTTAATGCCAACAATTACTACAACCCTGACAAAGACGACTTAGTTTGGTCTACCAAATTTGGACGAACGTTCTCTTTATCGGCTACATACAACTTTTAATTATAAAGTTTAAAAACGAAAGGAGCTACTAACAAACAACTCCTTTTTGTACACAAAAAAGGGTAAGACGCACATCTTACCCTTTCTTTATTCCTTTCGATTAACCGTTACAACTCGTTTAACATTTTGGAGATTTCATCCAATTTTGGCGTTAGAATAATCTCAATTCGGCGGTTTTTAGCTTTGTTTTCAGGACTATCATTGGGCATTAATGGAGCATATTCGCTTCGTCCGGCAGCTGTAAGATTTAAGCAATTCACGCTTTTATTTTCAGACAAAATAGTAACAATAGCCGTAGCTCTTTTGGTTGACAAATCCCAGTTATCTGTAATGGCTCCCGATCCAGCATAGGCATCGTTATCGGTATGTCCCTCAATTAAAACTGAAATATCAGGATTTGCGGCTAATACCTTGCCTACCTCAACTACCGCTTTTTTTCCTTCGGCGCCCACAGCCCAGCTTCCTGAGCCAAAGAGTAATTTGTTTTCCATAGAAACATACACTTTGCCGTTCTTTTCTTGTACCGTAAGTCCTTTTCCTTCAAAGCCACGCAAGGCTTTTGAAAGGGTTTCTTTTAATTTTTTCATGGCCGCATCTTTGGATGCCATCATGCTTTCAAGCTCTGCCAATCGCTTGGAGCTTTCTTGAAGGTCAGTTTTTAATTTATCCAAGCGTTCTTGCTCAGCTGCTAAGGCTTTCCCTTTGGCTTCTAATTGCGCCAACAATTCCCGGTTTTTGGACATGTTGCTTTGCAGGGCTTCGTCGCTATTTTTTTCTAGAGCGGCATAAGAAGCTTGCAAGGTTTTGAGGTTTTTATCGGCTGCTGTAAAATCAGTCAGGTATTTGTCACGCTCACTTTTTACTTTGTCGTGCTCCGATTTTAAAGCGGCCAAATCCAAATCCAACTGGTTTTTAGCTTTGGTACACGCTTCATTGTCGTCTTGCAACTGACGATTCTCTTTTTTCAAGTCGGCAAATTTGTTTTCCAAATCGGTGTATATCTTTTTGGATACACAAGAGCTGGTTACCGCTAATACTAAGAAGGCTAAGGAAATTTTACGTTTCATAGGATACTAATTTTGGGGTTATTGAATTTCAACTAAGGTAGGACAATGATCAGAATGTTTGGCTTCAGACAAAATAAGCGCGCGTGTAATGTTGGATTTCAGCGTTTCACTCACCAAACAATAATCAATACGCCAGCCCTTATTGGTTGCTCTTGCTCCTGCTCTGTAACTCCACCAGGTGTAATTATGGGGTTCTTTGTTTAGTGCTCTAAAGCTATCTATAAATCCATTATTTATAAAGGTGTTTAACCAAGCACGTTCTTCTGGCAAAAATCCGGACACGGTTTTGTTTCGGATCGGATCATGTATATCGATTGCTTCATGGCAAATGTTGTAATCGCCACAAATTATCAAATTTGGAATTTCGAGCTTTAAGGTATTGATATAAGACTGGAAGTCATCCATGTACATGAATTTGTGACCCAAACGATCACTGTTGGTGCCCGATGGCAAGTACAAACTCATCACCGAAAAATTATCAAAATCAACCCGCAAGTTTCGCCCTTCAAAATCCATGTGGGAAATTCCGGTGCCAAAAACTACCTTGTTGGGTTTTGTTTTAGACAATATGGCTACTCCGCTGTACCCCTTTTTTTCGGCTGGAAACCAATAATGATAAGGATAACCTGCCAATTCAATGTCTAAGGTTGGTATTTGATCGGGAGTGGCTTTTATTTCTTGTAAACAAATGACATCCGGATCGGCTTGTTGCAACCATTCCAAAAATCCTTTGGAAATAGCAGCTCGAATACCGTTCACATTATAGGAGATAATCTTCATGCAGAGGAACTTTTTTGATCCTTTCAAAAGTAGTAAAAAAGTGTTCGGTTGCTCTAGAAAAAAAAATAAAATTGGAGTTTTTTGCTATCTTTGTTTCACTTCAAACAAACATTTACTTATGGGTTTAGTGAGCGCTAAAGAGGTTGCCAAGGCAATAAACACCGACAAATATGGTGTGTTGGGAACTATTTCAGGCTGGCTGCTTACCAAGGTTTTAAAAATCTCAACCCTAAACAAAATATACGACCGAAATAAACACCTAAAGGATCTTGAATTCTTGAATGCAATACTTGACGAATTTCAGATCAAGTTTGAGATCCCTGAAGCCGATTTAAAGCGTCTGCCTAAAGACGGCGCCTATATCACCATCTCCAATCATCCCTTGGGCGGAATTGATGGCATTTTACTGTTAAAATTGATGTTGGAGCACGAGCCCAATTTTAAAATTATTGCCAACTTCTTGCTGCACCGTATTGATCCGCTCAAGAAATACATCATGCCGGTGAATCCCTTTGAAAATCACAAAGGAGCAAAATCAAGTGTGATTGGCATTAAAGAAACGCTTCGCCACTTGAGTGACGGCAAGCCCTTAGGGATGTTTCCTGCTGGAGAAGTTTCTACCTACAAAGACGGAAAATTAGTCGTGGACAAACACTGGGAAGAAGGGGCAATTAAGGTAATCCGAAAAGCACAGGTACCAGTAATTCCTATTTACTTTCATGCCAAAAACAGCTGGATGTTTTATTTGTTGTCTAAAATAAGTGGCACATTACGCACCGCAAAATTGCCTTCAGAATTACTTACTCAAAAGGATCGGATCATCAAAGTCCGCATTGGGAAACCCATTTCTGTAAACGAACAAAACGAACACCAAACGATCGAAGAATACTCCGAATTTTTGCGCAAGAAAACCTATATGTTGGCCAATTCATTTGAAAAAGACAACAGTTTTTTATCGGCTTCGAATTTAAATCAATTGATGCCGCCCAAAAGCCCGAAAACAATTGCCACGCCGGCCAATAATGAAAAAATGATACAAGAGGTTGCTGCACTCCGAAAAGAAGGCAACAGTCGACTTACGCACAGTAAAAACTTCGAAGTGTTTTTTACCTCTGCTAAAAAAATCCCAAACATCATGCATGAGATTGGGCGATTAAGGGAAATCACCTTTCGAGAAATTGGCGAAGGCACAAACGAATCGATTGATTTGGATGTGTATGATCAATACTATAACCACATGTTTTTGTGGGACGATGAAGCACAACGCATCGCCGGGGCCTACCGCATGGGATTAGGTTCCGAAATATTCAAAGCGCACGGAATTAAAGGATTTTATCTGCATGAATTGTTCCGATTCGAGCCCGAATTACATGATATGATGAGCAAATCAATCGAAATGGGGCGCGCCTTCATCATCAAAGAATACCAACAAAAGCCCATGCCACTTTTTTTACTTTGGAAAGGAATTGTACACACTACCCTGAGGTATCCCGACCACAAATTTTTAATTGGCGGCGTAAGCATCAGCAATCAGTTTACTGATTTTTCAAAATCCCTGATGATCGAATTCATGAAATCGCATTATTACGATCCCTATGTTGCGCAGTACATTCATGCTAAAAAGGAATTCAAAGTCAAATTGAAAGACGCCGACAAAGATTTTATTTTTGATGAAACCGAGGCCGATGTAAATAAGTTTGATAAAATCATCGATGAGATAGAACCTGGCACCTTGCGATTGCCGGTATTAATCAAAAAATACATCAAACAAAATGCAAAAGTGGTGGCCTTTAATGTGGATCCGTTGTTTAACAACGCGATTGACGGCCTCATGTACATTCGCATTGCCGACTTACCAGAAAGTACCGTAAAACCAGTTATGGAAGAATTTCAGGCCGAATTAGAACGCAAACTGGCCGAGAAAGGAGAGCTTTAAGGCCGCTTATACCTTCATTTGAGGAATAGTTCCATCGATAATCAAATCGGCTTCGGTGGCGGCAATGATTTCATCGACACTCACTCCGGGGGCGCGTTCCAACAATTTAAACCCTTTGGGGGTAACTTCGAGCACAGCCAGTTCGGTAACTACTTTTTTAACACAGCCCACACCGGTAAGTGGAAGAGTACATTTTTTAAGAATTTTGGATTCGCCCGTTTTGTTCACGTGCATCATGGCTACAATGATATTGTCTGCCGAAGCCACCAAATCCATTGCGCCACCCATGCCTTTCACCATTTTTCCAGGAATTTTCCAATTGGCAATGTCGCCGTTTTCAGCTACTTCCATGGCGCCCAGTATAGTTAAATCAACATGTTGGCCGCGGATCATCCCAAAGCTGGTTGCTGAATCAAAAAATGAAGCACCCGGTAAGGTGGTAATGGTTTGTTTTCCGGCATTGATTACATCGGCATCTTCCTCGCCCTCAAACGGGAAAGGGCCCATGCCCAATACACCATTTTCGCTTTGAAATTCTACTTGAATATCGGTGCGCACATAGTTGGCGACCAAGGTGGGGATACCAATGCCAAGGTTTACATAATAGCCGTCTTTCACTTCTTGGGCAATGCGTTTTGCAATTTCTTCTTTACCAAGCATGGTGATATTTTTTTGAAATTTGAAAATTAGTGAGCTAAATTTCTTGGTCTAGTGGTGCGTTGTTCGATGCGTTTTTCAAAAGTTTTACCTTGAAAAATGCGCTGTACCAATATCCCCGGAATGTGAATTTGATTGGGGTCTAAGTCGCCCGCTTCAACCAATTCTTCCACTTCGGCTATGGTAATCTTGGCTGCGCCACACATACTCGGATTAAAATTTCGAGCCGTGCCTTTAAAAATTAGATTGCCTGCCGTATCCCCTTTCCAGGCTTTTACGATGGCAAAATCAGCTTTGAAAGCGTGTTCCATCACGTGCATTTTGCCGTTAAATTCTCGGGTTTCTTTGCCCTCGGCTACTTCTGTACCATATCCTGCAGGGGTAAAAAAAGCGGGGATTCCGGCTTGGGCTGCACGACAACGTTCGGCCAAAGTACCTTGCGGTATCAACTCGACTTCTAATTCTCCGGATAACATTTGTCTCTCAAATTCGGCGTTTTCGCCCACATAGGAAGAAATCATTTTTTTGATCTGTTTGTGTTGCAACAACAAGCCTAAACCAAAATCATCTACGCCCGCATTATTGGATACGCAAGTAAGGGTATGCACTTGTTTAGTTACCAACTCCGCAATGCTGTTTTCTGGAATACCACAAAGTCCAAATCCGCCAATGAGCAGCGTCATGCCGTTTTCCACACCTTGAAGGGCTTCTTGTACTGTGGCTACTTTTTTATTGATCATGTGAGTAAAAATTATAATCCAATTTCTTGGGTGTCTTGTTCAGCTGGCACTGTATCTTGAACAGGTGGTGCCCAGCAATCAACTTTAATTGACAAGTTAGCGGGTCGTTCAAAATCAGTTTTAGAGACCGTAAGGGTTTCGTCGGCATAACATTTTTTCATGAAAATGGCCCAAATAGGCAAAGCCGCTGTGGCGCCTTGACCGTAGGTGATTCCTTTGAATCGGGCCGATCGGTCTTCGCAACCTACCCAAACTCCGGTGGCCAAGTTGGGAACCATTCCCATAAACCATCCATCCGATTGGTTTTGTGTGGTACCTGTTTTTCCAGCAATTGGATTGGTAAACACATACGGATAGCCGGTTACGCGGTTGTATCCGTGCCCACCGCCTTGGGTGCGCAAACGGGCTCCCGATCCACCCTCAGTTACGCCTTCCAATAATTTGATCACCGCAAAAGCGATGTCTTTGTTGAGCACATCATGTGATTCGGTGCTGGGTTCGTAGATGACCACGCCGTTTTTGTCTTCAATACGGGTAATAAATTGAGGTTTGATATACACCCCTTCGTTGGCAAAAGTACTGTAAGCAGCCACCATGTCCTGAACCGTGATTTCAACCGCCCCTAAGGCAATAGCCGGTTGAGCCGGAATATTCGAATTAACCCCCAATTTATGCGTTAATTCAACGACCGCTTCAGGGCCCACTTTGTCTATTAATTTGGCTGACACGGTATTGATGGACATCGCTAATGCTTTTTTCAAGGTGACCATGCCGCGGTATTCGTTATCCGAATTGCGGGGTTCCCAGTCTTCAGTTACATTGTGTCGGCCTTTGTGAATCATGAACGGGCTGTCAATAATTGAATCACAAGGGGACATATTGAGTTGTTCGATGGCGGTAGCGTAGACAAACGGCTTAAATGTTGAACCCACTTGACGGGCCCCTTGTCCTACGTGATCATACTGAAAATACTTGTAATTGATGCCGCCCACCCATACTTTAATGTGACCGGTATTGGGCTCCATAGCCATCATCCCAGTTTGCAAAAAGCTCTTGTAGTAGCGAATAGAATCCAGAGGAGTCATAACGGTATCGCGTTCGCCTTTCCACGTAAACACTTTCATTTTGGTTTTTATAGAAAACGAACGAATGATGTCTTCCTCCGATTTGTCTAAGGCACTCATTTCTCGCCAACGCTCCGAAGCGCGCATGGCTTTGTCTAGTAATTTTTTGGTTTCGGCATCCGAAATATTGACAAAGGGCGCGTTTTTATTTTCTTTTTGTTGTGTAGCCAATTCGGCTTGTAAATTGGGTAAATGCTCTTGAACGGCCTCTTCGGCATAGGTTTGCATGCGCGAATCAATGGTGGTGTAAATCTTCAAGCCGTCTTTGTACATGTCATATTCGGTGCCGTCTGATTTCTTATTTTCTTTCACCCAATTTTTCATAAAATCACGCAAATACTCCCGGAAATAAGTACCAATTCCATCGGTGTGGCTTTCGGGCTGAAAGTGCAACACGATGGGTTCTTTTTCTAAGCTTTCTTTTTGATTCTCGGGTAAGAAATTGTTTTTCACCATTTGACCCAACACCACATTGCGGCGTGCGGTCACTTTTTCGAGGCGACGTACTGGATTAAACAGGGAAGGATTTTTAAGCATGCCCACCAACATCGCGCTTTCGTTAATGGTTAAATTGCGTGGTTCTTTGCCAAAATACACCTTGGCTGCCGAGCGAATTCCCACGGCGGTATTTACAAAATCGGCCTTGTTGAAGTACATGGCGATGATTTCGTTCTTGGTGTATTGGCGCTCCAAACGTATCGCTATGATCCACTCTTTGGCTTTTTGAATGATACGCAAAGGCAAAAATCGAGAACCCTCACCGTGAAACAACAACTTGGCTAATTGCTGAGTAAGGGTACTGGCCCCTCCGCTGGTTCCCAAACTGAGTGCAGCACGCATGGTTCCGCGGCCGTCAATACCTGAATGCTCATAAAATCGTTCGTCTTCGGTAGCCACTAAGGCATTTACCAAATGTTTAGGCAAGTCCGCATACTTAATGGGCGTGCGGTTTTCGTTGTAGAATTTTCCAATGGTCGCGCCGTCAGCAGCGATAATTTCGGTAGCCAAATTAGAATCCGGATTTTCTAAATCTTCAAACGAAGGCATGGATCCAAAAAGACCCCATGAAGCAAACAGAAAAAACAAGGTCAATCCGCCCAACACATAAAAAAAGATTTTCCAAAAACGTTTTTTGAAGTAGGTTAAGTCGTGTTCTTGATTAAGATTAAACGAAAATGCCATATTTACTTTGTTTTTTCAATTCTAAATCCAACATCTGTAATTCCAGGAAGCTCCGTCACGCCGGGGATTTTTCCGGTTTGTCTCACCGCTTGTTGTATGCTCACCTTGTAGGCTCCTTTTTGAGCTGTAAGGTTTTGCTTGTAGGCCAATTTACTTTCTTTTACATCGGTAAATCCATCGCCCAAAAGGCTGCCATCGGGATTGGCCATGGCGTATTCTAGGGTGTCGACCAAGGTGACTTTGTTGGGTTGTTCTAGTCTGACAATCAAAAAGATATTGTTGAAAGGATAGTCGTTGTTGTCCCGTAAGGTGAGAAACATATTGTACTTTTTGTTGGCTTCTAAAACAGGCAACTCAAAGGAAACAAGACTGTCTTGATGCCAAGCGGTGCCCACGTCTTTGTATTCGTCAAAAACACGTTGTTTATCACAAGAAACCAAAAGCAAGGTTACTGCAATAATCCAAATCCTATTGCTTATTCTCATTGCGGTTGTTCGGGGTAATTTTAGGTTGGTTGGGGCGCGGACGGTTTGGATTATTTGGCCTAGCGTTGTTGGAAGTGGCCACGCTACTTTCTCCGTTGGGTCGGCGTTTTTTGTTGTTCTTTTTCTTTCTTTTGGGTTGATCAAAACGCGTGAGGCTTTCCTGGCCCATGGCGTTATTGAAATCTTTTTCTGGCTCAGTGGCGACCTCTAAAGCATAATCTTCGAGTGAAGATACTTTGTTTTTCAACTTGTTTTCGGCCAAAATTTCCTTCACCTGTTCAATTTTTAACACATGCCAGTTGGCAAAATTATCGGTGTAGGCAAACCACATGAGGCCTTTGAAGATATCTTGTTTTTGGCAAACGGCGGTTCCTTTTTCGGTCTGTAATTTGGTATCAAAATCGGGAAATCCTTGCAAAGCATCCAAATAAGTGTCCAATTCGTAGTTCAAACAACACTTCAATTTTCCGCATTGGCCGGCCAATTTTTGTGGATTCAACGACAGTTGTTGGTAACGGGCTGCCGAGGTGTTTACGCTTCTAAAATCGGTGAGCCACGTAGAACAACACAGTTCGCGTCCGCATGAACCAATGCCTCCCAAACGAGAAGCTTCCTGACGAAACCCCACTTGTTTCATCTCAATTCGGGTACTGAAATCTTTGGCAAAATCTTTGATCAATTGACGGAAATCAACGCGATCATTAGCGGTATAGTAAAAGGTGGCTTTGGAACCGTCGCCTTGGAATTCGATATCCGAAATTTTCATTTCGAGTTTTTGGGCAATGGCCAATTCACGCGCGCGCACTTTCATGCCTTCTTCTTTGTCGCGGGAAGCCGACCAAATGTCGATGTCTTTTTGAGAAGCTTTGCGGTATATTTTAGCAATTTCTGGACTGGTAACGGCTACGCCTTTTTTCTTCATTTGAATCTTTACCAATTCGCCAGTGAGCGTAACGATGCCAATGTCATGCCCCGGAGAGGCCTCCGTAGCTACTATATCGCCAATGCTTAAACTTAGTTTTTCGGTGTTGCGGTAAAATTCTTTGCGGCCATTTTTAAAGCGTACTTCTACGCAATCAAATGGAGCTTCGCCGTTGGGCAAACTCATGTTAGCCAACCAATCAAATACCGTTAATTTGTTGCAGCTATCGGTGCCGCAAGTCCCATTATTTTTACACCCTTTTGGTGCGCCACCAGTAGAGGTTGAACAACTTGTACATGCCATAATTTATATGTGGTATCGCTACAAGAGCGATTTCTATGCGTAAAACGATTTGCCCGTAAAGATAGTATTTAAGTTTTAAAGTTTCAATAGCATCTTTTGCAGGGTCAACAGCCATTGATTTACCAAAATAATGGCTGCATTCCCTCTATTCTCGGCTAATTTAGACACTACTATTGGGGTATAATTTTGTATATTTTGTCTGATAAACGCAAACGAAATGGCACTTCAAATGTTACTTTATCACCTGGCTTGGCCACCGAATTTTCACTGCCGTTTACCGCCATTTTGTGCAGCACAATTTTTTCATTTCCAGTTGTTGGGCCTGAAATAAGCAAGGTATCACCAAGATTTATTTGGTCGTTTTCTAATTCAAAAAGGCCTACTTGGGCTTTTACATAGTAGTGGCTTACCTTACCCAACAGTTGCTTTTTTTCGCGCTGTTTTGGGTTTAATTTATGACGAATATCCGCCGTTTCTTGGGCTTTTGCCAATGATTTTCCCGTTAATTCCCCCGAATGCTTGAACAGTAATTTCTCGGATTTTCCTTTGCGAAACACCTTGTTGCCCACTTGTATCCCGCTCCTGAGTTTGACTTGTTCGGCCAGAGGCAAGTGTGTGATTTCTAAACATTCGCTAGAACAACAATTCTCCATGGCCGCTTTACAACTATCGCATTGAATGAACAGCAAATGACAGCCGTCGTTCAGGCAATTGGTGTGGTTGTCACAAGGCTTTCCGCATTGGTGGCATTGCGAAACAATGTCGTCGGTGATGCGTTCGCCCAAACGATGATCAAATACAAAATTCTTCCCGATGAATTTGCTTTCTAAGCCTTCTTCTTTGATTTGCTTGGCATAATTGATGATTCCGCCTTCGAGTTGGTACACGTTTTTGAAGCCTTGGTGTTTAAAAAATGCCGACGCTTTTTCACAACGGATGCCGCCGGTGCAATACATCACCAAGTTTTTATCTTCTTTGTGGGCTTTGAGTTGTTCGTTGATGATGGGCAAACTCTCGCGAAAGGTTTCCACATCGGGCGTAATAGCGCCTATAAAATGGCCAATTTCACTTTCGTAATGATTCCTAAAATCGACCACGATGGTGTTGGGATCTTCCAGTATTTGGTTGAATTCGTTGGCTTTTAAATGCACGCCAATGTTGGTTACATCAAAGGTTTCGTCGTTCAAGCCGTCGGCTACAATTTTGTCGCGGACCTTGATGGTGAGTTTCAAAAAAGAATGGTCATCGTGCTCCACCGCTACATTCAAGCGGATGTTTTGCATGAAATCATAGGCTTCTAAGGTTTCCCGAAACACTTCCATGTTTTCGGCAGGCAGGCTCATTTGGGCATTGATGCCTTCGTGGGCCACGTATATTCGGCCTAGCGCATCCAGTGGATTCCAAGCAAGGAATAAGGCGTCTCTAAATTGTTTGGGATCTTGAATTTTGGCATACGCATAGAAAGACAACGTGAGTCGTTGTGTACCGGCTTGGTCAATGAGTTCGGCTCTTTCCTCTGCGCTTAAGGTGTTGTACAGTTGCATGCTATAAACAGTTTAAGTGAGTAAAGTAGGCCGCAAAAATAATGCTTTTATTCAAACTGTAACCCAAAAAAACCTTCAAAACCCGGCGAGCAGAATAGATGAATATCATATGCATAGAATTGTTATTTTAGCTAAAATTTTGAAAAAAAACTATTCCACTATGAAACCAACTGTTCACCGTGTATTCCCGTTGCTTGTCTTGCTCTTGTCTACCCTATGGATCTCTTGTAAAAAAGAAGCAGCGGCCCCCAATCCCGTTGCGATGCAAGCTCCTTTTGTAACTGTTGAAGCCAAAGACGTGCCCATTTATACCGAATATGCCGCACAAACTTCAGGCGATATTGACTTGGATTTAGTTTCTCGAGTTGACGGTACGCTCACCGGCATCCACTTTAAAGACGGCCAATTTGTAAAAAAAGGGCAGTTGTTGTATACCATTGATCCGCTGCCTTATGAAACACAAGTGGAGCAAGTGCGTGGTCAAGTTGCCATGGCACAAAGTCGTTTGGCCAATGCCCAAGAAGAGCTTAGTCGCATCAAACCCTTGGCCGATATGAACGCGGTAAGCAAACGCGAACTCGATGCGGCTACAGCCGACCTTGAGGCAGCCAAAGCCAATTATAAAAGCACCAAAGCCAGTTTGCAAAACCAACAATTGCAAAAAAGTTACTGTCAAATAACCGCGCCAATGGATGGCATCATTGGCATCAGTAAGGTAGAGGTAGGCGATTTCATCAACCGCATGGGCGCTACGTCCAAGCTCAACACCTTGTCCAAATTGGATGTGGTGGGCGCCAAGTTTACCGTGAGCGAAACCCAATACCTGCAACATGTAAAAGCAATCAAGGCCGGTGATAAAAACGCCTTTGATCAAATCGAATTGGTGTTGTCAGACGGAACGGTTCATCCCTTCAAAGGAAAATTAGATTACGCCGACAACCGCATTGATCCGTCTACGGGTACCATGACCGTAAAAGCGAGTTTCCCTAATCCAGATAATACCTTGCGTTCGGGTCAGTTTTGCAAAGTGCGCTTCGCTTCGCATACCGAAAAAAATGCGCTGCTTGTGCCTCAAAAAGCGGTAAATGAAATGCAGGGAATATTCCAAGTAAACACCCTAAACGACAAAAACGTACTCGAAGTAAAAATTGTAGAAGTAGGCTCAAAAGTGGGCGAAAATTGGGTAATCACCAAAGGGCTCAACCCTGGTGATCGCGTGGCCATCGTCGGCAATCAATTTATGCAGCCCGGGATGCCCGTAGTGCCGGTGCCTTATATAGCCGAACCTTTGACTAAATCAACGCAAGCCAACTAAATATGGATAATTTTTTTGTTAGACGGCCCATCGTCGCGATAGTATTGTCGCTGTTTATTGTAATCATTGGCGGATTGGCTATTACCTCTACGCCGGTATCCCAATACCCCGAAATTGCTCCGCCAGTTATTCAGGTGCAAACCAATTACCGCGGGGCCAATGCCCTCAATGTTGAGCAAGCCGTGGCTACGCCAATCGAGCAAAAAGTAAATGGTGTCGAGAACATGCTGTACATGCAATCGACCAATTCGGGCGATGGAAACATGTCGTTGTCCGTCACTTTTGACATGGGCACCGATTTGGACAAAGCCACCATGCTTACCCAAAATCGCGTGTTGCAAGCCACCTCAACCTTGCCGATTGATGTAAAAAATACGGGGGTAACCACCAAAAAATCATTGGCGATGCCCTTGTTACTGGTTTCCTTGTATTCGCCCAATAACACCTACGACAACAACTTTTTATCCAATTATGCCAGCATCAATTTGGTGGATGCCTTGGCACGTATCAAAGGAGTGGGCGAAGTGTCGTTGTTTGGCGGGAGCAATTATGCCATGCGCATTTGGACCAAGCCCGATATTTTGGCCAAGTACAACCTGACCATTACCGACATCATGAATGCCATTCGGGAGCAAAATGCCATTGCCCCTGGAGGGAAATTGGGTGCGCCACCGGCCAAATTTGGCAACGAATACACCTACAACGTTACCCTCAAAGACCGTTTAATTACCGAGGCCGATTTTGAAAACATCTTGCTCAAATCCAACAACAGCAACCAACAAGTGCGACTCAAAGATGTGGCCCGGGTGAATTTAGGCATCGAAACCTATGCTGTAGATGCGCGCATGAATGGCAAGCCGGCCACAACCATCAACATCAAGCAGATGCCCGGATCCAATGCCTTGGATGTGGCGGCCAACATCAAAAAGGTGGTGGAAGAAGAAAGCAAAAAATTCCCCAACGACTTAAAATATAAAATATCCTTAGACACCACATTGGCGGTTTCGGAAGGGATCAACGAGATCATGCATACCCTGTTTGAAGCGGTGTTGTTGGTGATTATCGTGGTATTTCTTTTCTTGCAAAACTGGCGTGCGACTTTGATTCCTTTGCTCACCGTGCCCGTTTCGTTGATTGGGGTATTTATGTTTTTCCCACTCTTGGGCTTCTCGGTAAATGTATTGTCCTTGTTGGGATTAGTTTTGGCTATTGGAATAGTCGTCGACGACGCCATTGTGGTGGTCGAGGCCGTAATGCACCACATTCAGCACGGGAAAAGTCCGCGCGAAGCCACCAACTTGGCCATGAAAGAAGTAGCCGGACCCGTAATTGCGATTGCCGTAATTTTGATTGCCGTTTTTGTACCGGTTGCCTTGACGCCGGGAATTACAGGTCGTTTGTACCAACAATTTGCAATTACCATTGCCATCTCGGTATTGTTCTCGGCCATCAGTGCTTTGACTTTGAGTCCGGCTTTGTGTTCGATATTGCTCAAACCCAACCAAGAAGCCAAAGGCTGGCTGGGTAGATTCTTTGACGGATTCAACAAACGCTTTGATGCCTTTACGAGTGGATATACCGGATTTGCGCAATTGTTGCTCAAAAAATCGATTCGATCGCTCGTTTTTATTGGGCTTATTGTAGGCGCTTGTATCCTATTGGGCGGGAAGATTCCCGGCGGATTTGTGCCTGAAGAAGACCAAGGCTATTTGTTCCTGAACGTGGAATTACCGAGCGCTTCCTCCTTAGAACGCACCAATCAAGTGTGTAAAAAAGTAGAAGGTATTTTGGCCAAAAACGAAAACATCGATTCCTACACCATGGTATCTGGCTTTAGTTTGATCAAAAATTCAATAGCCACCAACAATGCCGTATTTTTTGTGTCGCTCAAAGAATGGAGCGAACGCAAAGAAGACGTGTTTCAAATCATCAAAACACTCAATGGCCAAACCATTTCTGGAATACCAGAGGCCACGGTATTTGCCTTTGGGCCGCCTCCGATTTCGGGTATTGGAAACGCAGCAGGTTTCTCGCTTATGTTGCAAGACCGCGGCGGAAATACGCCTCAATACTTGACACAAAATGCAGCGGGTTTTATGGCGGCAGCAAAAAAGCACCCTGAAATAGGCAACATACGCACCACCTTTAATTCCAATGTTCCCCAAATTCGTCTGGAAATTGACCGAGATAAAGTTCAGGCATTAAACCTCTCTTTGTCTGAGGTAAACGCCACCATAGGCAGCAGTTTAGGCGGCCAATACGTGAACGAATTCAACAAATACGGGCGTCAATACATTGTGCTTATTCAGGCCGCACCCGAATACACCATCAATCCCGAGGACATCAATAAAATATTTGTGCGCAGCCGCGACAACAAAATGATTCCGCTCTCAACCATAGCTACAGTGATTCGCGAAACCGGACCCGAATTTACCACCCGATTTAATTTGTACCGATCGGCTGAAATTAGCGGAACGCCCGCCGACGGCTTTAGCAGCACTGATGCACTCAATGCCTTGGAAGAAACGGCCAAAGAAGTATTGCCCAAAGACATGGGCTATGAATGGTCGGGCATGAGTTTTCAAGAAAAAGCTGCCGAAGGCAAAGGCGGAACGGTGTTTTTAATGGCCTTAATTTTTGTATTTCTCATCTTGGCGGCCCAATACGAGAGTTGGAAACTGCCGTTTAGTGTATTGCTTGGCACGCCGTTTGCCATATTTGGCGCCTTTTTGGGCTTGTATTTGTGTAATTTATTCAATCCGGGCTATGTTAACAATGTGTTTGCGCAAATTGGGTTGGTGATGCTCATCGGGTTGGCAGCAAAAAATGCCATTTTGATTATCGAATTTGCCAAAGCCGAATACGACAAAGGCATGCCGCTTAAAGAGGCCGCGATTTATGCCGCCAAGTTGCGTTTTCGTCCCATTTTGATGACGGCTTTTGCCTTTATCTTGGGTGTAGTGCCCTTGCTTACTGCTTCGGGGGCTGGTGCACAAGCCCGAAAAGTAATGGGAATGACGGTGTTTAGCGGAATGTTGGTGGCCACCATTTTGGGTGTGTGTTTGATTCCGTTGTTGTATGTAACCATTGAAAGCCTTGGAAAAAAACAAGTTGTGACTCCTACTAATACCGATACCGATGAAAAATAAATTGATCCTTGGCGTATTGCTTGCCTTGCTTTTAGCCAGTTGTAAAGTAGGTCCAGCCTATAATCGACCCGAGTTGGGAACGCCTGCTTCGTTTTTGCATGCCCAACAAGCAAATGAAAATGAATCGGTGGCCAATGTAAAGTGGTTTAGTTTATTCAATGATCCCGAATTAACCGCCTTGATTCAAAAAGGAGTGGAAAACAACTACGACCTGAAAATTGCCCTGGCTCGCATGGATCAAGCCCAAGCTGTTTTGGGCATTACCAAAGCCAATTTATTGCCCAGTGTGGGGTATTCGGCTACGGTAAATCGGCCGGAATCCCTTGTTAATCCGTCAACTGCGTTTGGCACCTTGAACTGGGAGTTAGATTTTTTTGGTAAAATTCGATCCGAAAAAAGTGCCCTGCAAAACGAATTGTTGGCCACCGACGAAGCTAGAAAAGCGATTCTATCTGAATTGGTTGCACAAATTGCGAGTACCTATTTTAATTTGCGCGATTTTGACAACCGCTTGCGCATTACCCAACGCACCGTTGAGTCTAGAAAAGCAACCTATGACATCGTGGTCAAACGTTTTGAAAAAGGCTATGTGTCAGAGCTGGATAAAGTACAAATCGAGCAACAAGTAGCGCTTGCCGAAGGGACTTTGCAACAAATTATTCGCGAAATCACCTATTTGGAAAATGCCTTACAGCTGCTCACTGGACAAATGCCGGGAACGGTAAAGCGTGGTCCTGAAAATAGCGGCCTTACCGAAAACTTGGTTTTACCGGCTTCAATTCCGGCCAATTTATTAGAAAATCGTCCAGACGTGAAAAAAGCCGAACTGGCCTATAAAGCAGCCGTTGATCGCATTGGTGTAGCGAAAGCCATGCAATATCCGTCGTTTAATATTTTGGCTTTTGCAGGCTATGCCCAACCCGATTTGATGGAATTGTTTAGACCCAGCTCATTTACCAAAGGGGCAGCGGCTACAGTTTCTGGAAATGTGTTTGCCTTTGGAAAAAACCGACGCAGAGTTGTCTTGTATAAAAGTTTGGCAAACGAAGCCGAACTGCAGTTTCGCAAAACCTTTTTGACCGCATTGAACGAAGTAGAAAATGCCTTGGTGCAATTGAACACCTACAAAGCTGAATGGGCTGCCGCCGAAAAACAAACTACTGCCGCTCAACAATATTTAAAGCTATCACAAGCGCGCTATGAAGCGGGTTACGTGGCCTATTTAGAAGTTTTAGATGCCGAACGATCCTTGTTTAGCGCTGAGTTAAATCGGTCGTATTTGGCCCAGCAAAAACAAATTGCATCGGTACAATTGTACAAAGCCTTGGGAGGCGGATGGCAAAACTAAGTCATAAAAAAACCACGCTACAGGCGTGGTTTTTTTATTTAATTTCTTTGCTTAGCAATATTCTGCGTAAGCATCTTGCAAGTTTTCGGCAATTAATTCTGCAGGGCGACCCTCAATGTGGTGACGCTCTAGCATGTGCACCAATTCCCCGTTTTTAAACAAGGCCATACAAGGCGAGGATGGCGGAAAAGGAAACATATGCTGGCGAGCCGCATCTACAGCCTCTTTGTCTACCCCAGCAAATACAGTTAACAACTGATCGGGTTTTTTGGCGCCCGCCAAACTCATTTTGGCACCTGGACGCGCATTTCGGGCGGCGCAACCGCATACAGAGTTAATGACAACCAAGGTTGTTCCTTCGTTTTTTAGGGCCGAATCTACGTCGGCGGCGGAGTATAGATTTTCAAAGCCCGAATCGGTAAGTTCGGCTCTCATGGGATTGACCATTTCTGATGGATACATAGTATTTTATTTTTTTGATTGAGGGAATTAACGTAAAAATCAAGGCAAAGATACACAGAAATTGACCTACATTTTACTGCGTTTTGGGAGAAATTTAGGATAAATAGTGGTTTTAGTCGCTATATTTTGCCTTGATTTTAGCTACAATTACTTGGGCCAATTTAAGGTGGCTTTCGTGCGTCCAGCCGGCAATGTGCGGTGAAAGCAATACGTTGGGCATGGCCAATAAGGCTTGGAAAGCAGCAGGAATTTCGGTGTCATTATCCTGAAACAAGGTTTCGAAGGAACTTTTTTCAAACTCCAATACGTCCAGGCCGGCGCCTAAAATTTGGCCTCTTTGTAATGCCTCCACCAAATCAGCAGTGACAACATTTTTACCGCGTGCGGTATTGATGAGCCAAAACGGTTTGGTAAAAGCATCTATAAAATTCTTGTTTACCAATTGATGCGTGAGCGGTGTCCAAGGCACATGCAAACTGAGCACATCGGCTTGTTGTTGCAGCTCTTGGAGTGAAACTTGTTGGGCATGGGCATCGCCTACATTTTCTTGGATATCGTAACACAGCACCTTGACGTCAAAGCCCTGCAATTTTTTGGCAAATGATTTTCCCATGTTGCCATAGCCAATGAGTCCGATGGTTTTTCCTTCGAGTTCATGGCCACGGTTTCCTTCGCGTTGCCAAACTCCTTGGCGGATTTGCGCATTGGCCTGATTCAAGTTGTTGAATACGTTGAGTAGCATACCCAAAGCGTGTTCACCTACGGCATTGCTATTCCCTTCGGGGGCAGCAATGAGGGTGATGTTTTTTTCTTGGGCATAGTCGCAATCAATGCTTTCAAGGCCAGCACCTACGCGGGCAATGAATTGCAACTGGGTAGCACTGTCGATAAATGCTTTGTCTATCGGGAAACGGCTGCGAATGACGATGCCTTGATACTCCGGCATGCGGGCCATGATTTCGGCTTTGGACGAGGTAAAATCGGCGGTGTTAGAAAAACCCAAAGACTCGAGCGTGTCCCACAAATAGGAATGATTGCTGTCGAGGTGGAGAATCTTGATTGTTGAAAAATCCATAGCGTGTGTTTGTTGTTTGGGCGCATTAGCGATGGCAGTGGCATCCTTTTGTGTAGGCTAGCCGGAGCAAAAGATACAACGGACAGCGCGACCTGAACAGGGAATGCCCACGCTTAAAACCCTAAGATCAGTTTGGCGATTGAAAAATAAATTAATATTCCACAAATGTCGTTGCTGGTGGTGATAAAAGGTCCGGTGGCCAAAGCGGGATCGATGCCAAATTTGTCGAGCAACAACGGAATAAAGGTGCCTATTAATGAAGCGATGATGATTACAGAAACCAAGGCAATGGTTACAATAATGCCGATGATGATTTCGACATTGAGTAGGAAATGACTGCCTACAAATAAGATCGCGGCCAAAATTACGCCATTGAGTAAACTCAGGGAAACTTCTTTGAGCAAGCGGTTGATAATCGATCCGCTCAAGGTGTCGTTGGCCAAACCTTGCACAATAATCGCTGAGGATTGTACCCCTACGTTTCCAGCCATCGCGGCAATAAGCGGCGTGAAGAAAAACAAGTTGCCGTGGTTGAGCATGGCGCCTTCAAAAAGGCCCAGCACTTTTACGGTAATAAATCCGCCTAGCAAGGCCAAAACCAACCAAGGTAAACGGGCTTTGGTCAATTCGATGATGCTGTCATCGGCCTCTACGTCTTGGGAGATCCCCGCAGCCAACTGGTAATCTTTGTCGGCTTCGTCCTTGATTACGTCTACGATATCATCAATGGTAATGCGGCCTACCAATCGGCCCAACTCGTCGACTACAGGAATGGCTTCCAAGTCATACTTTTGCATGATACGGGCTACTTCTACGTCTTCGTTGTCTACTTTTACATAGTTTAATTTGCTGATGTATACTTGGCTAATGGGTGTTTTGGTCGAGGTGGTCAATAAATCTTTGAGCGACAAACGGCCTTTGAGGCGGTCTTCGTCATCGACTACATAGATGGAATGCACGCGGGAAATGTTTTCGGCTTGGATACGCATTTCTTTGACACAGGTGAGCACGTTCCAATTTTCGTTGACTTTTACCAACTCCTTGTGCATGATTCCCCCAGCCGTATCCTCGTCGTAGCGCAATAATTCCACAATGTCCTTGGCGTGCTCTACGTCTTGTAGCTCAGAGATTACTTCTTCTTTTCGGTCTTTGGAAAGCTCGGCAATAATGTCGGCGGCATCGTTAGTTTCGAGCTCGTCTAACTCTTCGGCAATCTCTTTGGGCGAAAGGCGATTCAAGATATTTTCCCGCAAATCGTCTTCGAGTTCCAACAAGATTTCTGCCGTTTTCTCGGAATCTAATACTTTAAAAATGTAGGTGGCTTCGTCAAAATCGAGTTCGTCAAGAATCTCGGCAATATCAGCATGGTGCAGATCATTTAACAGCAATTCCAATTGCTCGTCATTCTTTTCTTGAATGAACTGCTCGAGCTGCTGAATAAATGGTTTGCTGATTTTAAATTCCATCGGAAGCTATTTTTTGCGTTAGTCCAATAAATTGATCGACGTCCAATTGTTCCGGACGGAGGTCAAAGATACTATCTTCCCGCAAATTATCGGATAAATTTAAAGTTTTTAAGCTGTTACGAAGTGTTTTACGGCGCTGTTGGAATGCCGTTTTGACCACCGTGAAAAACAATTTTTCGTTGCAAGGCAAGCTGAAATTTTCTTTGCGTGTGAGGCGAAGCACCCCCGATTTTACTTTGGGTGGCGGAATAAACACGTCTTCGTTTACCGTAAACAAATACTCGGCATGGTAAAAAGCTTGCGCCAAAACCGAGAGAATGCCATAGGTTTTACTGCCTTTTTTCTCGCAAATGCGTTCGGCCACTTCTTTTTGAAACATGCCCGAAAACTCGGGAACATGTTGCCGGTTTTCCAGCATGCGAAACACGATCTGGGTAGAAATGTTATACGGGAAATTGCCAATGATGGCATAAGGCTTGTCTTGAAAAACAGCTGAAAAATCATATTTCAAAAAATCTTTTGCTATGATTTTTCCATCCAGTTGCGGGTATTTTTCTTGTAAATACACCACCGATTCGGTGTCAATTTCTACTACATACGTTGTAACAGGCTTAGGCAATAAATACTTGGTGAGCACGCCCATGCCTGGCCCGATTTCTAACACGGTATCGTACCCTTTTAAGCTAAGGGAGTCAGCGATGGCTTGCGCGATGCTTTCGTCTTTAAGGAAATGCTGTCCTAAATGTTTCTTGGCCTTAACTTTTTCCATCGAAGTGTGGTGCTGGGAATTAGATTAATTGGATTGGTAAAACTCGTCTACTAAAGCCAGTTCGGTGCGAAACGCCAACATTTTGTCGCCAAAGAGTCTGGCTCCTTCTTCTCGCAAACGGGGTGCGTCTTCTTGGTAGTAGCGCTCGAGCATTTCTTTGTTTTCGGTGGTGTATTGTATGGCATAGGTTTGTCCGCCCATCTCCTCTTCGACCAAAACTTTGACCATGCGCGCCGAAGAAAACTTTCCGGTGGCCAACACCTCGTTGATGTGCTTTTCCTGCATCCATTGCATCCACTGGTCGTGCACGCTTTCGTGTATGTTGACGGTTACATTGTAATAAATCATAGCCTTATTTTTTATAGGGTTTTATCACCCCGCAACGTCCTAAATTTTTTGCGGGCTTCGGTGTAGTAAATGCTGTCTTCGTGTTGGAGAATCACGTTTTCGTAGGACGCCATTGCTTTTTGTTTGCAGTCGGCCAAGTAGGCGGGCTCTCCAGTATTGTTCTCCACCACAATACGGTAGATTTCGGCCAAAAAATAATGGGCCTCATCGTTGTAAATCCCTTCAGGGAATTTAGAAATTATGCCTTCGTAATACGGAATCGCGGCCGTGGGATTGGCTGATTTTTCAACCAATTTAGCCAATCTGTAACCAATTACTTCCTCTATTTCCTGACCCTTATACTGTTCTTTCATTTCAAGATAAGCGGCTTGCGCTTCTTGTTTTTTGTTTTGAAAATTCAAAAAATCGGCTTTAGCTAAACTTTTCAAAGCGGTTTGGGTAGAATCGGCTACGGTGGCATCGCTTATGAGTAAAAAATAATCGAGCGCATCGTTGGCGATGAGTTGCGTTGAAGCCGATTTGAGCGCTTTAAATTGCTGTTGCGCCCAGGTAAAATCGGTATTAAAATAACTGGTTTTGGCCGACTTTAAACTGGCTTCGTGACCCATTTCGTGGTCTTTTAGTTCTTCTTGTATTTGGCTGTAATAAATGAGCGCCTGGTTGAAATTTTGTTCCCATACTAAAATATCGGCCAGTTCCATTTTGAGATTGGCCTTTTGAAACCCATTGAGTGGCAATTCCAGGGCTTGTTTGAGCAGCTTTTTGGCCGGAGCTGCCTGTTGAAGATTGAACGCCAAATAATGCGCATAACTTTTTTGCAAAGGCAAGGTAAATGGGGTTTGTCCAAAGCGTTTGAGTAGGGTTTCAAAATCAGTGGTAATGAGCGGTAAATCGGCAGCTTGGGCAGATTCAATGCGCATTTGCAGCAAATAACAATGTGATTTTACCAATAGCTCGATGTCTTTGCTGTTTTCTAAAATAAAGCCAAAAATATCTTGAGCAGTTGATTTGGACCCCTCGTCGTGGGCCAATTGGGCTAAATTAATGATGTTGGCCAAGGACTCCGGATTGCGTTTGTAAATGGCTTTTTCTTGAATAAAGGCCTTCGCATATTCGCGTTGTTGCACATAGTACCAACTTAACATTTGATTCCAAAACAAATCTGGATTTTTTTGAGCCCTTAGCAGCAAGGCTTTTTTCAAGGTTTCGTGAAAGCCCACGCTGGCATCTTCCTGCATAAATCGGGTCAATTGATTTTGAATGAGCGGCACATTTTGGGGATTCACAAAGGCCTCTGTTAGAAAGGTGTCGATCATTTGATCGGTGTGACCCAATTGTCCATGCAGTACTGCCATTTGAAAATTAAAGTTCATTTGTGGCGCCAAACTCAAAGCCAATTCGTAGGACTGCAAAGCGAGATCGAGTAAAACATGTCGCTCAAAGGAAACCGCAATTCCATAAGCTTCGTTGGGATTTTTACGGATTTTATCGAGGGCTTGTTCGAAGTACTTTTTGGCTTTGTCGGATTGCTTTTGTAATTGGCAATTGTAGCCCAACTCGACCAAAAGGAAAGCCTGTTGGTATTGTTTGCTTCGGTTTAATAAATTTTTTTCGGCGCCTTGAAAGTCTTGTAACTGTTGTTGGCATTCCACCACCCGCTGAAAGTAAAGCGAATTATAGGGTTGGCTGCCCAATAGGGATTCGTAACTGATTTTGGCTTTTTCGAACTCGCCTTTGTCAAAATAATTTTGCGCCAATTGCTCGTTTTGCGACCAAAGTTGCCACGAGATCAAACACAATAGTATACTGATTTTTTTCATTTTGTAAAGCGAAATTAAGCAACTGCTGTCTGGATTTAAACACTTTGCAAGTTAGAAAAAAGACAGTCGATTTAGTTAATCAAATCAAAACCGGTATAGGGTCGCAACACCTCTGGCACTACAATGCCTTCGGGCGTTTGGTAATTTTCTAAAATTCCGGCCAATACACGCGGCAAGGCCAAAGAGCTGCCATTGAGCGTATGTGCCAACTGGGTTTTTCCGTCTTTGCCTTTGAAACGCAATTTCAAGCGGTTGGCCTGGAAGGTCTCAAAGTTGGATACCGAAGAAATTTCTAACCAACGGTCTTGTGCGGTTGAAAACACTTCAAAATCATAGGTCAAGGCCGAGGTGAATCCCATATCGCCACCACACAAACGCAAAATGCGGTAGGGTAATTTTAATTCTTGCAACAGGGTTTTTACGTGTTCCACCATACCGTCTAGGGCTTGGTAAGAATTTTCCGGATGCTCGATGCGCACAATCTCAACTTTATCAAATTGGTGTAAACGATTCAATCCGCGCACGTGAGCGCCGTATGATCCGGCTTCTCTTCTGAAACAAGGCGTATAACCGGTGCAACAAACCGGCAATTCGTTTTCGGTTAAGATGACGTCACGAAATAAATTGGTCACGGGCACCTCAGCAGTAGGGATCAAATACAAATCGTCGATGCCTACGTGGTACATTTGGCCTTCTTTGTCGGGCAATTGACCCGTTCCGTAGCCTGAGGCTTCGTTGACCAAATGTGGTACTTGGTATTCTTTGTAGCCGGCGGCGGTATTTTTATCTAAAAAATAACTGATCAAGGCACGCTGCAAACGAGCGCCTTTGCCTTTGTAAACCGGAAATCCTGCTCCGGTAATTTTGGTTCCCAACTCAAAATCGATGATGTCGTATTTTTTAACTAATTCCCAGTGGGGCATCGCGCCTTCGTGTAGTACTGGAATTTCGCCTTCTTCAAACACCGTGAGGTTGTCCTCAGCAGAAGTTCCTGCGGGCACGATATCAGCCGGCAAATTGGGAAGGGTATATAATTTTTGCTGCAAGGCCGAAGCCAATTGCTCGGTTTTCTCAGACAATTCTTTGCTTTGCTCTTTGAGCAAAACTGTTTTCTCTTTTAAAATAGCGGCTTTTTCGCGTTCACCCGATTTCATCATTTCACCAATGGATGCAGAAAGTTTGTTGGACTCGGTTAACACAGCGTCTAATTCGGCTTGTGCAGCGCGTCGTTGTTCATCAAGTAAAACGACATCGTGTACCACCTCAGTGGCGTCTATGTTTCGTTTGGCTAAGGCGGCAATTACTTTTTCTTTGTGCTCTCGAATGTAGGCAATTTGCAACATGATTGTATTGGTGTTTAGGAGTAGAATGTCCTGATTTTAGTGAGCAAATTTAAACATTTGTTTGACATAATCTCAGTGTGAAATAAAAAGAAAAGGGAATGATAAAAGCTGGGCAAAATGAATTTTAGTTCAATATTTAAATTTTAAGATTTGTTTCTCGTATAATTCTATAAATTCGCAAAAAAAAATTATGAAAAACATATACCCCTTTCTCTTTCTGATGCTTAGCATAGGGAGTTTTGCCCAAACCCATGACCATGAATTTGAAGAATTGGTTCAGGCTGAAAAACGAGCTGCCTCGAAGAAAATGAACTTACAAGTAAATCCATCCACAGACAAATATGACTTGGTGTACCACCGCCTTGATTTGGCAGTTGATCCAGCTGATCAGTATATTTCAGGAGAGGTAACCACCAAATACATTGCTAAAGAAGATTTGACTTCTGTGGTTTTTGAGTTGTCAAACGATTTAGTCGTTAGCTCTGTTATGCAAAGAGGGAATTCCCTTTCTTTCACCCGAAGTTTAAACAATGAAGTAATCATTAATTTACCCGCTGTACAAAATGCAACTGTTTTGGATTCGGTGAGCATCACCTATGCTGGGGTGCCTACTTCTTCGGGTTTTGGCGCTTTTTCTACCTCAACCCACAACAATGTCCCTGTATTGTGGACCTTGTCTGAGCCCTTTGGCGCTATGGAATGGTGGCCTTGCAAACAAGACTTGAACGATAAAATTGATAGCATTGACGTGTACATTACTACACCAAGCAACTACACTGCCGTAGCCAACGGTATGCAACAATCTAAAATTGCGGTGGGCAATGGAAACAGCAAAACCCATTTTAAACACGGCTATCCAATCCCTGCTTACTTGATTGCCATTGCAGTAACCAATTACACAATCTACAACCAACAAGCTGGTTTGGGAACTCCTGAAAGTCCCTTTTTTCCAATTGTAAATTACCAGTATCCTGAGACGGCGGCCACAAACACAACCAGTTTGGCCGTGACTCCATCGATCATGAATTTCTTTGAAAATACATTTGGCCCCTATCCGTTTCGAAATGAAAAATACGGCCATGCGCAATTTAGTTGGGGTGGCGGAATGGAACACACCACGGTTTCCTTTATGACGGCAGGCAGCAACGGCGGATACAGTAGAAGTTTAATTGCTCATGAACTTGGTCACCAGTGGTTTGGCGATAAAGTAACGTGTGGCACTTGGAAAGACATTTGGCTCAACGAGGGATTCGCCACTTACATGGCATCCATGGTTGTTGAACATTTGGATGGCGCAGCTGCATTTGTGACTAACAAAAATTCGATGATTACAAGTATCACCTCTCAAACCAGTGGTGCTGTATATTTAACCGATACAGAAGCACTCGATGTAAACCGCATATTTAGCAGCCGCCTTTCCTACAACAAAGGAGCAATGGTTTTGCACATGTTGCGTTACAAACTGGGTGATGCCCCCTTTTTTCAAGGATTGCTCAATTACTTAAACGATCCTGAATTGTCTTAT
Source organism: Flavobacterium sp. (assembly GCA_017987725.1). Taxonomy (GTDB): domain Bacteria; phylum Bacteroidota; class Bacteroidia; order Flavobacteriales; family Flavobacteriaceae; genus Flavobacterium. The sequence continues at coordinate 29,606 of JAGNTC010000005.1, forward strand.
GCCTATGCCAAAACACCAGATTTGCAGGGACATTTAGAAGCGGCTTCTGGTGTTAATTTGACTGAGTTTTTTAATGATTGGGTCTACAAACAAGGTTACCCTATTTACACGATAACGGCTCAAAATATTGCCCCTGGCCAAGCAAGAGTGACCATCAACCAGGCACAATCGCATAGTTCAGTTTCCTTTTTTGAAATGCCCGTTCCTGTAAAATTAACCGGCGCAGGAGGTCAATCAGTTGATTTGCGCTTGGAACACACCACCAACGGTCAACAGTTTATTGTGAATGTGCCTTTTGTAGTAACGGGTGTTGTATTTAACGCCAATAAAGACATTATTTCTAAAAATGGATCGGCTACATTGGGCAGTGAGGCATTTGAATTGAGTGAATTGGTAGGCGTCTATCCCAATCCAACAAACTCGGCGATAAACATCAGTTTACCCAATACCGTTGCCTTTAAAAATTGTGAAGTATTCAATGTATTGGGCCAAAAAATGGGAACATCCAGCAGCACAGTAGTAGACTTGGAACAACTTACTCCAGGCATGTATTCCTTGCTAATCCATACTTCAGAAGGTGCCATTCATAAAAATATCATAAAAAAATAACAAGCCGCAGGCCACACAACCAAAAGTAAGGTGAAAACCTTACTTTTGTGCGTTTATAAAACTACACTTCTCTATTTATGGAAATAGCCATCAAGTTGTCTCAATTTTTATTGAGCTTGTCTTTACTGATCATCTTGCACGAATTGGGTCATTTTATTCCGGCCAAACTTTTTAAAACCCGAGTAGAAAAATTCTACCTGTTTTTTGATATCAAGTTTTCTTTACTCAAAAAGAAAATTGGCGAAACCGAATACGGCATTGGCTGGCTTCCGCTGGGTGGTTATGTAAAAATTTCCGGAATGATTGACGAAAGCATGGACAAAGAGCAAATGGCTTTGCCACCTCAACCCTGGGAGTTTCGAAGTAAACCGGCTTGGCAACGACTCATCATCATGTTGGGTGGCGTGACGGTAAACTTTATTTTGGCTTTTGTGATTTACATCGGGATGACCTTTTACTATGGTGATTTATATTTGAAAAACAGTGAACTAAAAGACGGAATTGCCGTAACTTCCAAAGTGGGCGAAGAACTGGGCTTTAAAACCGGGGACAAAATTCTTGCTATTGATGGCGAAACGGTAACCAAATTTAACGAGGTACCCAACAAATTGTTGTTTGCCAAAAGTGTTGATATTGAGCGAAATGGCGCCAAACAAACCATTGCCCTGCCTATCGATTTGATCAAAAAGGTGATGGGCGGCGAGAAACGTCCGTTTATTGGATGGAGAGAGCCATTTGCTGTGGGTTTGGTGGATGACAAATCGGCCAACAAAAATAACTTGAAACCCAAAGACATTGTGTTACGCATGGGTGAACAAAACACGACATATACCGATCAGGTAGTTGCCTATGCCGAAGCGCACAAAGGACAAACTGTAGCTGCTGTGGTATTGCGCAACGAAGTAGAAACGCCGGTTAATTTACAGATCAATGCCCAAGGGAAAATTGGGGTATACCAAGCCCGATTGGGCGTTGAAAGTTTGGAAAAATTAGGTATTTACACCTTTACCAAACAAGAATATGGATTTTTGGAATCCTTTCCGGTTGGGATTGCCAAAGGAAAAGACCAATTGTTGGGCTACGGCAAACAACTCAAAGCCATTTTTAATCCAGAAACTGGCGCCTACAAAGGCGTGGGTGGGTTTAAAGCCATCTTTGATATTTTTCCTAAATCCTGGAGCTGGGAAGTGTTTTGGAGCATTACCGCTATCTTGTCGATCATGTTGGGGGTAATGAATTTATTGCCTATCCCTGCCCTAGACGGAGGCCATGTGGTGTTTTTGCTTTACGAGATCATCAGCGGGAAAAAACCCAGCGATAAATTCTTGGAAAACGCCCAAATGGTGGGATTTGTCTTGCTTATTACCTTACTTGTTTTTGCCAACGGAAATGACATTTACAAGGCCATTGTAGGCAAGTAATTATTTTTAGAAAATTTGTACGCATTTATTTGCAAAAAATATTTTTCGCATTATATTTGCAACCGCTTTAAAAGGCAACACGCCTTCCTCCTTAGCTCAGTTGGTTAGAGCATCTGACTGTTAATCAGAGGGTCCTTGGTTCGAGCCCAAGAGGGGGAGCTTTCAAAAGCCTTTACAGCAATGTAAGGGCTTTTTTTATTGATTTCAAGTAATGCTACAAATATATAAATTTATATATATACTATTTGGCAGTGATTTGGCATTAATTTTATTTCCAATATATCAATCACTTTCCGATTTTTCCGATTTGTTCAAATATAAATGTTTATTGTTATTATCGACTACAACAATTTGAAACTCTTTAATATCCTCTTTGGGTTTCTCTATTGGCTCGGGTGCTAATTTAGGCAATACGAAAGGCATCAATTTTATTACCAATTCTAAACGCTCTTTGGGTTTGAGTTCACAAAGTAAGGATTCAATGTTTAGCAACTCGTTATTGATTACCTCTTTTAAGACTGCTCTTATCTCTTTGGTTGTCTTGTTTTCAGTTCCCGCGGTTCTTCCACCCGTTTTAATTCCAATTGCCATTTTATCTATTTTTGTCTATAATAGATATAACGTGAAATTTAGAATATTTGCTAAATAAAAAAAAGCAACTGTTTAGGTTGCTTTTAATTAAATTACAAAAGATTTAACTATTATTTTTCATAATAAATCCAATTTTAGGTCTTGTATTAAGCCGATATTTCATTCTTTATAATATATTTTCTTGTTGGTTTTTATCTTTCTGTTGTTCCAATTTTAACTTTTTGACCGTATTGCCCATACTCATAAACGTCGTAGCCGCCATTGCTATTTTTTTCATATGTTCGAGTTCTTTCTTTCTGACCATATTGTCCGTAGGTATACACGTCAGTCCCACCATTACCGTTTTGTTGAGTTGTAGCGGTTCTTTGTTTCTGACCATATGTACCGTAATTGTAATAAGTTGTTTGCCCAAAAGAAAGTATTGAGAACAAAACTAAAAATGTTGTTGTTAAAAAAGTTTTATTCATAATTTTAAGTTTTTGATTAAATTCAATTCAAATTGAAGAAAATATAATTATACAAACCTAACAATTTAGAAAATACTTGTTAACTAAGTCATTGTTTTTCTGATTGTTAAATAAATATCCATCGCATCAAAATTGTAACTTTCTCCAAGAGGGGGAGCAAAAAGCAAAAAGCCTTTACATTACTGTAAAGGCTTTTATATTTTAAACCCTTTTAAGAATTGAAAAGGGAATTATTCTTAATAAGAGGGCAATCAATTTCCACCTTTTGGTGATATAAACCACTTGTTTCTTTTGTTTTATGGCTTCAAAT
>JAGNTC010000059.1 GCA_017987725.1 Flavobacterium sp.
GATGGCAGCAAAGGAGTCGTGCTCTATTTCAAAGCCCAATTGCGTGGCAAATCGAATGGCGCGCAACATTCGCAAAGGATCATCGGAGTAAGTGATGTCTGGATCAAGCGGGGTTTTGATGCGTTTTTCTTCTAGATCTTTAACCCCATCAAACGGATCAAGTAATTCGCCATAAGTAGCTGGATTCAAAGAAATTGCCAATGCATTTATAGTGAAATCTCTACGGTTTTGGTCGTCGGTTAAGCTGCCATTTTCTACCACTGGATTTCGGCTTTCAAATTGGTAACTTTCTTTTCGTGCGCCTACAAATTCGATATCGGTATCTTCGTAGCGCAACATGGCCGTGCCGTAATTTTTAAACACTTGCACTTTGGGATGATACGGAATTAATTCAGCCACTTTGAGCGCCAAGTCTATTCCCGAACCTACTGCTACAATATCAATGTCTTTTTTGAAGTCACGCTCCAAAAGATAATCGCGCACAAACCCCCCAATCACATAGCTTTCTATGCCCAATTCTAGGGCTGCTTGGGATACCAGTTTAAATATCGGATGATTGAGTGCTGCGGTGTAATTCATGCTTTATTTTGTGATTTGAAATGGTTTTCATTTCCATCCCGAAGCATCGGGACCAAATCTTCAAATTTTCAAATTCTTATTTTCTAATCACTTTTACTTGCGCGTCGAGGGTCAGTTTTATAATGGTAGAAGGCCGACCACCCGTTTTTTCGCGGTCCAAATTTACAACATAGTCTACGCCTTTTATAATTTCGGCACTGATTTCTTTAAACGTCATGGGAGTAGGAGCTCCGCTGATGTTGGCCGAGGTGGAAACCAAAGGTTTTTTCATGCGTTCCATCAACTTGAAACAAAAGGGCACTTTCACGATCCGCACGCCCAAGGTGTTGTCTTCGGCAATGAGATTCGGAGCTACATTTCGCGGTTGGTCCAAAATTAAGGTGGTGGGTTTTTCAGACAAGTCAATGATTTGCCAAGCCGTTTCCGGAATGTCTTTAAACACGTTGTACATCATCTTTTCGCCATTCATCAAGCAAATCATACTTTTGCTTTCTACGCGTTGTTTTAAGGCATATATTTTAGCAACCGCTTCGGCATTGGTCGCGTCGCAGCCGATTCCCCAAACCGTGTCTGTGGGGTAGAGGATGATGCCGCCTTGTTGGATCACCTCAAAGGCATTATGGACTTCGGTGTTGATGTCGTTTTGTATCATGTAAAAGAGAGTGGACTGCGTTGTTTTTTGAGTTGAGCCGGATTCCCAGCCACCATGCAGTTGTCGGGCACATCTTGTGTAACCATAGCACCCGCTGCGATAACCACGTTTGATCCGATGGTCAGTTTAGGTAAAACAGTGGCGTTGGCACCCACAAAGGTAAAATCACCCACCTGCACATTGCCTAAGAGTTTGGCTCCAGGGCCAATTTCTACAAAATCACCCAACGCACAATCGTGATGGATAGCGGCATTGGCATTGACCAAAACGCCTTTTCCTAAGGTAACATCGGCGCTCACAAACGAAAACGCCATCAAGGAAACACCTTCTCCCAAGCGCGCAGAACCACTCAAATGAGCCGATTTGGCAAGCAAGGAAACGCTTTTCCCACCCTGAGATTCGGCCAATTGTTGCAGCTGGAATCGCGTTAGGCAACCCCCAACGCCCAGCATAAAATCAGGATTGTGTTGGAGATGTATGGTGAGTTGATCGAACGAATGTAGAACAGGAAAACCAAACAAATCAGTAGGTCTAGGCACGGAAACATTGTCAAAAAAACAAAGGGTTGAATAGAGGGTTTGATCAAGCAGATCAAACACTTCTTTGGCATGGCCTTTGGCTCCGATGATTAACATAGTTTAATTTTGTGCGGTAAAAGTACGTGTTTCAGATTGAATTCGGGGTACTGCATCAGCTTAACCCAATGGTTTAGTTTATTTTCGAGGAACTTGTTGGTGTTGTAATGAGTCACTGAGTGGTGCTCCACGCCATACCAATTGAAACAATTCCCTGTTTTTTGATTTAATCAAACTACTTAGGCCGTATTTAAGGATCAAAAACACCCTCACCAATTGCATGCTCCAATTTCCGTAGTGTTTGCGAAGCACATACAACAACGATATTTTTATCTCTTTTTTTATGGCCATCGACTTTCCAGTGCTCGCCCCGTGGTAATGCACAAATTGCGCTTCTGGAACCAAAACGGTTGAAAGGCCCAAATTACGTAAACGCAAACACAAATCGGTTTCTTCGTAATACAGGAATAGAGCCGGGTCAAATTGGCCAGCTTTGTCAAAATCTGTTGAACGGAGCAACATAAAACTGCCGGGAACAAAATCTACTTTTACAGGTTTTTGGTGTTGTTTTTTGCGTTTGGGATGCGAAGCTGGAGCAATTAATTCTAGTAAACTTCGGCCCATGATTTCTCGTGTGGGTGAGGCAAAATGATCCAATGATACCATAAAATCGCCGTTTTCCTTAAAGGCCTGCGCGCCCACCATTCCCACTGTTGGGTGTTGTTCCAAATAGGGAATGAGGATATGGAAACAATCGTTGAGTAACAAGGTGTCGTTATTTAAAAAAGCCACATAATGGGCATTGGCCTGTAAAAAACCAAAGTTATTGCCTCGTCCAAATCCACAATTGATGTCGGTTTGGTAACAGCTTAAATTCGGTAAACTAGCTGATTGACAGAACTCCTTTACTTTTTGGTAATCCTCGTCGGCCGAGCAATTGTCTACTACAATCACTTGAAAAGACAGCAATTTGCTTGTTTTTTCATACACTTTCTCAAGGCAAGGAATGGTAAATTCGCTTGAATTATAATTGATAAGGATTACGGCTAAATCAAACATTAAAGGTATTGTTGTACTCCTTTTTCGATAAAAGTGAGTTTTTGAGACTTGGTTTGTGCTTCTATTTCATTGTTGATTGCGATGTGCGATTTGGATTGTTCCGGATGGTAAATGTGATAGGCCAATCCGGCAAATTTGAGTCGTTTGCCCAAAATTCCGATGTTGTGCATCCGTTCGATCATTTCCGAATCATCGATGCCCCAGCCCACTAAATTCTCGTTAAATCCATTGATTTTGATGAAATCTTCGCGCCAAAACGACATGTTGCAACCGCGCAATTTGGAGGAGCGATTGGCAGTCACTTTGGCCCAATTCATCATAAACGGCAAGCGAATGGCACGGCCACGCTTTTTGATACCGGGTGAAAATAAATGAAATTCGGTTTGCTTTTGGGCAAAAAGTTTTGGCAAATGCGCTTGCGTGATGTTGACTCTTGAACCAAATAAATAGTGGCCTTTTTGCGCAAATTGCAAATGATCTTCAATAAAGTGCTTGTTTAGGATGATGTCACCATCAATTTCTATGATGTAATCAAACTCGGCTTGGGCAATTGCCTTATTCATGATCATTGGCTTGCGGTTTTTTACATCTTCATGCCAAACGTGCCGCAAAGGGACTGGAAATTTGAGTTGAAATTCGGCAATCAAAGCTTGGGTTTCAGGTCTAGAACCGTCGTCGGCAATGATGACTTCGTTGGGCAAAACGGTTTGTTTGAGTACGCTCAAAAGAAGCAGCTCTAAGGCTTCAGGCCAGTTGTACGTGGGGGTAACAAGGGAACATGTAGGCAATTGTGTCATACCACTAAAATAGTCAGGCAATTTAGGATTAATTTTTTTAGATTTGTCAAAATTAATTTTATGTTGTACGATTGTTTCATTTTTTTTAATGAATTAGATTTACTTGAAATAAGACTTAACGAATTGGATGGTGTGGTTGATAAATTCGTTTTAGTTGAAGCCGATAGAACATTTCAAAACACCCCAAAGCCGTTTATTTTTGATGAAAACAAGGAGCGATTTTCTTCTTTTTTACACAAAATCATTCACATCAAACTCACGGAATACCCCAGATTTTTTCCGATAATCAACCCGTTTTCTCCTTGGAAATTGGAGTTTTATCAGCGGGATGCCATGCTTAAAGGCTTGGTCAATTGCGAGCCAAATGATTTAGTCATGCTTTCAGATGTAGATGAAATCCCTAATCCTGAGGTGATTAAAAAACAAATCCAGCAGGGCGTAACAGAAATCTATGGCCTAAGAACGGATATGTTTATGTATTTTTTAAACAACAAACTCATTTTCGATGGCGGCAGCAACATGACGGAAGAAGAAGCCGAACAAGGTATTTGGCATTGCACAGCCTTGTTGCCCTATAAGTTGTTGGTTAAAAAACCACACAAGATTCGAAAAACCATTATGCGAACCAAAAGAAGGGGAGTAGTATATCCGATTATTCCCAATGCGGGTTGGCACTTTACCTATATTGGAGGCGCCAAAAAAATAGTTGAAAAATTAGAATCTTTCTCGCACACCGAATACAATTTTGATGAGTTCAAAGAGATTGATAAGATCAATGACCGCATCAAAACGGGTAAAGACCTATTTGGTCGTGACATGAAATTTAAAGTAGTTGCTGTAGACCAGCACATGCCAAGCTACCTTAGAACGGAAGAAGCGCAGCTAAAATTCAAAGATTTATTTGTAAGCTAATGGTACAACCCACTTATTTGATTCAAAAAGACGTGGATCAGGTGTTTGTTTTTGAATTAATCAAGAATTTTAACGAGAGCGGACGCTTATTTGATGACCGAAAACGAAACAAAATTAAAATTTTTGAAAAGGACGGCCAGTTGGTAAATGTCAAGTCATTTAAGGTTCCCAACTTCATCAATAAATTGGTTTACCGCTACTTTCGTGATTCAAAGGCCAAACGATCCTATTTGTTTGCCAATAAGTTAATTGAATACGGTATTGGAACGCCAAAGCCTTTGGCCTACTTGGAGCACGCTACTTTTTTTGGGTTGTTGGATAGTTATTACATCAGTGAACACTTGGCGGCCGATTTGACTTTTCGCGAATTGGTTGAAATTCCCGATTATCCCGAGCATGCTGTTATTTTACAACAGTTCATGCATTTTTGTTTTGAATTGCACGAAAAAGGCATCGAATTTTTAGACCATTCTCCGGGCAATACCTTGATTGTCAAAACGGGTCCTGGGCAATACCGCTTTTATTTAGTCGATTTGAACCGCATGCAATTTCACACCCACATGCCATTTGAAATGCGCATGAAAAACTTGTCGCGACTCACCCCCAAAAAAGACATGGTTGAGCAAATGGGTGCATTTTATGCCGAAAAGTACTTGGAAAAATCAACAGCTGAAATAGTGGAAAGACTATGGTTTTATACGCAAGAATTCCAAGAGGCGTTTGCCCGAAAAATCCGGGTGAAGCAGCAAATTAAGTTTTGGAAATAACGGCATTTCGCCATAATTCATCCAGTTTTTGATACCTGATGTAGATGCTGTAGGCATTTAAGTAGCAAATCACAATTCCCTTTATGCCATCCAAAAAACCGAGACGAATCAAGTAATTGTAAAGGAAGTTATAGGTGGGATGCAATACATGAAAACCCAAACCGGGTTTTACTTTTTTGTTGAATTTTTCGAGCGCTTTTAGTTTCCCGTATTGGGACATTTTCATTTTATACGAGTTGTAATCCGAGTACGAAAAATGAATGAGCTTGTGCTTTAACAAACCAATAGAGCCATCTACATCAAGTTTTTCGTGCACCAACCGTTCGGTGGTGTACTTCGCGTAATGTTTATTGAATAACCTAAAAATTCGGTCCGTTTGCCAACCGCTAAAACGTAAAACGGCTTGCTTGAACATGAACTTGCGGTAAAATAAGTAGGCATTGTCTGGTTTTTCTAACTGCACCGTTTGCAGAATTTCGGCTTTGAGTTCCGGAGTGAGGCGTTCGTCGGCATCGAGAAACAAGATCCAATCGTTTTTGGCCTGGGAAATCGCGAAATTGCGTTGGGCGGTATAATTCTCAAACCGATTTTCAATGAATTTTACATTCGCAAATTCAGACGAAATGGATTTGGTTCCATCGGTACTAAAGGAGTCAACCACAATTACTTCGTCTACAAATTGCAAATCGGTCAACAGCTCACGCATGTGAATTTCTTCATTCAAGGTTATAATTAAAGCCGAAATAGCGCGATTTGTATTTAAGTCCATTTAGAAGTACTTGGCTGCAAATATAATTTATTAACTACTTTTGCTCCTAATAAAATCTACATTTTATGAAAGCAGCTGTAATTATGAGTACCTACAATGCCGTTGACTGGTTAGAGAAAGTCATTTGGGGTTTTAGCGTACAAACGGTTACAGATTTTGAGTTGATTATTGCCGATGACGGTTCCACGCCCGAAACCAAACAGAAAATCGATGTCTTACGCAGTGAATTAAACCTAAATATCGTTCATGTTTGGCACGAAGACCACGGCTTTCAAAAAACCAAAATACTCAACAAAGCCATTTTAGCCAGCACCGCTGATTACCTCATTTTTACCGATGGCGACTGCATTCCACGCGCTGATTTTATAGAAACACACCTGCGCTATCGTCAAGCTGGCTTTTTTTTGTCGGGCGGTTATTTTAAGTTGCCGATGGTAACATCCTTGGCCATTACCCAAACCGATGTGCAGCAACAACATTGTTTTCAATTGGCTTGGCTTTCAAGACACGGATTGCCCTTTACCGCCAAATCCATCAAATTGATAGCCAAAGGGTTTGTAGCCAATCTATTGAATGCCTTAACGCCCACCACGCCTTCTTGGAACGGCCACAATGCTTCGGGCTGGAAAGCCGATTTGTTGGCGGTAAATGGTTTTGATGAAGAAATGAAATACGGCGGAGAAGACCGCGAATTGGGCGAACGCTTGTTTCATTATGGCTTGTCCTCCAAGCAAATTCGCTACAGCGCCATTTGTGTGCATTTGGATCACGCCCGTGGCTATGTCTCGGATGAAGTCTGGAAAAAAAACAATGCGATTCGTGCCTATACCAAGGCCAACAAAGTTGTTGAAACGCCCAACGGCATCCGATCTAATTAATTTTCAGGTAGTTTTCTAAGTCAGTCACCCACAAATCCGGTGTAAATTGGGCATATAAGTCCATCGCCGCATCTTTCATTTCTTTGGCGTTATTGTCGCCATACAACTCGGGTTTTACCTCTTGCAAATGCACCGACACGTGTTTTTTGCCGTCTTCAAAAAAGTTCCAAGCCGCCTTGATGATCCAAGGAGAAAAAATGGTAAACGTAGGTTTTCCTAGCGCTTTGGCCATATTAACCGCCCCGCCTTCGTTGCCAATCAAGGCCGTGCAATGGTAGGTGATCGCTAGAAATTCCCGAATACTTCCGGGCACCAAATCAATGTGAATGTGTTGCTGCGTAGTGGGTTGGCATAAATCAAAAATAGTTTGTGCTTGGTCTTGTTGGCTGGGCATGTAATTAAAGAGCAAATGCGCCCCCGATTGGGCTACTATGGTGTCCAATATTTGGGCCATGTAGGGAAACGGATAGGTTTTGGTTGTGCCGCTGCCCAACACGCCTATCATGTATATTTTTTGTGATAAATCCAGTTGGTGTTGCGCCAATAGCGCTTTTCCTTGAGCGATTTCAGCCTCCGACAAAAAGATCTTGGGTTCATTATCAATTGGAATTTGCAGTTGTAACGGCTGCAATAAATTGAGTCGGTTTTCGATGGCCAAACCGGCATTGGTTTTGGGCGTGGTCAATTCTGGAATGGCATGCGTATACAGGAAGTTTCTGTATTTTTTGGCAAAGCCAATTTTGGTTTTTGCATCCGAAAACGCCACCACCAATTGGCTTTCTACTTTTCCGTAGGCATCAATGACCAGATCGAAGTGGGCTTTTTTGATGTGCCACAAAAATTTCAACAAAGCGATTTTACTTTTACGGTAATCGTCTTTGAACAAAATAAGCTCGTCAATATTGGGATTGTTCTCGACCACAGGAGCCGTAAACGGATAAATCAAATAGGCAATGTGCGCCTCGGGATAGGCTTTGCGCAGGTTGTTGCAAAGTAGCGAACTCACCAAGACATCGCCAATCATTTTTTGTTGAATCACCAATATTTTCATAACAGCAGCTCGCTTAGGAGTAGGGAATCGTTTTTATACCGCCACATCATATTCGCGCAAGGCATCGTTGAGCGAAGTCTTAAGATCAGTTGACGGTTTGCGTTTGCCGATGATGAGCGCACAAGGCACTTGGTATTCTCCGGCCGCAAATGTTTTGGTATAACTGCCGGGAATCACCACCGAACGGGCCGGAACTACGCCTTTCATTTCGATAGGAGTAGGGCCTGTCACGTCAATTATTTTGGTCGAGGCGGTGAGGCACACATTGGCTCCTAGTACCGCTTCGGTTTCTACGCGCACGCCTTCCACCACAATGCAACGCGAACCAATAAACGCACCATCTTCAATAATTACAGGGGCCGCTTGCAAAGGCTCTAATACGCCACCAATGCCTACGCCACCACTCAGGTGTACATTTTTTCCGATTTGTGCGCAGCTGCCCACAGTGGCCCAGGTATCAACCATGGTGCCTTCGTCAACATAAGCGCCAATGTTCACGTAGCTCGGCATCAAAATGACGCCTTTTGAAATGTAAGCGCCGTGACGTGCTACCGCATGTGGAACCACGCGAATGCCTTTTTCGGCATAGCCTCTTTTCAAGGGAATTTTGTCGTGGTATTCAAAAATGCCCACCTCAAACGTTTCCATTTTTTGAATCGGGAAATACAACACCACTGCTTTTTTTACCCATTCGTTTACCTGCCACCCATTTGCAGTAGGCTCGGCTACGCGGAGTGTTCCGGCGTCGAGTAAATCAATCACCTCGCGGATGGCGGCTGTGGTTTGTGGTTCTTGGAGTAAAGCTCGGTTGTCCCAAGCGGCTTCTATGGTAGTTTGTAAGGAATTCATCTGTAAAATTTTTGGCAAATATAAGGGCAATTTTTTAAACTACGGCTTGACCAAGCAAGGCAAAAATCGTGTTCTTGTTGCTTGGGTTGCGGTTGAAATTAAAGTTATACTTTTGAAAAAAAAACAATGTCACGCATACTTGCCATCGATTACGGAAGCAAACGCACGGGCCTCGCGGTTACCGACGATTTGCAACTTATTGCCTCGGGACTCGCCACGGTCGAAACGCCGCAGCTCATGGACTATTTGCAGCGCTACTTTGCCGCCGAAAACGTGAGCACGGTACTCATTGGCGAACCCAAGCAAATGAACGGCTTGCCCTCGCAAAGTGCCCCGCTCATTGACGCTTTTGTGACGAAATTTGCACAGCAGTTTCCCGACAAAAAAGTAGTGCGCGTAGACGAGCGCTTTACCTCCAAAATGGCTACGCAAACCCTAATTGACAGTGGCCTGCGCAAAAAACAACGGCAAAACAAAGCCTTGCTGGATGAGGTTGCGGCTACGATACTGTTGCAGGATTATTTGGTACGATTTAAGGTCTAGGATATTTAAAGTATCAAAGATTTAAAGTATCAAAGATTTAAAGATTGAAAAATTGAATGATTGAAAGATTTGACCACGAATGCACGAATGAGATTGCCTCGTCATTCCTCCTCGCAATGACTGTGATAATATACTTGATAAATCAACTAATCGTACTTCCAAAATGTATCGGTTAGATAGAAAACGGTATCAATAAAGTATAAAACTCCATTTCTTGTAAGTACATTTTCGTCGTGTAAATCTTCTAAAATGATGCCCAATTCGGGATTGTAATAATCGTTATTTCGGTTATTAATAAAACCATTTTGCGACAAAAAAGATTTTACGGAATCTAAATTTGTACTTTCTGTAATAGACACGTACGCTTGTTTAACAACGGCATATACGATTTCGTTGTTTTTGGTAAAACCAATTAAATTGTAGGCTGTATCTGGAAAAAAATAATTGTGAAGTAATAAATTAGTAAAATAATCTTTCCAGGAATTGTAGTAAATGCTATCGTTTAGTTTTAAAACGTGTTCTGCATCTTTGAGGTAAACTTTTTGTTCGGCACCTTCACTCACATATTGAGAAAGGTTAACTTCTATCCAGAGGGAATTTTCTGAAATGTATTTTTCTAAACTCTTTGTTTCTTGATTTTTGTAGTGCTTTTCGTTTTTAACAGTTGAGCTTGTTTGCGCGCCATGGTCAAGGTAACTGGCAATTGCTTGGATAGCTGTTCCAAACCTAATTTGGCTCTTTCCTGAAAGGACATGGTGTAGTTCATGTTTTAACTCGTTTTGCATCGACAAATATAATAAAACTTCTTTCTGAAAATAATTGTGCCTTATCCTGTCAGCTGACAACGCTCAGCTGTTTTTTGAATATTTCCTCAATTATTCTTTTTTCAATATTCATAACCGAAGTTCTTAGTATACTTATAAAATCTCCCCACTCCCCACTCCCCACTTCCCACTTCCCACTTCCCACCATCAGCCTTTATTAGTATACTTCTTTAAATTGGAATTTGGAATTTCAGTATTGGAATTTCTCAGCACTTTCTCATGACAAATATCATACTCTCCTCGCGTTTCCATTGTTATTTTTGAGCGGTAAATTCAACACCTATGCGAACTTCACTGCTACAAAAATACAATGTACCGGGACCGCGCTACACCAGTTATCCAACCGTGCCTTATTGGGACGAAGCACTTTTTACCACAGCGGCTTGGAAAGCATCGGTGCAGCAATCGTTTCGCGAAAGCAACCGAACCGAAGGGATCAGTTTATACATTCATCTGCCGTTTTGCGAAAGCCTGTGCACCTTTTGTGGCTGCAACAAACGCATCACCAAAAACCACGCCGTGGAGAGTCCCTATATTGCAGCCGTGCTCCACGAATGGCTTTTGTATTGTGCGATATTGGATGATCGACCTCAAAT
>JAGNTC010000189.1 GCA_017987725.1 Flavobacterium sp.
ATGGTTTGTGTGTCGCGGTTGTTTTGCATCGGAACCAAAATGGTTTTCAAAATTGACAAATTGGTGATTTGGTAATTTAAATCCACAAAAGCATAGCCTTTGTAAATGCCATTTTCGATAAGCACTACGCTGCGTTCACTCGTTTTACGCCCTTTGTCTACCAAGGCAAAGGTTTTGGAATGAAAGTTGTTTTTGGCTATAAATTCTTCAACACGGCTGTTGTAAATTTCGGCTGGAATATTACCAATACAGGCCCCGTCGCATTCGCTAATGGTATATTGAAAACAATGGGTTTTGGTATCATACAAGCCCGTATATTTTTGACACAACTTATAATGGGCTGTAATTCTAAACAAGGCATTTTTAGCTTCTTGTATGGTGGTAAACGAGGTAATTTCCTTTTTGCGGTAATCGGTTTTTTGCAAGGCTAATCGCAAATAGCCATCTTCATGTTGTTCTGGATACAACGCCCATTGAAACAAACTCTTGCGCTGCGATCGGTTGTGAATGGGTTTGTGTACCTTGATTTCGTCGCTTTCTTTGAGCAAGGCAATCAATTCGCTGCCGGTCTCTTCATAACGTACTTCGGCTACTTCCAATTGCAACTTTTTGCTCTTGTTGGTGATTCCCGTAAAATGCTGGTTCACTCGCTTTTTGATGTTTTTGCTTTTGCCTATGTACAAGATGCTTCCGTCTTTTCGGTGCATATAATAGACACCCGTTTGTGCCGGTAATTTGTCCAAGAGTACGGCCAAGTTGTACTTGATTCCTTTCTCAACGGTTGTTTTAATCACCTCTTGTACGATACTCTTTTCCAGGTCTTTATCAAGTAGCAATTGAAACAGTTTTGTAGTTGCTAACGCGTCTCCACTCGCACGGTGCCTGTCGGCCATAGGAATGCCCAAGGCGCGAACTAATTTGCCTAAACTGTAGGACAATTGATCAGGCAGGAGCAATTTGGAAAGTTCAACCGTGCAAATGGTTTTGGCTTCATAGGGATAACCTAATCTTCTGAATTCAGTGCGGAGAATACGGTAATCAAATTCGGCATTGTGGGCTACGAGTATGCAATCTTGCGTGATTTCGATGATTCGTTTGGCCACCTCGTGAAACTTAGGCGCCGAGCGCAACATCGCATTGTTGATGCCGGTGAGTTTTACCACAAAAGGTTGTATGGGTTTCTCCGGATTAACCAGACTAATGAACTGGTCTACAATTTGGGTACCATCGTATTTGTATATCGCAATTTCGGTGATGCCCTCTTCGTTAAATTGGCCACCGGTTGTTTCTATATCTAGTATTGCGTACACGTTTGTTGGGTTTAAGTTAGGTTAGCGGCTGCCAAAAATGCTGTTGCCGATGCGCACCATATTACTTCCACAAGCAATAGCCATTTCATAATCGCCGCTCATCCCCATGGATAATATTTGCAAATTGACCTGTGAATTAGTTGTATTTTTTAGCGAATCAAACAACGACTTTAGGGCAGTAAATTCGGTTTTCACTTGCGGGTTGTCTGAGGTAAACGACGCCATTCCCATCAATCCCACAATGTTGACATTGGGATAAACTGCAAATTCATTGGTTGCAAAAGCCTTACGCAGCTCCTCTTCATCAAAGCCAAATTTGGTTTCTTCTTGTGCAATGTGCACCTGCAATAGGCAATCTATATTGCGGTTATTTTTGGCGGCTTGTTTGTTGATTTCGTCTAGCAAAGACAAACGGTCTACTCCATGTATGAGTTTCACATATGGCGCCATGTATTTTACTTTATTGCTTTGCACGTGCCCAATCATGTGCCAGTCAATGTCCTTGGGTAAGTGTTCCCATTTATCGGTCATTTCCTGTATTTTGTTTTCCCCAAATACCCGTTGCCCAGCAGCATAAGCGGCTTGTAAATCGGCAAGGGGTTTGGTTTTCGAAACCGCAACCAACGTGACCTCTTTGGGTAAAGAAGCCTTAATTTGAAGCAAGTGTTGCGCGATCGACATAGGCGGTGTTTGGAGGCAAGTGCCTATTATTTCAAGAATTGTGCCGCTACTTTTTCGGCTTTTTTGCTTTCGGAATAATCATAGAATCCTTCGCCCGATTTTACGCCCAGTTTCCCAGCACGTACCATATTCACCAACAAAGGACAAGGCGCATACTTCGGATTTTTAAATCCATCATACATCACATGCAAAATGGCTAAACATACATCTAAGCCAATAAAATCAGCCAACTGCAACGGTCCCATCGGATGGGCCATCCCCAATTTCATTACCGTGTCAATTTCATATACACCCGCCACGCCGTTGTAAAGCGTTTCAATCGATTCGTTGATCATGGGCATCAAAATCCGATTGGCAACAAAGCCCGGGTAATCATTCACTTCAACCGGAACTTTGCCCAGTTTTTCAGACAATTGCATGATGGTTTGCGTTACGGAATCCGAGGTGTTGTAACCGCGAATAATCTCGACCAATTTCATAATCGGCACTGGATTCATAAAGTGCATGCCAATTACGCGTTCAGGATGAGCAACCACTGCGCCAATTTGGGTAATGGATATCGAAGACGTATTGGTGGCCAAAATGGTATCATGGCTGCAATATTCATTCAGTTTTTTGAAGATGTCTAACTTTAGATTTACATTTTCTGTCGCGGCTTCTACTACCAAATCAACCCCAACCACACCATCTTGGATATCGGTGTAGGTGATGATGTTGCTGATGGTAGCCAATTTGTCGGCCTCAGATATAGTGCCTTTGGACACCATGCGATCCAGGTTGCCGGCTATGGTAGCCATCCCTCGATCTAAGGATTGTTCTGAAATGTCAATGAGTTTTACGGTAAAACCACTTTGAGCAAAGGTATGGGCAATTCCATTTCCCATGGTTCCTGCGCCAATTACTGCAATTTGTTTCATAGTATTCAATTAAGCTTGTTGTTCCATGCTGGCGATAATCTGATAGGCCACGCGCAGGGCGTTGGTCCCATCTTCTAACGATACCACAGGAGTTGTATGGTTTTGAATGGCATCGGCAAACGATTCCAATTCGTCTAAAATAGCATTGTTTTGGGTTACGTCGGGGTTGGCAAAATAGATTTGTTTTTTGACCCCTTCGGCATTTTGCAAGATGATGTCAAAATCACCCGGTTGTTCGGGAGCGTCTTTCATTTTAACTACCTCGCATACTTTGTCGAGAAAATCAACCGAGATATAGGCGTCTTTTTGAAAGAAACGCGATTTGCGCATGTTCTTCATGGAAATGCGACTTGAAGTTAAATTGGCCACGCAGCCGTTTTCAAATTCGATGCGTGCATTGGCAATATCAGGGGTTTCGCTGA
>JAGNTC010000060.1 GCA_017987725.1 Flavobacterium sp.
CGCAAGGCGATTTGTAAAAAAACATCAAATTTGATTTCGCGGTTGCACAACACATCGGGATTGGGCGTGCGCCCTTTCTCGTATTCGTTGAACATATAATCCACGATTTTGGTTTTGTATTGTTCGCTCAAGTCTACCGTCTGAAACGGAAT
This sequence comes from Flavobacterium sp., assembly GCA_017987725.1. Lineage (GTDB taxonomy): Bacteria > Bacteroidota > Bacteroidia > Flavobacteriales > Flavobacteriaceae > Flavobacterium. The sequence continues at coordinate 153 of JAGNTC010000060.1, forward strand.
GCCCAGCTTTTCGGCCACCAAAAGCGCATCGTTGCTGTCTTCCAACCACGGACACTCGTTGGAAATCGTCACCGAATCGTCGTGCCAGTTTTTCATAAACAAGCCGATGACTTCGTAGCCTTGTTGTTGCAGCAAATAAGCCGCTACGCTCGAATCAACGCCGCCCGAAAGTCCAACTACTACTCGTTTTTGAGCCATTATCTTTGCTAAATTCTGTTATTATTTTGATTTGGCAGCTGCAGGATTTGCCTTTTTCACTTTGGACATGTTTTCTTCGCTCACCAATTTACCGCCTTCAAAAAACTGCCACATACCTACTTTTTTCCCTTTTTTGTATAGGCCTTTGGCCACTACATTTCCAAGTGGATCGCGATACAATGCTAGACCGTTGTATTCTCCATTTTCATAGACTGCTTCTTCTAAAACCACCCCATTATCCGCCCATTTTTTATAAGTACCCGCTTTTAATCCATTGACATAAAAGGATTCTTCGGCCGGTTTTCCATCTCGGTAATAGATTGTACGCTTGCCATCTAATTTTCCTTTCTTGTAGTTTTCGACCGTCATAAGCGCTTTGGACTCGAAGTGATAGTAATTCCAAACGCCCTCGTTGAGACGATTGATCGCTTTGCCTTCGCTCACTTTGTTGTTTTTTTGGTCGTAAAAAATGGTATAAACGGACTTTTCCGTCGGATTGAATTCGCGCGTGGCGATGACCGATCCGACTTGGGTATCGTCATAAAATTTAAACACACCTACTTCTTGACCGTGTTTAAAAGTGCCCTCGTAACGCAGGCGTTTGGATTCGGGATGATAGCCTTTCCACAATCCGTGTTTGGCGCCTTTTTCGTCTAGCTGATTCAATGGATTTTGCGCCAGTAAACTGCCCGTAAAACACATAATCAACCAAATTGCAATGCTATTTTTCATGGGTTTTTCTATTGATTCAAAAGTAGAAACTAAAAACAGTTGTTTTTCGTATTCAAAAACAGACCTATTTACAAAAAACTCCCACTGGGGGAGTTGATTTTATTTTTTCTTTTGTGCCGCTTTCTGTGCTTCTGCTTGCTCCATCAATTCTTGCATTTTTTGTTGGAAACGGCCTTTCTTTTTGGGTTCTTTCAGTTTATTTTCTTGAATTTGAGCATGAATTTTATTCTCATCCACCACATAGCGTTTGATCACAATCATAATGCCTATGGTAATCAAATTCGAAATAAAGTTATACAAACTCAATCCTGATCCGTAATTATTGAAGAAAAACAACATCATTAGCGGTGAGATGTAAATCATCATCTTCATCAATTTGGCCATATCAGGCATGCCTTCTTGTTGTGGCGCCGCCATTTGCTGATCACCCGAAGTCATTTTCATGTAAAAGAAAATCGCAATGGCAGCCAATATGGGAAACAAACTGATGTGGTCGCCATAAAACGGAATGTGAAACGGCAATTTGGCAATTTCATCAAAGGAAGATAAATCGTCTGCCCAAAGGAAACTTTTTTGTCGCAAAACAAAGGCCGAAGGGAAAAACTGAAACGAGGCATACATAAACGGCAACTGAATTAAAGCTGGAATACAACCGGCCATTGGATTTACGCCTGCCTTGCTGTACAACTTCATGGTTTCTTGCTGCTTTTTCATGGCGTCTTTCTTGAACTTCTCGTTCAATTCATTGATCTCCGGACGCAACACCTTCATTTTTGCTTGGGACAAAAACGACTTGTAAGTAATGGGCGACATCGCTATTTTGATGAGAATCGTAAACACAATAATGGCAATTCCATAGGCGATAAATGAACTCAGAAATCCAAAAAGCGGAATAAAAATAAATTTGTTGATCCATCCAAATACGCCCCAGCCCAACGAAATAATGTTCTCCAGGTTTTTGTCGTAGGATTTCAACAAGCTGTAATCGGTAGGACCCATATACAAGTGCATCGGGTAATTCACCTCTCCTTTTTCGAAATTTAATGGAATGATTGACTTAAATTGTTTAGTAAACAAGGTGTCTTTGGCGGCATCGTGCATCAAATTAACCGACGTTAGATCCGCTTTATCAAAGGGTTTGTCTGAAAGTAAGATGGTAGAGAAAAAGTGCTGCTTGTAGGCTATAAATTGCACTTGATCCGGATTTTCTGATTTTGAATCCCCTTGGCCTACGTAGTCGTATTTGTCGTCCTCAAAACTAAAGTAAATTTCGGTGTACCTGTTCTCGTAGTCGATCCCTTTTTCGTTGCGCAAGGTTTTCATTTCCCATTCCAAAGCCAGCGGTTTGGTTGTATTGATTACCGATTGCAATCCTTTGGATTGGATCGAAAAATCAAGCATGTAGTCAGCTGGTTTTAAAGTGTACTGATATTGCAAATAAGCTGATTCACTGGCTTTTAATCGCATGGTCAATACCTGATTTTTTCCATCGTTTGTCAAGCTGGGTTGAAAATACAGGTCTTTGGTAGCCAAGTTTCGGTTATCCAAAGTAGGAAGCATGATGTTGAGCTGTGCATTGTGATCGTCGATCAAAGCCACTAACTCTTTGGATCCTTTTTTGTATCGTTCATGGTTTTTGAGTATAGCCGATACAATTTGACCTCCTTTATTTGCAATTTTGATTTTAATGTGTTTATTCTCGAGCACCGTAGTCGTGTCTTTGGCAGATGGCAAACTAGCCGAATAGGCAAAATTACCCAACGCAGCCGATTCTTGGGCTTTCTGAACCGAATCTTGCACAACTGGAACTACTGCGGCAGCTTGTTTTTTAGCTTGAACAGCCGCTTGTTCTTTCTTGGCTTTGTCGGCTTTGATTTGTGCCTCAGTGGGTTGGTTTTGGTACATGATCCAAATCAATATCCCAAAGATGAGTACAAATCCAATGATCGAATTCAGGTCTAATTTTTTTTCTTCCATAACGATTGGCCCAAAGCCAGTTTTAATTTATTTTTTTGCTTTTACCGCTGCCGCCACAAAACTCACAAAGAGCGGGTGTGGATTGGCCACGGTACTTTTGTATTCGGGATGGTATTGCACCCCAATAAAAAACGGATGATTTTCTATTTCAACAATTTCAACCAAGCCCGTTTCCGGATTGGTTCCTGATGCTTTTAAGCCCGCTTTTTGCAATGCATCAAGATACTTTCCATTGAACTCATAACGGTGACGGTGACGCTCCGAAATCTGAGAAACGCCGTATATATTGTGAGCCAATGAACCGGCTTTTAATGTACAGTTCCAAGAACCCAAACGCATGGTGCCGCCTTTGTCGGTGATGTTTTTTTGTTCTTCCATCAAATCGATAACAGGGTGAGTTGTAGCTGAATTCATTTCAGTTGAATTGGCATCGGAATACCCCAAAACCGTGCGCGCATATTCGATAACCGCCATTTGCATGCCCAAACAAATTCCAAAAAATGGCAACTTATTTTCGCGAGCAAACCGTACCGCTTCGATTTTTCCTTCGATGCCGCGTTCACCAAATCCGGGAGCTACTAATATTCCGTCCAAACCGGCTAATTTTTCGGCGCAGTTGCTGGCATCTATATATTCGGAATGCACAGAAACCACATTTACTTTGGTTTCGTTGGCTGCACCGGCATGAATGAAGGCTTCTAAAATTGATTTATACGAATCTTGCAATTCGACATATTTGCCAATTAAACCAATATTTACGGTATGTTTTGGATTTTTTAAACGGTGTAAAAACAGGTTCCAATTATTTAAATCGGGATTGGCTTTTTGGGGAAGATTTAATTTTTTGAGTGCCACTACATCCAAGCCTTCTTCCAACATCAAGTTGGGGACTTCATAAATCGTGGAAGCATCGATGGATTGAATCACCGCCTCGCGTTTTACATTGCAAAACAAGGCCAGTTTTTGGCGCAATTCATCTGATATTTCGTGTTCGGTTCTGCATACCAAGATATCGGCTTTGATTCCGCTTTCCATCAAGGTTTTTACCGAATGCTGCGTGGGTTTGGTTTTTAATTCTCCGGCTGCGGCCAAAAAGGGCACCAGCGTCAAGTGGACAACTATGCCATTATTTTCGCCCAATTCCCACACCAACTGACGAACCGACTCAATGTAAGGCAAGGATTCGATATCTCCTACAGTTCCTCCAATTTCGGTAATCACAATGTCAAATTCACCCGATTTGCCCAACAACTGCATGCGCTCTTTGATCTCGTTGGTGATGTGTGGCACCACTTGAACCGTTTTGCCCAAAAATTCTCCGCGGCGCTCTTTTTCTATTACAGACAAATAGACTCGTCCGGTTGTCACATTATTGGCTTGCGAAGTAGGCACATTGAGGAAACGCTCGTAGTGACCTAAATCCAAATCGGTTTCGGCCCCGTCATCCGTTACATAACATTCGCCGTGTTCGTAGGGATTTAACGTTCCAGGATCGACATTGATGTACGGGTCAAATTTTTGAATGGTCGTTCGGTATCCGCGCGCTTGCAATAATTTTGCTAAGGAAGCAGCAATAATCCCCTTTCCTAAAGAAGAGGTCACACCGCCGGTAACAAAAATATACTTCGTTTGATTCATTGTGTTGTAGTTGTTGTGTTGTTGCGTTAAAAAAACGAAGCAAAATTAAGGAATTAAATTGGATAAAATAGCCATAAAAAAAGGCGAAATTCGAAATTTCACCTCGGTTAACTTTAGTCTAAAAACAACAATTATTTGGGTTTTGGATACTGCTTTTTAATGTTGTAAATAAGCTCTTCCAAGCCATTCAATCGCAACTCGTAGACCAGTTGCATATGGGTACCCAAGGTTCCTTTTGGAAATCCTTTTTGCTGGTACCAAACCAAATAATATTCGGGCAATTCGATTAAATATCGGCCTTCGTATTTGCCGAACGGCATTTTGGTGTGTGCCAATTGAATGAGCTGTTTTTGATCGTCATTCATGGCAAGATTTTTTTATTGGAATGAAGTTATTGGATTGGATTTTGTCCCCAATGAAACACGATAGACTTTTCAAGCTCCGGATGCAAACTCAAAAAAACAGGACAGGTATAAGCGGCGCGTTCCAACAACACTTGTTCTTTTTCGTTAGGCTGAAATGCCGAATAGATTTGAATGTGAATGGCCCCAATTTTTCGGGGTTCGGACTGCATTACTTTAGTGACTTCTAGTGTTGTACCTTCTAAATCTATCGCCAAATCACGGGCTTTGATTCCCATGATGGTCATCATACAACTACCCAACGCATTGGCCACCAAATCAGTGGGGGAAAATGCCGCGCCTTGGCCTTGGTTGTCTTTTGGCGCATCAGACAAAATCGTCGCACCCGACTGCAAATGAACCGACTCGGTGCGCAACTGACCTAAATAAGTAATCTTGGAAGTCATTAGTTGAGTTGTTTTAGCGTTAAATCCGGTTGAAATTCGAGTAAATAAACGCCCGAATTCACAAATCCTTTATCCGTGGTGGTGTAATGAAATTGGCATTCTACTTGTTGTGTGGCACTGGAAGTCGTGTTTTCAAAACGGGCTTCTTGCGACAAGCGAAGTAGGGTGTCAAAGGTCAAATCAAATCCACGTACGGCGTATTGATTGGGAAATACTTTGTTGATTTGTTTGAAGTGATTCCGAAATTGCTGGGCTTCGATAGAATTATTATCTCGGGTAACCGAAGGATACAGCAACTTCAAATCGGTGAGGCGTTTCATTGGAATCTCCTCGTAATCGAGCGTTTCGTTGGGTTCCAAGATGGCTAGTTGTATGGAATAAGTTGAAAGTAGCCCGCACAAGGTAGCCGTGGACGTCAAGATTAAATTGGTTTTTTGGGTATCCAAAACCACAAAATTTTGCACGTTTTTGCGAAGAAGGGACTTCAGATGCACCAAATCCAATGCGCCTTTATCTGTAAATTTGGCAAATGTAACGCTTGGATAATTTTGGACTATCCAATTTTTATTTGTTACTTTTTTTGGGTCACTGATTACAATAATGTTGCCCGAATGCGCTTGCATATAATTCAATACCGTCTGCTTTTGCAGGGCAATAGTGGGCATGGTTTGGAACACGTTTGCTGCATTTTTACCCGGCTCTTTTGACAATGGCGAAAGCAACGGAATTCCTGTAGCAGCCAATACTGGACCTAATTTATCCACATAATTTTGGTAAAAGGGACCAATTACAGCATCAGCACCCGCAAAACTATTGGTTTTAAGCAAAGCATCCAGCGCCGAACTACTCTTGGTTTCCTCTGAATCCAACACTTGCACTTCAAAATTTATACCCAATGTTTTGGCCGAATCTACTGCAACCAAGGCACCGGCATAAAAATCCAGAGTGAGGTTTAAAAAGGCATCTTTCTTGAGTCTATTGGGCAATGGAGTGAGTGTATCGGCTTGTATTTTGGCGGCATTAAACGGCAACAACAACACTAATTTTTTGCTTTGGCCGGCTTTATTAATTGACAATTGTTGCCCAGAATTCGTGGTAAGTTTTGGTGCCGATGTATCCAAGGTGGACGAATCAAGTGGTTTCACCACTGTTGATTTTGGAATAATCAATTCGGCGCCTACTTGCAAGCCCGCTTGTATGGTAGGATTTTGCATTTCCAATTCGGCGACAGTAATGCCATATTTTTGAGCAATGCCAAATTTGGTTTCTTTGGCTTGCACCACGTGTTTTACAGATGAAGAAGAAGCTGAAGCTGTAATTGCCTGTTTTACTGTATTTGTTTTTACAGCGGTCTTTACAGCGGTTAAGACGATGGTATCGCCAATTTTTAATTCAGGGTGTTTTGGGTTTAAGGCCAATAATTCTTCTACGCTCAAGCCCACTTCTTTAGACAAACTGTACCAGGTCTCTTTGGGTTGCACGATTCGCAGGCTTGATGAAGGAAGCGTTTTGACCGGCGTTGCCGATTTGGCAGCCACCGATTTAGGCACCAACAACACGTCGTTTTCTTTGATTCCGGTTTGTGAATCGGGATTTAATCGATAGATATCAAAGGGGGTTACGGCATATTTGAGTGCAATTTGCGTAATGGTTTCCCCTTTACTCACCGTGTGCTTGGTATAATTGGCCGCTTGGGCAGTTGAGAGTAAGGTCCACAACAAAAAAACCAGCTGGACTTGGTACTGTTTAATTGACATACAGCTTCTGGTTTTCATACTAATTGACGTATTGATTGAACTTATTCCCATTCAATGGTTGCCGGCGGTTTAGAGCTAATGTCATACACCACTCTGTTTACACCTTTTACTTTGTTGATGATATCATTAGACACTTTCATCAAGAAATCATAGGGTAAATGTACCCAATCGGCGGTCATTCCGTCGGTGGATTCAACTGCACGTAAGGCCACTACTTTTTCGTAGGTGCGTTCGTCGCCCATCACACCTACACTGTTGACTGGCAACAAAATAGCGCCGGCTTGCCAAACTTTGTCATACAAGCCCCAGGACTTTAATCCGTCAATGAATACGGCATCCACTTCTTGCAAGATGCGCACTTTTTCTGGTGTAATGTCACCCAAAATTCGGATGGATAAACCAGGGCCTGGGAAAGGATGACGTCCCAATAATTCGGGATCGATTCCCAAAGTTGCTCCTACTCTACGCACCTCATCTTTAAACAACATGCGCAGGGGTTCAACAATTTTTAATTTCATAAAATCAGGTAAACCGCCCACATTGTGGTGCGATTTTATGGTAGCCGATGGGCCTTTTACCGAAACCGATTCAATCACGTCTGGGTAGATGGTGCCTTGGGCCAACCATTTTACATCGGTAAGCTGATTGGATTCATCGTCAAATACTTCAATAAATACGCGACCGATGATTTTGCGTTTGGTTTCAGGATCGGATACGCCGGCCAATTCACTCAAGAAACGATCAGAAGCATCCACTCCTTTTACGTTAAGGCCCATGCCTTTGTATTGATCCAATACGCTTTGAAACTCGTTTTTGCGCAGCAAGCCGTTATTCACAAAAATGCAAAATAAATTTACGCCAATGGCTTTGTGCAACAAAACAGCCGCTACGGTAGAATCAACTCCGCCTGACAAGCCCAAAACCACTTTGTCGCCTTGAATTTTAGTTTGCAATTCGGCTACAATTTCTTCTACGAATGCATTTGGGGTAAAGTTTTGCGGCACTTCGGCGATTTTGACCAAAAAGTTTTCAAGCATTTGTTTTCCATCGGTGGAATGGTATACTTCTGGGTGAAATTGAATCGCATAGGTGGTTTCACCCTCTATGCGATAAGCAGCGTTTTCTACGTCGTGCGTGCTGGCCAATTTTACGCCATTTGTGGGCAAGGTTTTGATCGTATCGCTATGTGACATCCACACTTGAGAATGTGGTGAAATGCCTTCAAAAAATAATTCGTTGGGCTTGATGAATTCCAGATTGGCTCTACCGTACTCGCGGGTATTGGACGGCGCTACTTCGCCACCGCTAAAGTGCGCCAAGTATTGCGCACCATAACAAACCGCCAACAAAGGCATTTTGCCACGGATTTGACTCAAATCGGGATGAGGCGCATCTTCGGCGCGAACCGAAAACGGACTACCGGATAAAATCACCGCTTTGTAGGAAGATAAATCGGAAGGAAAATGGTGGTAAGGAAAAATCTCGCAAAAAATGTTCAATTCGCGAACGCGTCGGGCAATAAGTTGTGTGTATTGCGATCCGAAATCTAAAATAAGTACGTTGTGTTGCATGCGCAAAAATAGAGTTTAAAATTGAAACCGAAAATTAGATTTTTGAAAAATATATTGAATTTATCAACCGATTTACATACGATTTATTCCCGCAGCTGCGTTAAGTTAATTGTGCATAACGCTGTTTATAACTCTACCTTTACAGATAGCAGTTTTTTATAATTTTATGCACTTTTGTAACACACTTAATTTTCACTACCTATGAATCTATTATCCTTTATTTTACAGGCAAACACCCTCACAGACAGCATCGCTTCAGCAGCAACTAGCCCCGCAACTACCGAGGTGAGCGTAACCGAAAACATCTCGTATTTGGAATTTGTATTAAAAGGAGGAATCATGATTTTTCCGATTATTTTCTTGTTGGTGTACTGTGTCTACCTCATCATTGAACGGTATTTATCTATTCGAAAAGCGGCCAAACAAGAGGCTAATTTGGTCAATGACATCAAAATTCAACTCAAATCAGGGAAAATTGATAACGCCATTTTGTTGTGTACCCGAGACAATTCGGCCTCGGCAAATATCTTAAAAAGCGGCATTTGCCTTATTGGTAGACCAATCGGCGAAATTGAATCGGTGATGGAAAAAACGGCCAATGTGGAAATTGCCCAAATGGAAAAAGGATTGGGACATCTGGGATTGATCTCGGGAATTGCTCCTATTTTAGGATTCATCGGAACCATCTCTGGGGTTATCAAAATATTTCACACCATTTCTACCACCGGAAATTTAAACATCCAAACCATCTCGGGTGGATTGTACGAAAAAATGATCAGCAGTGGCGCCGGTTTGGTGGTGGGCGTTGTGGCCTATTCGGCGTATCATTTATTCAATATGATGATTGACAGCTTCAGCTTAAAAGTGCAAAAACAGACCTTAGATATTATCAACACCATTCAAGAACCGCAACATGGCCATTAAAAGAAACAAGCGTTTTCACGCCGAAATCCCAACGTCTTCGTTGAGCGACATCATGTTCTTTTTGTTTTTGTTTTTTTTGATTATTTCTACTTTGGCCAATCCAAACGTGATTAAACTGACGTTGCCCAAAGCCAAATCAAACGAAACGACCAACAAAGACCACGTGACCATCTCGGTTACGGAGGCTGGCGTATATTACATCAACAAAGAGGCCGTGCCTTTTGATCAATTGGAAACCGTTTTGCTCCAAAAAACAACAGCAGCCCAAGATAAAGTGGTGGTGCTTCGTGTACCTGCCGACAACAAAGTGCAAGATTTGGTTGATTTGATGCAAATTGGCGTAAAACTCAAACTCAATTTTGTAATTGCCACCTCCAAATGATACGGCCCATTTTACTTGTAGCGATTGGCGGTGCTTCAGGCAGTGTCTTGCGGTACTTGACCAGTGAATTTTTTAAAAAATATACTGCATCCTCTTTTCCAATAGGCACATTTATTGCCAATATAGTGGGTTGTTTGCTCATTGGCGTTTTGATTGGCTTATTTGACAAAACCGGCTCCGAAAACCCGCAACTCAAGTGGCTTTTGATCACTGGATTTTGTGGTGGATATACAACTTTCTCTACTTTTAGTTACGAAAACCTCAGCTTGTTTCAACACGGAAATTACGGACTAGGATTGCTCTACATGGGTAGCAGTATTCTCTTGGGACTTTTGGCGGTAGGCTTGGGACTTTTTCTGGTAAAGTAAATTGGTAAGAAGCTGTTAAAATCTTTCCTTTTTGGGAAAAAAATGTAACTTCGCAGCCGTATGAAAGCAGCCGATATTTTAGCGATACAAAGCCTTTTGGAAAGCCCAAAAAAGATTGTCATTATTCCCCACCGCAATCCCGATGGAGACGCCATGGGTTCTACCTTGGCTTTGTTTCATTATCTGAAACTGTATCAACACGAGGCGGTTGT
>JAGNTC010000061.1 GCA_017987725.1 Flavobacterium sp.
ATCCGAACCTGTCGCGAAATGGGCATTAAAACTGTGGCCGTGTATTCTACAGCTGATGCGGATAGTTTGCACGTAAAGTTTGCTGACGAAGCCGTTTGTATTGGACCTGCTCCCAGTAATTTGTCTTATTTGAAAATGTCCAATATTATTGCGGCAGCCGAAATCACCAATGCAGATGCCATTCACCCGGGATACGGCTTTTTGTCTGAAAATGCCAAGTTTTCAAAAATTTGCCAAGAACACGGAATCAAATTTATTGGGGCTTCTCCCGAGATGATTGATCGAATGGGCGATAAAGCTTCGGCCAAAGCCACGATGAAAGCAGCAGGTGTACCTTGTGTACCGGGTTCAGAAGGGATTTTAGAATCCTATGAAGAAGCGGCTAAATTATCCAAAGAGATGGGCTATCCCGTGATGCTTAAAGCAACTGCTGGAGGCGGAGGAAAAGGGATGCGTGCCGTTTGGAAAGAAGAAGATTTATTGAAAGCCTGGGAAAGCGCCCGTCAAGAAGCAGGTGCTGCTTTTGGGAACGATGGCATGTACCTTGAAAAATTAATCGAAGAACCACGACATATTGAGATTCAAGTAGTAGGAGATGCCTATGGTAAGGCCTGTCATTTGTCAGAACGCGATTGTTCGGTACAACGTCGTCACCAAAAATTAACCGAAGAAACGCCATCACCATTCATGACCGATGAATTGCGTGACCAAATGGGAGATGCAGCCGTGAAAGCAGCTGAATTTATCAAATACGAAGGCGCGGGTACGGTAGAATTTTTGGTTGACAAACACCGCAATTTCTATTTCATGGAAATGAATACGCGTATTCAAGTAGAGCACCCCATTACGGAGCAAGTAATTGATTACGATTTGATTCGCGAACAAATTTTAGTAGCCGCAGGTGTGCCGATTTCAGGTAAAAATTACTACCCGAATTTACATGCCATTGAGTGCCGTATCAATGCAGAAGATCCATACAATGATTTCCGTCCTTCACCTGGTAAAATCACCACCTTGCATGCGCCAGGAGGACATGGTGTTCGTTTAGATACACACGTATACGCTGGATATACCATTCCGCCCAATTACGATTCGATGATTGCCAAATTGATTACTACGGCACAAACCCGTGAAGAAGCCATCAGTAAAATGAAACGTGCATTAGATGAATTTGTCATTGAAGGCATCAAAACTACGATTCCGTTTCACCGCCAATTGATGGATGAGCCGGATTATGTAGCCGGAAATTACACCACAAAATTTATGGAGAGTTTCACCATGAACGATCCTGATTAATAAAAAACGCCTCGTAAAAGAGGCGTTTTTCTTTTATATACTACAGAGTCTCTTTCAACCATTTGTAAAATTCACGTTGCCAAACTTGCGCATTTTGCGGTTTGAGCACCCAGTGATTTTCTTCTGGGAAATACAAAAATCTACTTTTTATCCCGCGCAACTGAGCCGCTTGAAAGGCTTCTTGTGCTTGTCCAATGGGCACTCTAAAGTCGGTTCCCCCTTGAATAATTAGAATGGGTGTATTCCATTGGTCTACATAATTTATAGGATTAAACGTGCTGTAGGTTTTTTGTGCCACCGCATTGTTTTTCTCCCAATAGGCGCCACCAAAATCCCAGTTGTTAAAGAATACTTCTTCGGTGGTACCAAACATACTTTGGGTGTTAAATACCCCATCGTGTGCAATAAACGACTTGAATCGGTTTTGGTGAATACCGGCCAAATAAAAGGCCGAATAGCCTCCATAACTGGCTCCCACACAACCCAAACGGGCTTTGTCTACATAAGGTTCTTTGGCTACATCATCAATCGCCGACAAGTAATCTTGCATCACTTGTCCGCCCCAGTCTCCACTAATTTGCTCGTTCCAAGCTACGCCATGTCCAGGCATTCCGCGTCGGTTTGGTGCTACCACAATGTAGCCGTTGGCCGCCATGAGTTGAAAATTCCAACGAAACGAATAAAATTGCGTCAAGGCCGATTGCGGACCGCCTTGGCAATACAAGAGCGTGGGGTATTTTTTGCTCGAGTCAAAGTTGGGCGGTAAAATTACCCAAACCAACATTTTCTTTCCATCGGTAGTAGTTACGTAGCGTTTTTCGGTTTTGCTTTGGGCTATATTGGCATAGATGCTGTCGTTTTCGTGGGTGAGTTGGTTCCAGGCTTTCTTCTTTAGATCATAACTGTAAATCTCGGTCGCGTGGTTCATGTCGGTGCGGGTGACCAAAATTTTAGAGCCCGAAAAACCCACGATGTCGTGTACATCAAATAGGCCGTCGGTCAGTTGTTTTACTGTAGGAATCATTTTAGTAAGTCCCGTATAATTCACAACAAACAATTGAATGGTTCCATCTACGGCAGCGGTAAAATAAATGCTTTTTCCATCTGGGGCCCAAAGGTAATTGCTCACGGTTCCATCCCAGTTGGCGGTAAGATTAAGATGCATTTTGTCGTTTACGCGAACCACCAAATCGTTTTTATCGGCCTCGTAACCGTCACGTTTCATTTGCAACCACGTTAAATTGCCTTGGGGCGAAAAACTCGGATTGGTATCGTAACCTAAATTGCCTTCGGTAAGATTTACCGTAGTGCCTGTTGCTAAATCAAATTGGTACAAATCGGTATTGGTTGATACGGCATAGGCAGTTCCCTCTTTTTTCTTGCACACATAAATGATGCTTTTGCCATCGGGAGACCAAATAAAATCTTCGTCGCCACCAAACGGTTTTTGTGGGCTGTCATAGTGTTCTCCTTTTAAGATGTCAATCCCAACTTGGTCACCAGCCGCTGTGCTTTTGTAAAATACATGGTTGTATTTTCCCTCGTTCCACGTATCCCAGTGGCGGTAATCTAATCCATTATACACTTGTGCGTTTGATTTGTCTAGTTCAGGATAAAAGTCTTTTCCATGTACCGCTTGCAGTTTTACCTCTTCGCTATACAACAGGTGTTTTCCATCGGGAGACACATTTCGATCTGTAACAACGTTTTTCGTGTCTTTGATTTCAGTTGCCTTTCCGCCCTCAATGGGCATGATAAACAGTTTGGATGTCGATTTGTTTTCGGCCACCGATGGGTAGCTTACTTTGTAGACCAAAGCGGTTCCATCTTTTGAAATCCCTAGCGGACTTACGCGCCCTAATTTCCATAACAATTCGGGAGACATCACTTGTTGTGCGTGTAGTGCAGTCATATTCAATACGATTACAAAGAGTATTCCAATTTTTTTCATAACATGAATTTTGAGGCGATAAAGGTACCTTTTTTACAAAAAAAAGCCACCGAATTTCGATGGCTTTTTCAAGAAGTATAGACGTACTTATTTTTTGATTATGCGTTTAACGACTGTTTCGTCATTGATCACAAACTCAACCAAATAGGTGCCAGCGGTTAAGCTTCCCACATAGATTTCGTTGTTTTCTACTTTACCAGCGGCAATTTCTTGCCCAATTAAAGTATAGATGCGGTAGTTGGCTGTTGAAGCTGATTCAGAAACGGCTAAATAGTTGCCTTGTACCGGGTTTGGATATACAGAAACCTCTGTTAATGCACTGGTTTCTTGACGAGCTGTTGCGGTTACGTTTACCGTATAATCTTCTACTTGTCCTCTGGCAAATACCTCGCAAGAGGTTGGTGAAGCGTTGTATTTCATTGAGACACGCATTCTTTTTAGTCCTAAAGTTGTTGTTGTAGGGACTGTAAATGACCCTGAAACCGAAGTCGCTGAAATAGCGGTTCTATTGTACACTTGTTCTCCAGCATCTAAGAAGTCTCCGTCGTTGTTGTAATCAATCCAAATGCGGTAGGCTTCTTTTCGGGTTGAGGACGAACGGAAGGGAGTAATGGTAAATGCATTGGATACACCACGAACTAAATTGGTAGAAATGGCTGTAAAGTTTTCATAACCTGCAGTTCCTGTTGATGTATTGTTGATGGTGCCTAACACTACTCTACTGATACGGTCATTTGACGTATTGGTTCCTTGTGAGGTACAGTACGTAATGGTTGGCGTAAGCGTAGTTACTGAAACGGTATTGCTTGTTGAGGCATTTCCTGCTGCGTCTTTTGCTTTTACACTAAAGGTGTAGGCTGTAGAGGCGGTTAAGCCGGTTACTGCATAAGTAAGGGTAGTAACAGTAGCTCTCAAGGTTGCTCCTTGGTATACTTCATATCCTGTTACGCCCACATTATCGGTAGCCGCTGTCCAAGCCAAATTGGTTGTAGTTGCGGTAGTTCCTGATGCGCTCAATACTACAACTGAAGGCGCAGTAGTGTCAGGAGTGGTAGTAGTGACATTCACTACATTACTGCTGGTCGTATTTCCTGCAGCATCTTTAGCCAATACATTGAATGCATAGCTAGTACCAGCAGTTAAGCCAGTTACCGCATAAGTAAGGGTGGTAACAGTCGCTCTTAAAGTAGTGCCTTGGTATACTTCGTATCCTACAACACCTACATTATCAGTTGCTGCTGTCCAAGCTAAATTGGTGGTGGTATTGGTAGTTCCCGAAGCACTCAATACAGGTGCTGAAGGCGCGGTAGTATCAGCCAAAGTAGTTACATCTACTACATTACTTGCAGCCGACACATTGTTATTTGCATCTTTCGCTTTCACGCTAAAACTGTATAGAGTTGCTGGGTTTAAACCAGTTACCGTATAAGATGTAGTAGCTACAGTTGCTTTTAAGGTTGCACCTTGATAAACGTCATACCCAGTTACTGCTACGTTATCGGTAGCTGCTGTCCAACTCAATTGTGTACTGTTGATTGTAGTGCCTGATGCCGCCAAATTGGTAGGTGCAGTTGGTGCAGTAAAATCAGTTGATCCTTGGGTAATGGTAAAATTGGCATTTGAAATGTCAAAGAAAATATGGTTGCTTCCTTTGACCATGATGCGGTTGGTGGTTCCAGGTGTATTAGGAATTACCACTGCTTGCGTTCCGTCATTTGGCGTACCGGCTAATAAGGTAGTAAAGGTGGTTCCGTTATTGGTTGATAATAAAATGTCCACATTGGCACAATTTACGTTATTGGCCGTAGTTCCCGCTACATTCCATGTAATGGTTTGTGTACTTCCACCCACATAGGATACGGATGTATTTGGTGCGGTTACAGAAAATGGTCCTGCAGTGGCATTTACCGTTACAATCATGTCGTCGCTGTTGTTGGCAGCACCTCCAATTTTGTTGTCTCGTACGGTTAATCTAAAGTTCATTGTACGAGCAACAGAAGGCAAGGCCTCTACATTAATTTCAGTTCCTGCTGTAGTAGTAGCTCCTGTCAATATAGATTGTAATCTAGGGAAATAACGCACAGGAGTTGTTGTAGAATTATAAGATCTAAAAGTAGGTCCTGTAGTTCGGGTTGCGCTAGCAGCCGAACTGGCACCTGTAGCGGTACTTGCCGCGTTGTCAATTTGTTCCCAATTGTAAGTCAATACATCGCCATTGGCATCCGTGCCTGAGCCGGTTAACATAAAAGGAGTGCTTTTTGGAATGGTGTAATCCAATCCAGCATTGGCCGTTGGAACAGCATTACCAGTAGGCGTGTTGGTTTGACACGTTTTTAGCTTGATGTTATTGGTAATTTGTTGGATGCTTATTGCATGAAAATACGCATCAGAGTTGGGTTGTACGTCTTGGGAAGTGATACCAGCATAACCCATGATCGTCGATCCAGAACCTGGCTCCATGTTTACACCTGTTCCTTCATTGCTCATTGAAAAGGTGTGATTTCCACCAAATTGATGACCAATTTCATGTGCTAAATAATCAATATCAAAGGTATCTCCTACCGGTGCAGTACCTGCGGTAAATCCGCTGCCTTTCCCGGAGGCACAAATACAACCTATACATCCAGCGTTTCCATTGTTTGATGCCAACACAAATAAATGACCCACATCATAATTGGCATCTCCAATTACGGATGTTAAAGTACTTTGTAATTGACTGTTGTAGCTTGTAGTGTATGGATCTGTACTGGCGCTAGTATACAATACGGCGTCGTTGTTTGCAACCAAAACCATGCGTGCAGCAAAATCTGCTTCAAATACCCCGTTTACACGCGTCATACTATTGTTAATCGCAGCTAAGGCTAAGGCTTTAGTACCTCCAAAATAGCCAGCATACTCTCCCGTACACGAGGCGGCCAAACGAAAGGTACGCAAGGTAGCATCATCAGCATTGGGACGAGCGGTAGAAGAGGTAAGATCTGAGGGAGCATCTGCAATTACTTTACACTCAAAGGGAGTTAAAGAAGCCGCTTTGTCTTGACGACGGTATACCACATAGGAGGATAAATCGGTGGTATATGGCTCTATAAACTCGGCTGATTTGTCGGGGTTGATGAGCATAGTTTGTACACCAAGGGGTGACACACTGAAGTAAATGGTAGCGGCAGGATTGTCTACACCTTGCCCGATATACGATTTAATTTCCGGATAACGAGCTGCCAATTCAGGATCGAGGTTGGATGATTCTTTCACACGGTATTGGGCCAATTCACCCGATACGGTTGGGAAACTTACAATTTTGGTTGAGGCAGCAGCCGAGGCAAAACGCTGCGGTGCATTGGCTAAGGCTTGTTGAAGCGCTTGAGCATCTAAGGCAAATAAGTGTGGATTTGCAATGGATTGTTTGTTTTCTAAGGTAGTCGATTGGGTGTTTTTTACCGTCGACTTCCAAATTGGTTTGCCAGTTTGCGCGAGAGCGATTCCGATCGAAGCAAATAAAGCAAAGGTGAGTACAACTTTTTTCATGTGTTAACGTATTGATTTAGTTCGAGTACCAAATATAAAAATTACTGCGAATGAAATGCAGTTTGGGGTAATAAAATCGATAAACTGCATTTTAATACGTTGACTGCAAATCTTTGACAGCACCAATTCAAATAAAACTTATTTTTATGCAAATTTTAGGGCATGCACTTGAGTTATTGGGAACACAAAAATTGGTTTTCGCAGGTTGATTATACTGTGGTGGGCACTGGCATTGTAGGACTACATGCCGCGTTGCGCTTGCGTGAACGCTTCCCCCAAGCCAAAATTTTGGTCTTAGAAAAGGGCGTATTGCCCGAAGGAGCCAGTACCAAAAATGCCGGCTTTGCTTGCTTTGGCAGCCTGTCGGAATTGCTCGATGACCTGCGTTCCCACAGCGAAGACGAGGTGATCAACTTGGTACATCAACGTTGGAACGGCCTGCAATTGCTGCGCAAAAATTTGGGTGATGCCGCTATCGATTATACCCCACACGGAGGGTATGAATTGTTTTTGCAGTCGGATGAAAACAGTTACCACAATTGCGTTGCTAGAATGCCCTTTATCAATGATCTATTTCGCCCGTTTTTTAAGGCAGACCTTTTTACCAACGAGCACAACCGATTTGGGTTTAATGGCCTTTGCGAGCAACTCATATTTAATCCGTTTGAGGCACAAATTGATACCGGAAAAATGATGCAAGCTCTGCTCAAAAAAGCCATTTCTCAAGACATACTCATATTAAACCAACAAGAAGTGTTGGGCTACACCGAGACCGAATCGCAAGTTGAGGTTCAGCTTTCTGGTTTTTCATTCTACACACAAAACCTATTTTTTGCCACCAACGGCTTTGCTAATCAGTTGCTGGATGTGGCTGTAAAACCCGGTCGGGCACAAGTGTTGATAACCGAACCCATACCCAACTTGGCCATCAAAGGCACGTTTCATTTGGACCAGGGCTATTATTATTTTAGAAATATTGACAACCGCATCTTGTTGGGCGGCGGTCGAAATTTGGATTTTGAAGGCGAAACCACTACCAAGTTGGGTCAAACCGATTTGATCCAAAACCGCTTGGAGGCGTTGTTAAAAGAAGTAATTTTACCCCAACAAGAGGTGCAAGTGGCCCTTCGATGGAGCGGCATCATGGGCTTGGGCGACCACAAAAAACCGATTGTTCAACAGTTGTCCAACCGCGTGTTTTGCGGAGTACGTTTGGGCGGTATGGGTGTTGCCATCGGAAGTTTAATCGGGGCCGAGTTGGCCGATTTAGTTTAATCTATGAAAAACAAATTCGTTCGCATTTTAAGTAAAATAGCCCTATGGTTCCTGGGAATTTCTGTGGGCTTAGTGCTTGTTTTCAAGTTTATCCCTGTGTTTTATACGCCCTTGATGCTCACGCGCAGCATCGAAAACAAAATGGAAGGCAAAGACATGGTGTGCAGCCACAATTGGGTACCCTTGGATCGCATTTCGAGAAATCTACAAAAAGCAGTAATTGCCAGCGAAGACGGCCGTTTTTTAACGCACCACGGTTTTGATTTTGAGGCCATTCAAAAAGCAATGGAAAACAACGAGCAAGGCAAAAAACTCAAAGGTGGCAGCACGATTTCGCAACAGACCGCTAAGAATGTTTTTTTATGGCAAGGCCGAAGCTATTTGCGCAAAGGACTAGAAGCCTATTTTACCGTTCTTATTGAGCTCATTTGGGGCAAAGAACGCATCATGGAAGTCTATCTCAATAGCATCGAAATGGGCGATGGCGTATACGGTGCCCAAGCGGCTTGCCAATATTGGTACCGCAAAGATGCCAGCAGTCTCACCAAAATTCAAGCGGCCGGAATCGCCGCCATCTTGCCCAATCCGCGCAAATACAAAGCAACCAATTCGTCTGCCTATATTAACCGTCGCAAATCCCGCATCGTGAAACACATGGGTTATGTGGGGAAGTTGGAGTACTAAAAAAGAATAGATAAAACCAATAACAACCCAACGTATAAAATAAAAAAAGGAGTCCAAAATCAATGTGGACTCCTTTTTTTTTGGAAATGTTTTTTTTATTCTACTTGCACAGTAAATTCTTCAGTAGCATCCGTGTTTCCTCCAGCATTGGTAGGATCTCCAGCCGCTACACCAACTGCGGTTTTGTTTGGTAGGTGAATCAAACTAATTTTTAGAACACCTGTTGCTGCAGTTGTAGTTGTAAATACAGTTTCTAATCCAATGGGTTTGCCATTGGCATCCACATTTTCTGCAGTTGTCGAATAGATGAAATCGGGTAAAGAGCCTGTTGTTTGGTAAAAAATTTGGTGGTCTTCTGCCTCTGCAACTATTTCAGCCGTAATGTCCTCTGCAGGACTTACCGATTCGTTTGTAAATGTAACTATTCCATTGTAGGTTGTGTTTTGCGCAAAGGGACCCGAAATGGTAATTACGGGCGCATTTGGCCCATCGCCGTCTAGATCTCTTGAATTAAGCGTAACGGCTGATCCACCGCCCTCTGGAGTAAAAACGGCCGTTATGGTGGTAATTAATTCTTCTTCATTTACAGGAGTTGCATCATTTTCGTTACTGCAAGAAATAAATAAGGTTGCAAAGGAAATTACGCATGCGATTGTGTTTATTGTTTTCATGATGTGTTATTTAATAATTAAATTTTAATTGAATTTGAATGTTTCTGCCCACTTCATCGGCGTAAAACCGCTGACGATTAAGGTAGTCACGGTAAGTGGTGTTTAACATATTTTGAACTGAAAATGCCAAAGTGGTTTTGGTCTTAGAAAAGCTTGTAAATTTTATTTCACTGTAAAAATGCAGCAAATGATAACCGGGTGGAGGTGTGCTAATGTCTACAAGCACAGGCACAAACGCATTGTTTACCAGTATATTGGTGGTGAAATTGTTGTTAGGAAATTGTGGTTGATAAAACACCACTTCGTTTTTTAACTCCAACAATAGGTTAGACCACTCCTTTTTTGCAAACTGAATTTTGTGGTTTAGTTGCATCGGAGGAAGGTCTATCAAGGCCCTGTTTTGAGTGAGATCACGTCCATGAACATAGGAAAAGGCAAAAAAATCGTTCCAACACTGGCTTATTTTCCAATTGGTTTGCACATCTAACCCGCTAAGTTGGACCTGCGTTTGTTGGTATTCCCAAACTGGAAATGTACCTCTAATGGTTGTTTCAAAACCAATTGGTTTGAGAAATATAAAGTTTTGGATGGAACTCAAATAGGGGTTTAGTTCAACCGAAAAACCGCTCCATTTTTTTTGAAATGTAGTCCCAATTTTCACCGATTGTTCTTTTTTTAATGCCAAGTCGCCCAATTCAATTACACCCGTTGAATGATGCAACCCATCACTGAAAAACTCTGACGGATTTGGATTTCGGTTGGACAAACTCACGTTAAAATATGCGTCTACATTGCCCTCAAACGCTTTGTGTAATCCAATGCTAGCCGCCAAGTTGTGAAAACGAAAGGCCGGTTTGGTGAGCCATTGCGTTCCGTTGTAATCACTGACAATAAAGGACGAAAACAACTCGTCATATCCCCGTTCGTTCCAGCGCGATTTCAAATAATATTTCGTGGCTTGTAAATCAGAAAAATCATACCGTATTCCGCTTTCTACGCTAAAATCACTTGAAAAATTATGCGAAACTATGCCATAGGCACCCAGGTCAATTTTGGAGTAGTTTGGAATTAATGGACGGATGCCGGTTGATGGATTTGCATAGTTGGTTTGATACGAGCCACTTAGACCCGACTTTAACGTCCAGTCGTGATTTATTTTCTTGTAGTCAATTAATGCCGAATGGGTGGTTAAATCCAAATCTAGCGCGGCCTTGTTGGTATAATTGCCTCGACGGATGTCAAATTCCAATCGTTTGTTATACTGAAACGCATACTGAAACTG
>JAGNTC010000190.1 GCA_017987725.1 Flavobacterium sp.
CCACAAGGTGTTTGAAAACGAAGAGATTCGAAATATATTTACCGCCTTAGGAGTAACCGTAGGAACAGCCGATGACAGCAAAGCCCTGAATTTGGAAAAATTGCGTTACCACAAAGTCATCATCATGTGTGATGCCGATGTCGATGGAAGTCACATTGCTACCTTGATTCTTACCTTTTTCTTCCGTTTCATGCGCGAACTAATTGAAGAAGGACACGTGTATATTGCAGCACCACCCTTGTATTTGGTGAAAAAAGGAAACAAAAAAGAATACGCTTGGAACGACGACCAACGTGATTTGGCCAACGAACGCATGGGCGGAAGCGCTGCCATTCAACGGTACAAAGGTTTAGGAGAGATGAACGCGGAGCAATTGTGGGAAACAACCATGGATCCCAACTACCGTACTTTACGTCAAGTAAATATTGACAGTTTGGCTGAAGCTGATCGTATCTTCTCGATGTTGATGGGCGATGAGGTTCCGCCGCGTAGAGAGTTTATCGAGAAAAATGCAGTGTATGCAAAAATCGATGCATAATATTATATTCAATTAAATTTAAAATAAACATGAAAGTTACTATTGTTGGAGCGGGAAATGTAGGTGCCAGTTGTGCTGACGTGATCTCGTACAGAGGAATTGCCAGTGAAGTGGTGCTCTTGGATATCAAAGAAGGTTTTGCTGAAGGCAAAGCGATGGATATTTCTCAATGTGCTACAAATACAGGATTCAATACGAAGTTGATTGGTGTTACCAATGATTACGCAAAAACAGCGAACAGTGATGTGGTGGTAATCACATCCGGAATTCCTAGAAAGCCAGGAATGACGCGCGAAGAATTAATTGGTATCAACGCCGGTATAGTTAAATCGGTGGTGGATAATCTATTGGCTCATTCGCCAAACACGATTGTGGTGGTGGTGTCAAATCCAATGGATACCATGACCTACTTGGCTTTAAAAGCGGCAGGTATTCCTAAAAACCGCATCATTGGAATGGGTGGAGCGTTAGATAGTTCACGTTTCCGTTACTATTTATCTAAAGCTTTGGATGTGCCATCAAATGATATTTCAGCCATGGTTATTGGCGGACATGGCGATACAACTATGATTCCATTAACCCGTTTGGCATCCTATAATGGAATTCCAGTTTCAGCATTTTTGTCTGAAGAAGCCTTAGCTAAAGTAGCCGCTGACACGATGGTAGGTGGAGCAACCTTAACCGGATTATTAGGTACTTCGGCTTGGTATGCGCCAGGAGCTTCTGTAGCCTACTTGGTGGATAGTATCTTAAACGACCAAAAGAAAATGATTGCGTGTTCGGTGTACTTGGAAGGCGAATACGGACAAAGCGACATTTGTATTGGAGTGCCTTGTATTATTGGTAAAAATGGTTTGGAATCAATTGTAGATATTTCATTAAACGAATCCGAAAAAGCCTTGTTTGCCAAAAGTGCCGATGCTGTGCGCAACATGAATGCCGATTTAAAAACAGTATTGTCCTAAATTTAGTGGATTTTATATCAAAAAGGACTGCGATCGGGCAGTCTTTTTTTTGAGATTAATGAGCAAATTAATTGGTTAATCCTGAGGTAAATTATATATTTGCTCGTTTTAAAAATAACGCTTACACGAGGCTTTGCAATAAATTGTACAAGTTTTTGAGTAATCTTTATTTTTTTAACAAAAAATCAAAACTAGTTAAATCAAAATTAATTAATAAGTAGTAATAATGCAGAATAGAGGATTAGTTAAATTTTTCGCAATTTTATTTGCATTGGTAAGTGTTTACCAACTTTCATTCACTTTTGTATCACACGGTATTGAACAAGATGCCAAAGTCTATGCCAAAGGAAATCCAGAAAAAGAAGTAAAATACCTTGACTCCATTGGAAAAGAGACTGTGTTTAGCCTTGGTTTTACTGATTTTACCTACAATGAAGTAAAAGACAAAAAAATCAATAAAGGACTTGATTTAGAAGGTGGAATTAATGTGCAGTTACAAATCTCTGTCAAAGACATTGTAAAAGGATTGGCCAATAATTCTAAAAACCCTGTTTTCAATCAAGCACTTGCTGAAGCAACTAAAAATCGTCAAGGAAACCAAGATTACCTCGATGTGTTTTTTATCGAGTTTGAGAAAGCGGCCAAAGGAAGTGTGAAGTTAGCTTCTCCTGATATTTTTGCTAACAAAGCATTGGGCGATGAGATCAACTTCAAAATGACAGACGATCAAGCCAAAAAAGTAATCCGCAGAAAAGTAGACGAATCGATTGAATCGGCATTTGAGGTATTGAGAAAACGTATCGATAAATTTGGCGTAACACAACCAAACATCCAAAAATTAGGTCAATCGGGAAGAATCTTGGTAGAATTACCAGGGGCAAAAGATGTAGACCGTATCAAAAAATTATTGCAAAGCACGGCGCAATTAGAGTTTTGGGAAACCTACAAAATTGACGAGTTAGGCAATTTCTTGATGGCCACCAACAACGCCTTAAAATTAACAGAAAAGTCAGCTATTGCTGCCAAAACTGAAACTAAAACAGCCGTTTCTGATTCGATCAGTAAATTATTAACGGACGACAAAGTAAAAGATTCAACTGAAACTAAAAAAGGCGACAATCCATTACTAGATAAATTTGTATCACAAGGTGGTGGACCAGTTTTAGCCATTGTAGATCCTAAGGATACTGCTTCAATCAACGGTTATTTCAAACGCCAAGACATCCGTAACTTATTGCCTGCAGATAAACGTTATGCGAAATTTGTGTGGGGTAAACCTTCCATTTCTATGGACGAAAAAACCAAGAAACCGGTTGAAACAGTTGAATTGTATGCCTTAAAAGGAAACAGAGACAACCGTGCTTCCATGAGTGGAGGAGTAGTAACCGATGCCAACGATTCATTTGATCAATTAGGCAAACCTTCTGTAACCATGCAAATGAACGGAAAAGGAGCCAAAGATTGGGAAGAGTTGACCGGTAAAGCATTTACCGATAAAAGTAACATTGCCATTGTGTTAGACGACATTGTCTATTCAGCACCTGGAGTAACCAGTGGTCCTATTTCTGGTGGTCGCTCTGAAATTTCTGGTGTATTTGATGTAACAGAAACCAAAGATTTAGCCAATGTATTGCGTGCAGGTAAGTTGCCTGCAGCAGCCGAGATTGTTCAGTCAGAAGTGGTTGGGCCATCCTTGGGACAAGAGGCCATTGATAACGGAACAAATTCCGCTTTAATTGGTTTGTTAATCGTAGCATTATGGATGCTTGTATATTATGGTAAAGCAG
>JAGNTC010000191.1 GCA_017987725.1 Flavobacterium sp.
AACAGCAACTAAGCAATAAAAAAACTGAACAAATGTACCGAAGTTTTAGCATGGCATCAATCGACTACCCAAATTATTTATTCGATTTCAGAAAGGCGTTTTCATAGCTAGAAATCCATTGCTCAACCGATATTTTTGAAACCAATTTTCCAATTAATTCAAAAGGAATATCGGCCATTTTCTTGAAGCGCACACAACTTTTACCCATGTCTAATTTACCCTTGGCCGTTTTGGCATATTCAGCCGTAAACCAATCCAAAATCGATGGATCGGCATACATGCCCATGTGATACAAGGCAATGAAGTTTTTTTGGGAAGCCAAATTAATCATCGGCAAAGGAAGCTTCGGATTGCAATGGTATCCCTTTGGATACAAGCTGTGCGGCACCACATAGCCAATCATACCATAAGACATTTCCTCCTGAAAACCAGCGGGTAAATGTTGGGTAATGACAGCGCGCAACTGTTCCATCGCGGCTTTGCGATCGTCGGGCAATTGGGCCATGTAGGCCTCAACGGTAGTTTCTTTGGATTGCATAGCAAAAAATTTGCGGTAAAAATAAGGCTAAAATACGTGCATTTACTTTTGAATTAAGCTAAAATAAGTACTTTAGTGCCTGAATCAAATTTATTTGCCGTGCGAAATACACTTTACCTCTTTCTCCTTGTTGGCCTTGTTTTTACTGTACAAGGACAAAAAATCAAAAACCAGAAAAAATCACTTGTTCCCTATCTGAATTCAATTACGTCCAAAGACCTAAAAACCCATTTATTGGTGGTGGCATCCGATGAAATGGAGGGAAGAGAAACAGGAAGTGCCGGGCAAAAAAAGGCTGGAAATTACTTGATTACTCAGTACAAAAACAATGCTATTCCCTTTCCAACGGGCGCTCAGTCCTATTACCAAACGGTTCCTGCTAGCTTTTTGAATGCCAAACGCAACGAAAACCTGCCCGATTCAGAGAACATTTGGGCGTTCATTAAAGGATCAGAAAAACCCGATGAAATTGTGGTGATTTCGGCCCATTATGATCATGTGGGTATGAAGAATGGTGAAATATACAACGGCGCCGACGACGACGGTTCGGGCACAGTTGCTTTATTGGAAATTGCCCAAGCCTTTCAATTGGCGCAAGCTGCTGGCGAAGGCCCAAAACGCTCCATTTTGATTTTGCACGTGACGGGCGAAGAACACGGTTTGCACGGTTCGCGCTATTATTCAGAAAATCCATTATTTCCTTTAGCCAAAACGGTAGCCGACGTAAACATTGACATGATTGGTCGTCGTGACGAAAAACACGCCAACTCCAACGACTACATTTATTTGATTGGCTCTGATTACCTCTCCTCTGATTTGCATGCCATTTGCGAAAAAGCAAACAAAGATTTCGTACACACCAACATCGATTACACCTTTAACGACAAAAACGATCCAAACCGCTTTTACTACCGCTCCGATCATTACAACTTTGCCAAACACAACATTCCCTCGGTATTTTTATTTAATGGAGTACACGCCGATTACCACCAAGCCTCAGACGAAGTGGATAAAATTGAATTTGACGCCCTAGCCAAACGCACCCAATTGGCCTTTGCCATTGCTTGGGAAATCGCGAATCGGGAGGAGAAGTTGAAGGTGGATAAGATTTGATTAACGATTGTTGATTTTTGATTTTTGATTTGGTGGTTTACATAGAACCGTCTCTTATCTTGAATCTGTTTGGAATTGTTGTCGGTTGTCGGTTTTCGGATAAATGAATTTCTAAGTACTGTCTCTTATCTCTCATCTTTTAGTCTCAAATCTATTTTTTAGGTTTTTCCTTTTGCCACGAATGCACGAATTTTATTTTTAATGAGTGGTTGATCCTTTTTGCGAATTCGATCATCGTTGATGATAATTCGAATTAAATAATTTAAAGCAAAATCATTCGTGCATTCGTGGCTAAAATAAAATCCATCCAAAAACTTTCTAATCAATTTCTATAAAACAGTTCTTAGTATACTTCAAAAACAGAAAACCGAGAACAGATAACCGACAACCGTAAAACAAAAAAAGCCCCAAGAAAACTTGGAGCTTTTGAAATCCTGGGTGGCTGACCGGGTTCGAACCGGCGACCCGCGGCACCACAAACCGCTACTCTAACCAGCTGAGCTACAACCACCATTTTGACGAGCGCAAATGTATTGTAAAACTTTTAAGTATACAAAGAAAAATCTTATATTTTTACTTCAAATCGGCTAAACTATTGACGGCCAAATACCTTTCAACCGTAAAGCCTTCGGCCTGTTCTACGCCTATCAATCGGCCCAAGTCACGGGCACGATAGGTAATGCTGTCTATGAAATTTACCGACGTAATGGGTGTCTCGGGTTCATTGGTATCCGGGTTAAAAAACTGAGAGGCATAGGCCTTTACCGCGGCTGTTTTTTGATCCATAAATCCAGTAATGTCTACCACAAAATCGGGCTCTATATTTTCCCATTGAATGTAATGATAGACCCGTTTTGGTCGCCAAGCCGCTTGAATTTGTCCTTTATAACTGGTTTCAATTTTAGTCAAACCCGACAAAAAACAGGCATCTGACACCAATTTGCTGCCCTTGCCATGATCAATGTGGCGGTCTTTAATGGCATTGCACAACACTACCTCGGGTTGATATTTGCGAATCATCTGGATTACTTCCAATTGATGGGCCTCGTCATTCACAAAAAAACCATCCCGAAAATTCAAATTTTCCCGAATCGTTACTCCGAGTATGGCTGCACCTTGCGCTGCTTCTGCATCGCGTATGGGCACCGATCCACGCGTTCCCAATTCGCCGCGGGTAAGATCAATAATGGCTACTTTTTTCCCTAAAGAAACTTCTTTGGCCAAGGTGCCTCCACAACCCAATTCAACATCGTCGGGGTGGGCACCAAAGGCGAGTATATCTACTTTCATCTTCATATAATTAATGGGTAAGTACTTGTTTCATGGTTTGTGATTTATTGATAGTTTCGGCAAATTCCAAGTCGGGCACACTGCCGCTGGTAATGCCACAGCCCACATAAATATGTGCTTGTTCATGAACGCGTTGCATACAGCGCAAATTAACAAATAAATCCACTTGGTTGTTGGGGCAAATTTCGCCCAAAAATCCACTGTAAAATTGTCGATCATAGCCTTCTTCTTGCCCAATAAATTGCAAGGCAGCAGCTTTAGGCATGCCACAAACAGCAGGGGTTGGATGTAACGTATGCAACAAATTTTGTAGCGAAAAACCTGCATGCAACTG
>JAGNTC010000192.1 GCA_017987725.1 Flavobacterium sp.
AAATATGCCCACGCCTGTATTAACTTGAGTTTGTATGCCTCGGTAGATAAAGTAAAAGCATTCTTGGATGCACCTGCTCAAGGAATGTTGGACAATGATCCTTTGCAAGTATTGTCAGCTGATTTATTGGCGCATTTGTCGTCTAAATCGGATGCGATTGCCAAAGCCCAAAATGATTTTGGAGCGGCCTATCGTCTATTAGTGGAAGGTTTGCGTGAGTCCAAAATTGGCAGCATCAAATACCCAGATGCCAATTCTACTTTGCGTCTCACCTATGGAAAAGTAAAAGCATTGCCGGCAGACAAACGCAACGATGCCAAAATCAACAATTACACCACCATGGAAGGTTTGGTGAAAAAATACAAAAAAGGCGACGAAGAATTTGATTTGCCACAACGTGTATTAGACTTGTACAACGCCAAAGATTACGGTCGTTTTGCCGATAAAGACGGCAGCTTGCACGTGAATTTCTTGACCGATAACGACATTACTGGAGGGAATTCTGGTTCACCGGTTTTGAACGGTAAAGGAGAATTAATTGGTTTGGCCTTTGACGGCAACATCGAAGCCATGGCCGGTGATGTAATTTTTGACAACAAATTGCAACGCACCATCAACGTGGACATTCGTTTTGTGTTATGGGTAATTGAGAACTACTCGGGAGCCAAACACATTGTGGATGAAATGACGTTGGTGAAATAGCGTTAAAGTTGGAAGTTTGAAGCGGGAAGCTTGAAGTTTTCAACAGGTATACTAAGAACAGCAGTAGGCGATGCGCTTGCTGCTGTTTTTTTTAATAGTTGGAAGTTAGAAGATGGAAGCGGGAAGTTTTTGCCACGAATGCACGAATTAGATTAACGATTTTTGATTTTTGATCGATGATTTTTGATTTATCTATATATACTAAGAGCGTTGTAGTTATAAGTCATCCTGAGTCCTGAAACTTCGGTACGAATAGGAGTAGCAAAGGTTAGAATTACAAATAGATCAATTGTCGTGCTAAGAAATTCTGCTACGGCCATTGGATTTGGCAGGCGTCCCGAAGCGTCGGGACAAAATTTTCGCAACACAGATTTTTAAAATTTGTGAAATGATTAAAATTTTTCAGATTATTCACATTTCTTTAATCCGTGTTCCAAAACCAAATAGGACTGAGGCGATTCACTTCCCGTCAGCAGAAAGGTTTGCGACTTAGCGTCTTTGCGAGAAATACAGAATAAAAATCTGAATCCCAACGCTTCGGAACCAAATTCCAAACTTCATAAACCAAATTTTTGCAACACAGATTTTTAAAATTTGAGAAAGAAGCATAATTTTTCAATAAATTTTTTTTAGTACACCGGTCTATGAAAAAAATAATAAACTCAATTAGTATTAATTTATCATTCTATACAAATCAGAATTAGTATTTTTGAGTTTGTTAGATTTAAATATGAAATTAAATAATTGTCTTTTATTTCTCTTCCCTTTTTTTATGTTGGCTCAGTCCAATTTTGAGAAAGGAGTGGCCTTGTTTGAAAAAGGACAATATGAAAATGCACGGCCTTATTTTACCAACGAGTTGACTCATTCCCCTAATAATCAAAAAGTAATTGAGTACTTGGGCGATATTGCGAGTCATACCAACAAGTGGGAAACAGCGGCCAGTTATTACAAGAAACTAACTGTTTTAAACACAAAAAATGCCAACTATTTTTTTAAATACGGTGGGGCATTGGGTATGCGTGCAAAAACGGAAGGAAAATGGGTGGCCATTCGAGTAGTGGGTGACAGTAAAGAATCGCTTGAGCAAGCCATTGTTCTCAATCCCAATCACATTGAAGCCCGCTGGGCGTTGCTCGAATATTATTTGCAATTGCCTGTTTTTGTGGGAGGTAGTGAAACAAAAGCCCAACGCTATGCCAATGAATTGGCAAGAATCTCACCCGTAGATGGCTATTTGGCCAAAGCGCACATCGACGAACATTACAAACGGTATAAAAGTGCCGAGGTCCACTACATTAAAGCTATTGAAGTGGGTGGGTCAAAACATACCTATGAGCGACTGGCCCAATTGTATAAAGACAAATTTCACGATCCGGACAAAGCCTTAAAAGTATTAGACAACTACAAGAAACGAAACAAAACTTAATGAGAACACATTTTATAGCCATAGGCGGAGCGGCCATGCACAATTTGGCGCTTGCCCTTCATTTCAAAGGATATTATGTTACGGGTAGTGACGATGCCGTGTTTGAACCTTCTAAATCGCGTTTGCAAAAGCAAGGTTTATTGCCTGCCGAAATGGGTTGGTTTCCCGAAAAAATCACCGCTGATATAGAAGCGATTATTTTGGGGATGCACGCCAAGGCCGATAATCCCGAGTTGCTGCGCGCCAAGGAGTTGGGGCTCAAAATTTATTCCTATCCCGAGTTTTTGTACGAACAATCCAAGAATAAAACCCGTGTAGTGATTGGTGGTTCACACGGAAAAACCACCATTACTTCCATGATTTTGCACGTGATGCATTACCATGGCATTGCAGTAGATTATATGGTAGGTGCGCAATTGGAAGGATTTGACACCATGGTGCACCTCACCGAAACCAATGATTTTATCGTATTGGAAGGCGATGAATACTTGTCTTCTCCCATAGATCGCCGACCCAAATTCCATTTGTACCAACCCAATATTGCCTTAATTTCAGGCATCGCATGGGATCACATTAACGTGTTTCCTACCTATGAGAATTACGTGGCGCAATTTGAAGAATTCATTGCCAAAATTACGGCCGGTGGCATCTTAGTTTACAATGCCGAAGATCCTGAAGTAATGCGCGTTGCTGAAGCGGCAACCAATCCCATTCGCAAATTACCGTATGTAACGCCCGACTATGCCGTATCTAATGGCGTTACGCTACTCACTACACCCGAAGGTCCGATGCCTATTGAAGTGTTTGGGGCACACAACCTCAACAATCTAGCCGGTGCCAAATGGATCTGCCAAAACATGGGAGTGGACGAAGCCGAGTTTTACGAAGCGATTGCCACCTTTAAAGGTGCTTCCAAGCGTTTGGAAAAAATAGCCGAAAGTGCAAATAAAGTGGCTTACAAAGATTTTGCCCATTCGCCCTCTAAAGTGGCGGCAACAACCAAAGCTGTTAAGGAACAATATCCCGACCGTACGTTGATTGCCTGCTTGGAACTGCACACCTACAGCAGTTTGAATGCCGAATTTCTCAAAGAATACCAAGGCGCGCTCGATCATGCCGATGTAGCCGTGGTGTTTTAT
>JAGNTC010000193.1 GCA_017987725.1 Flavobacterium sp.
AAGTGATTCCAGGCAATGCCGATGTGTCGATATATGAAATCATGGAGCGTTGTTCACTGAACGAAGCCGACGAATTGGCTTTAATGCAATACGTGCAATCCAAAGGGATGATATTTATTTCCACCCCTTTTTCGAGAGCAGCGGCCAATCGCTTGGAAAAGTTTAACGTGCCGGCCTATAAAATTGGTTCGGGCGAATGCAACAATTACCCGCTGTTGGAGCACATTGCCTCTTTTGGCAAACCCGTGATTTTAAGCACGGGCATGAATACCATTGAAAGCATCCAAAAGGCGGTGGCCATTTTTGATAAACACCAAGTACCGGTTGCGCTTTTGCATACCACCAATTTATACCCAACGCCCACTCATTTGGTTCGTTTGGGCGCCATGACACAAATGCACGAAGCTTTTCCGAGCAAGGTCTTTGGATTGAGCGATCATACGCTCAATAACAACGCTTGTTTGGCCGCCGTGGCTTTGGGGGCATCCATTTTGGAACGTCATTTTACCGATCACATGCAGCGCCAGGGTCCAGATATCGTGTGCAGTATGGACGAACAAACCACGGCCCAATTGATCCAAGGCAGTCGAGAAATTTGGCAGATGCGCGGAGGCGCTAAAGAACCGGCTCTAGAAGAACAAGTTACCATCGATTTTGCCTTTGCAACCGTATGCACCATTGCGCCTATTGCTGCAGGAGAACCATTTACCTCCGAAAACATTTGGGTGAAACGCCCCGGCACAGGCGAAATCTTGGCCGAACATTTTGAAAGTCTTTTAGGCAAATGTGCCAGCAAAAATATTCCAGTTGATGCCCAAATTTGTTGGGAAGATGTGGTCCAATAAGCATGAAAAAAATAGTATTTCTCACCGGAACCCGTGCCGATTTTGGTAAAATCAAGTCACTGTTAAAGCAGCTCGAAGAGCACGCGGACTTTGAGGTGTACGTATGTGTAACAGGAATGCACTTGCAAGAACGCTACGGGTATACGCTCATCGAAATCCAGCGTTGTCAGTTTACACACATCCATACATTTGAAAACCATACACACGAATCCACCATGGACCTTACCTTGGCCAAAACCATCGAAGGATTTTCGGCCTATTGCAAAACGCTACAACCCGATTTAATTGTAGTGCACGGCGATCGGGTAGAAACCCTTGCGGGAGCAATTGTTGGTGCGCTCAATAATTTTTTGGTGGCTCACATCGAGGGAGGCGAACGTTCTGGCACGGTTGATGAACTCATTCGTCACAGTGTAAGCAAATTGAGTCATTTGCACTTTGTGTCCAATGCAGAAGCAGCCAAACGATTGCTGCAAATGGGAGAGGAGGACGAAACCATTTTTGAAATTGGTTCACCCGATCTCGACATCATGTTTTCGGATCAATTGCCTCAGATAGAAACGGTTAAAGCATACTATGAGATCCCTTTTGAATCCTATGCTATTGTGCTGTTTCATCCCGTTACTACCGAATTAGATTATATGGAAAACCATGCCCAACAATTGGTAGAGGCGCTATTGCATGATACACGAAATTATGTGGTGGTGTACCCCAACAATGACATGGGGAATCATCATATTTTCAAAGCCTACGAAGCCTTGCATAATCATCCACGTTTTAGGTTGTTTCCCTCCTTGCGTTTTGAATACTTTTTACAATTGCTCAAACATGCTGAGTGTATTGTTGGAAATAGCAGCGCCGGAATTCGCGAGGCGCCAAGCTATGGGGTTTCAGCAATAAACATTGGTTCGAGACAGCTCAATCGGGCAGCTCATCCGTGTATTCACAATGTGTCTTATGAAACCGAGGCAATTTTGGCAGCCCTACAAGCCGCACAGCATAAAACAGTTGTAGAATCAACTCAGCAGTTTGGTGTGGGCCGAAGTGCACAATTGTTTGTTGAGGCATTAATGCAACCCAATTTTTGGGACCGAACGGCTCAAAAACAATTCCGCGATGTGCACTAAATGCAAGTAATTACCTCCACTACACGTATTCAAAAACTCGATTTTCTTCGGGGCATCGCCATCATTTTGGTCTTGTTTCGACACCAATTGCTCACGCCGGCCTTGCAAACCATGGGTTGGATTGGGGTCGATTTGTTTTTTGTGTTGAGTGGATTTTTGGTCTCGGGTTTGTTGTTTCAGGAATACCAAAAATTTGGCTCGGTTTCGCCCGGCTTGTTTTTGATCCGCCGCGGGTTTAAAATCTACCCGCTGTATTACCTTACCTATGCGGCTTATCTTTTGCCGAAATTGTATTACCACAAATTTGATGGCCAAAAAGTACTGTATGATTGTTTGTTTGTACAAAACTACTTTTTGGGCTGGGGCTATGCTTATCCAGCCAGTTGGTCATTGGCGGTCGAGGAACATTTTTATGTGGTCTTGGCCTTGACCTTTGGGTTGTTGGTGCAATATTTTCCAACTCAATTTAAACATGCGCTAAAAGGATCTGGCTTTGTAGTTGGAATCGTTTTTGTCTTAGTGAGTATACTGCTTATTCGATGGATCTCCAATGTCTATCTACTCAATCAAAATGTATACCACATCACGGCAACCCACCTGCGTTTGGACTCCTTGTTGTTTGGCGTATTGATTGCCTATGGCTATCATTTTAGGAGGACTTCCTGGACTGTTTTTATTTTAATACACCAAAAAAAGCTGTTGCTGTTGAGTTTATGTCTGCTTAGTTTTACTCCTTTTCACATAGTTTCTTCTTTTTTTATCCGAACGATTGGATTTAGTTTGGTCTATCTGGCTTTTGGTCTATTACTCTTATGTGTTTTGTTTGATGAGCGCATGGATCAAAAGCTAAATCGGTGGTTTAGTCCGCTTATTGTAAAGTTCATTGCGCGTATCGGATTCAATTCCTATGCTATTTACCTCATACATTCGCTAGTAATTTATGCGGTGACTTACTTACAAATCCCCAATAGGGTGGTGGTTTTTGTAATAGTATTTAGTCTATCGGTAGCTTTAGGTGATTTGTTTACACGTTATGTTGAATCTTATTTTTTAGCTATTCGCGATGCATATTTTCCAAAAAGAACGCGGTAGTTTGTGGGTGTAATCGCTTATTTAAAACTATTTATTTGTTAATTTGTGGAGCCAATACTTTTTAGAGCCCTTCATGATTCCAGTAACCAAAACATTTTTTCCTCCTCTCGAGTCATACCAGCGTCAAGTGGAGCGCATTTGGTCCAATAAGTGGATTACCAACCGCGGAGAATTGGTACTTGAACTTGAAGCCAAACTAAAAGAC
>JAGNTC010000062.1 GCA_017987725.1 Flavobacterium sp.
TTGTAAACCCAACGTCTGTATGGCATTACCAATGGTTTCCAGTTCAGAAACTCCATGCAGGCCTTCAGGTGAATCGGCCAACAATACGTTCAATTGCTTTAATTTTTCAGACCAAGTTCCTGTAAAATGAAACAAAGGAGACACCTTGTCTATGGCAGCTTGGCTCAGGCCTTTGTCCAACATTTCTTGCTGTACTCCCGCTTCGCCTATTTTATCTAATTTATCTAAAGCTACCGTAAAATCGATTAATTTATCGGCAGCACCGATTACCTGGGCAATGCCCGATAATATTTTTCGGTTGTTGATTTTTATCGTCGTACCGGTCAATCCCAATTCGGTAAAAACCGCATCATACAATTGCACAAACTCCACTTCTTGCCACAAAGATTGCGAACCTACCACGTCGGCATCGCATTGGTAAAACTCGCGGTAACGCCCTTTTTGTGGACGATCGGCGCGCCATACCGGTTGTATTTGATACCGTTTGAACGGGAATTCCAATTCATTTTGGTGCTGCACCACATAACGGGCAAAAGGGACCGTTAAATCATAACGCAGGGCTTTTTCGGAGATTTTGGTTCCCAATTGTTTGGCCGTAGTTTGGGCCAATTCGTCGGGAGAAATCTTGTCTAGAAAATCACCCGAGTTTAAAATTTTAAAAATCAAACGGTCGCCTTCTTCGCCATATTTGCCCATCAAGGTTTCTGAATTTTCAAACGATGGCGTTTCGATGGGTTGAAAACCAAATTTTTCAAAATTGCGTTGAATGACTCCCATGATGTGTCTGCGCTTGAGTACTTCAAGCGGTGAAAAATCACGGGTGCCCTTTGGAACACTTGGTTTTGCTGCCATATAACTGAAATTAATTGGGGAAAAAATTGGTGTATAAAAATTGATTACCTGCTTGAACTCGATGTCACTTTTGGATTTTTATTGACTGTGCCTTGAGATAAAATGAGAAAATCATTTTACTGGAAAACAGCCAAATTGCTATGGTTTTACCCTTGTTATTTTATTGTCTTTTAGAATCACAAGTTCACTGTTCATTTTCTTTTTGAACTCTATTAATTTATCATACACCTTATCCATTCCGGCCAAAATTTTAGTTTGATTTGGTGTCATTTTATGTGTTTCCATTATAATAGTTATTAAGTTTATTGAATTTGGTTTGGCTAAAAACATCCAAGTCAGTGTCAATGGTTTTTTTGGCAATCAAATCATATTTGCCTTCTGAATTATCAAAAATCATGACATCGTCAACAAGGGATAGATAAATATCAAATAGATTTTTTATGCCATTTGAATACCTGCGTCTAATCACATCCGATTCAATATGATGGCCTCCTTCTAACACCCTTGTCTTCACTCTTTCAATGGCCAATTCAACGTTTTGCAACCAAAAAAATAAAAGCGTTACATGATAGTTTTTGTTTTTCGCTTCTGCAATTTTTGATTTGTAACTTTTAGTAGCTAAGGTAGTTTCAAAAGCAAAGTTTTCATTGGATTCTAAAAGTTCGTTTATTCTTTTAAGCATTATTCTTCCGGCTTCAAACGAAACTTTTTCTGGTTGAAATGGCGATAATCCTTTTGCAATTTCATCTGCATTTACAAATTCTTTACAATCTAAAATCTCAGGTAAAATAGTAAAAGAGGCAGTGGTCTTTCCAGCTCCATTACAACCTGCAATTATGTAAAGATCTTTTTTCATCCATGCAAATGTAATTAATTCAATTTTTAACGGCTATTACTTGGTTGCTAATTTTTTGATTCAAAAAGCTCGTCTTATTTTTATGCTAAATACACACCTAATCCCGCAAACTTGTTTCAATTATTGTAAATTCGTGCCAAATTTTACCCATGTTCAAATTACTCCGCGAAAACATTCGAATTGCTTTGGGTTCCATCAAAACGCAATTGCTACGCACCATACTCACGGTGCTCATCATTGCCATTGGAATTACCGCATTGGTGTGCATCCTTACCGTGGTGGCCGCCTTAGAAAATACCGTTTCGAGCGATTTTGCTTCGATGGGCGCCAACACCTTCAATATCAACCAATATCCGTTTGAATCCCAGCGTCGGGGCGGAGGCGAACGCGAAATCATCAACCCCATCATCTCCTATCCCGAGGCGGTGGCCTTTAAAGACAAATACCAGTTTCCGCTCACCCAAACCTCTCTTTCGTTTACCGCGGTATCCAATGCCGAAGTAAAATTTGATTCCAAAAAAACCGATCCCGAAATAACCATTTTAGGAGTAGACGAAAATTACATGGTCAATTCTGGCCTGGAGACCACCGCTGGGCATAATTTTACTCCGTTTGACATCAAAAACAACTCGGCAACCTGCATTGTGGGCTCTGATTTCTTGAAAGATTTATTCAAAGATGTGAACCCCATTGGCAAAACCATTTCAATCCGCGGTGCCAAATTTAAAGTGATTGGGGTGCTCAAAGAAAAAGGATCCACCTTTGGCAACAACCAGGATTTGCGCATTTTACTGCCCATTCAAGTGGCGCGATCATTATTTACTGCGCCCAACATCAATTATACGCTGAGTGTGATGGTCATTAAAAAAGACGTTTTGGATGCGGCCATTGATCATGCCAACAGTGTCATGCGCCGCGTGCGTAAACTCAACCCGATTCAAGAGGACAATTTTGGGGTTTCGCGCAGCGACGATTTGATCAATAAAATTTTAAGCATTACGCAGTATTTGGGGATTTCGGCCTGGGTAATTGGGATTATCACCATTTTTGGCTCCTCGATTGCTTTGATGAACATCATGCTTGTATCCGTTACCGAACGCACCCGAGAAATTGGGGTACGCAAAGCTCTGGGCGCCAAAAAAAGTACCATCGCGGTTCAGTTTTTTATTGAAACCATTGTAATTGGACAATTGGGTGGATTATTGGGGATTATCATCGGAATATCAGCCGGATATGGCATTGCTTCTTTGCTGAGCTTTGCTTTTGTGATTCCTTGGTCGGCCATCAGTGCGGCAGTCATTACCACCTTTATAGTAGCGGTGATTTCGGGTTCCTATCCCGCCATGAAAGCAGCTCAACTCGATCCGATTGAAGCCTTGCGTTATGAATAATTAGCGGCTGGCGCGAATCATGCGGTCGTTTCCGTATAGGTCTTTTTTCAATTCAACTTGTGTAAAGCCAATTTGGAGAAATAACTGTACTGTGGCTTCACCCAAATACTGGTTGATTTCTACAAATAAACTACCGCTAGGTGTCAAGGAGTCAATAGCCAACTCCCCTATTTTTCGGTAAAACAGCAACGGATCTTCATCGGTTACAAACAAAGCCAAATGCGGTTCATGCTCCAACACATTAGCTTGAATTTCATGTTTTTCTATTTCCCTCACATAAGGCGGATTGGAAACTATTACCTCAAATTGTTGATCCAGCTTTGTAGTTTCGAGTATGTTTTGGCAAATAAAATTGATTTGCACTCCATTTTGTTGGGCATTCAATTGGGCGATTTCCAAGGCTTTCGCTGACACATCCAAGGCAGAAACGTGCACATCTGGCAAATTTTTAGCTAAAGAAATGGCTATGCAGCCGCTACCGGTACCGATGTCTAATAACTGTTGTCGGTTGTCCGTTGTCGGTTGTCTGTTTAATGCGAAACTTTTCAATACCCATTCCACTAATTCTTCGGTTTCAGGACGCGGAATAAGTACCGCCGGGTTTACTATAAAAGGTAATCCGTAAAAGGAAGTGCTTCCTAATATATATTGTATGGGTTCTTGATTCAGCAACCGCAGGCGAATGGATTCCCACTGCTGCCATTGTGCTTCGGTTATGGTAAAAGTAGGCTCTAACGCCAAATCAATTCGTTTCAATTGGTGAAACTGTTCTACAACCAAATAAAAAAACGACTGCGCTTCGGCCTCGTCGACCACAGCAGATAAACTGTTTACAAATTGAGTTCTATAGGTAGTAAGCTGCATCATAGCTTTTTCAACATCCAAACCGGGCAAGAGGTGTGTCCGGTATTTCCCATAGGCGCATCGATATACTCAAAACCAAATTTAATATACAGTTTTTGAGCGGCCTGCATATACGGCATCGTCTCAATATAACAGTAACTAAATTCTTGTGCTTGGGCAAAATCCAAACACATTTGCATTATTGCGCTGCCAATGCCTTTTCCCCTGGCTTGGGGCAGAAAGTACATTTTTTGCAACTCACAAATGGTATCGGCTTCGTTTTCCAATTGCTGAATTCCGGCTCCGCCCACTACTTCGCCGTCCAATTCAACCACAAAATAACGGGCACGAGATACGGCATACGTTTGACACATATAATCCAATTGCGGATCGGCAAAAGCGGTGCCTACTTTGGGCACCTTGTGTTCGAGTAATACGGCTCGAATTACCGCAGCGACAGCGGCATTGTCGGCAATTTCAATGGGACGGATGGTATACGTAGCCTGCAAATTTTGGTTCATGGTTGGCGGCAAATTTACTACAAATTATACCCAATAAATAGACAAAACGAGTAAAAACTACTTGCAGATATTTTTATAAACTTGGCCGTCCTACAAGGCAGATTATACTTATTTTTACCCCGTGAATACACACGAAAAATACATGTCTCGCTGTTTGGAACTGGCACAAAAAGGGCTGGGAACCACCTATCCCAATCCGTTGGTGGGCAGTGTAATTGTGCACAACAACCAAATCATTGGCGAGGGATGGCACCACAAAGCGGGCGAAGCGCATGCCGAGGTAAACGCCATCAATTCGGTCAAAAACAAAGCCTTGCTTTCTGAGGCTACACTATATGTAAACCTAGAACCTTGCAGTCATTTTGGCAAAACACCACCCTGTTGTGATTTGCTTATTGACCAACAAATTCCAACCGTGGTTATTGGCAGCCTTGACCATAATTCGAAAGTAAATGGCAGCGGCATTGCACGCCTAAAATCGGCTGGAAAAGAAGTGATCGTTGGGGTTTTGGCTGCTGAATGTGCGCAATTGAATCGCCGCTTTTTTACCTTTCACCAAAAAAAACGACCTTATATTATTTTAAAGTGGGCCCAATCGGCCGATGGATTTATCGCCCCACTCATTAAAACCAACCGCCAACCGGTTTGGATCAGCAACCCTCTTTCCCGGCAACGGGTGCACCAATGGCGCACAGAAGAACAAGCCATTTTGGTAGGTACCCAAACGGTCTTGGATGACAATCCGCAATTGACTGCGCGCGATTGGCCTGGAAACAATCCACTGCGAATAGTATTGGATCAGCACGGGCGATTACCAAAAGATTCGGCGGTATTTGATTCCACAGCGGAAACTTTGGTTTTATGCAAAAATGAACTTGATTTTTCAAACCAAATCGTCAGCCAAATCGCCGATTTACTATACCACAAAAACATCCAATCGGTCATCGTCGAAGGCGGCCGTCAAACCCTACAAACCTTTATCGACGAAAATTGTTGGGACGAAGCACGCGTATTTACCAGCGCAACTCACTTAGTTGATGGTATACCGGCGCCGCATGTTAAGGCGTATTCGGCTAGACAAGAAAAAATAGATACGGATACTTTAACCACTTATTACCATGATCAAGAACATTATATTTGATTTTGGTGACATCTTTGTCAATTTGCGCAAAGAGGCCACAGCCCAAGCATTTCTGGAATTGGGATTAACCGAATTCACACCCGATTTAGAAGAACTAAACAAGGCCTACGAGATTGGCGCTATCTCTGAATTGGATTTTCTATCCGGGTTTCAAACCCATTTGCCACAGGCTGATTTACTTGAAATTCGCCAAGCCTGGAATACCATAATTGGTGACTTTCCTTTATATCGCTTGGAATTTCTGCAATTGCTTAAACCCCATTACCGTTTGTTTTTATTGTCGAACACCGATGCAACACACATCAGTTATTTTGAACACCAGGTGGGTTTGAGCTTTTCGAGAGAGTTTTACAATTGCTTTGAAAAAGTATATTTTTCCTATGAATTGGGCCTGCGCAAACCCGATGCGATTTGTTTTCAGACTGTATTGGCCAAACATGATTTGCAACCCAAACACACCTTGTTTATAGACGACAAAAAAGAAAATACCGATGCCGCTACTGCTTTAGGCCTATCGGTCTGGAATTTGCAAGTAGGTCTAGAAGAGGTAACGCAGCTATTGGATAAAAATATACTTTAAGCACTTGCAGTCCAAAGACACCTATAAAACCCTAGCCGAAGCAACCGAAGAACAGTTGTTTAAAGAAAAAAACAGCAAGTTTTTGGGCTATGCTTTTCCGGTCACTTCGGAAGAGGAGATAAAACCAATTGTACTTGGTTTACGCAAACAACATCCTAATGCGGTGCATTTTTGTTATGCCTACCAATTGGGCACCGAACAATTTAGCTACCGCGCCAACGATGACGGCGAACCCAGCGGCAGTGCGGGCACACCTATCTATGGTCAGATTCAATCGTTTGGAATTACGAATGTTTTGTTGGTAATTGTACGCTATTATGGTGGAGTTAAACTGGGTGTAGGTGGTTTGATTAGCGCCTACAAAACGGCAGCCCAACTCAGTTTGGAATCAGCTACAATAATCGAAAAAACAATCAATGTGGACTATGTGGCGCAATTTGACTATGCACACCTTAATAAAGTGATGCGGGTGATCAAAGAAAAAAACCTAGTCATTCTTTCACAAAAAATGGATATGCAATGCGAAATAACATTATCAACCCGAAAAAGTGCCGAAGCCAATTTGCTAGCGGCTTTTGAAAATTTGTATGAGATTGTCCTTAAGAAAAAGGAGGTAAATTAACTCGAAATAATGGATAAAATGTGTGGTGGTGGAACGATGGCTTTGCCTTGTTTGATATCGACAAAAACCAAAATAAATTGAGCAGTTGTTAACAATTCATTTTCTTCACTCCAAATTTCACAATCAAATTCAATCTTCACCGAACTATATTGTTTGAAAGTAGTTTTTACGGTAAGCAAATCATCGTAGCGAGCAGGCTTTTTATAATTGATTGTCATCGAAACAATGGGCAAGGCAATACCACTTTCCTCCAAGCTCTTGTACGAAACTCCTTTGTTTCTAAGCCATTCCACGCGACCAATCTCAAAATAGGGAATGTAATTTCCGTGATAAACGACTCCCATTTGATCGGTTTCTGAATAACGTACTCGAACTTCTATTTGATGTGAAGTCATAATTTGTAAGATTAAATTGAAGTTAAAAAAAGGTAAAATTTAAAACTCAATACAATAATATTTTTTAAAAATCAACTTGAAAAATATTTTTTTTTAACGATTTTTGTTCACATATTTGTTACCCCAAAAAAAAGGAACAAACATTCCGTTTTTCCTTTAGAATAACCTAACAACAAAAACACAAATTTAACCAAATTTATGAGCAAAACTGTACAATCGGTATGGGAAAACTGTCTTTTATTTATAAAGGACAACATCTCTGATCAAGCCTACAAGACGTGGTTTGAGCCGATAAAATCAGTTAAGCTTACTGATAATGCTTTATACATCCAAGTTCCCAGTAAATTTTTCTACGAATGGTTGGAAGAGCATTACGTTAAATTACTCAAAGTTGCCCTTACCAAAGAACTCGGTGCCAATGCCCAATTGATTTACAAAATCAACATGGAAAATACCTACGGCAACAAACAACCATTCACCGAGCAATTGCCTAGTGCACACCGTAGCTCGATGAAACCACAAGAGGTGGATGCTCCGTTCAAAAACCTCAACCCCGAATTAAAAAATCCGTTTATCATACCGGGAATTCGCAATTTAAAAATCGAATCCCAACTGAATGCCAATTACAGTTTTGACAACTTCCTAGAAGGAGATTCCAATCGATTGGCCCGTTCGGCCGGTATGGCAGTTGCCAACAAACCTGGCGGTACCTCCTTTAACCCGCTCTTGATTTTTGGAGGAGTTGGATTAGGAAAAACCCACTTGGCTCATGCCATTGGCGTTGAAATCAAAGACAAATACCCTGAAAAAACAGTATTGTATATCTCTGCTGAAATTTTCACACAACAATACATTGACTCGGTAAAGAAAAACAACCGCAACGATTTCATTCACTTCTATCAATTGATCGATGTGTTGATAATTGACGACGTGCAGTTTTTATCGGGCAAAACCGGAACACAAGATGTGTTTTTCCACATATTTAATTACTTGCACCAAAACGGCAAACAGGTCATTCTTACTTCTGACAAAGCGCCTGTGGACATGCAAGACATCGAACAACGCTTGTTATCCCGTTTCAAATGGGGATTGTCGGCCGAGTTGCACCAACCCGATTACGAAACCCGTATTTCCATCTTGAAAAACATCCTATACCGAGACGGTGTGGAGATGCCAGATGAAATCATCGAATACGTAGCCCGTAACATCAAATCAAATGTTCGTGAATTAGAAGGCGCCATCATTTCCTTGATTGCCCAATCTTCTTTCAACAAAAAAGAAGTAACGATAGAATTGGCCAAACACGTAGTTGAGAAATTCGTGAAAAATGTCAAACGCGAAATTTCTATCGATTATATCCAAAAAATCGTTTCCGATTACTTCCAATTAGACATTGACACCTTGCAGTCCAAAACACGCAAGCGTCATGTGGTACAAGCACGTCAGTTGGCCATGTTTTTTGCCAAGAAATTCACCAAAGCTTCTTTGGCAAACATTGGCTCACAAATTGGTGACCGTGACCATGCCACAGTACTTCACGCGTGTAAAACAGTAGACAACCTGGTTTCTACCGACAAGCAATTCAAAAAATTTGTGGAGGACATCAACAAAAAATTGTCCCTCTAACATGTCCGTAAAAATTGTAATGGTTTGTTTGGGCAATATTTGCCGATCACCATTAGCGGAAGGTATTTTGAGATCCAAACTTCCAAGTCCTGCTTTTACTATCGATTCTGCCGGAACAGCGCATTGGCATGTGGGAAAAAAACCCGATGATCGCTCAGTTGCGGTAGCCAAGAAAAACGGACTCGACATCAGTCACCAACGCGGACAACAATTTACTGCTGCTTTTTTTGACGAATTTGACTATGTATTTGTCATGGATCAATCCAATTACGAGCACGTTGTAGCCTTAGCGCAAACGTCCGAACACAAACAAAAAGTGCAGCTCATCTTGAACGAATTGTTTCCCGGCGAAAATGTAGATGTACCCGATCCGTATTACGGCTTGTCTAATGGATTTGATCAAGTGTACCAAATGCTCGATTTGGCCTGTGATACTTTAGCAGAACGCTTACTAAAAGCACACAACCAATAGCCAATGAGTGAATCTATTAAAGGAAAACTTTACTTAATTCCCACCACCTTGGGTGACTGTGACCCATTGACTGTTTTGCCCTTTACGGTAAAACGCAGCATCGAATTATTGGATGATTACATCGTCGAAAACGAAAAAACCGCACGCAAATTCATCAAAAGCATTTGCCCCGAAAAAGTACAGTCCACTTTGCGTTTGTCTGCACTAAATAAACACACCCAAGCCAGCGAACACTTAGGCATGATTCAAGCCTGTATGGAAGGGAAAAATATGGGACTCATGAGTGAAGCCGGCTGCCCGGGCATAGCCGATCCGGGTGCTGACATTGCAAAATTAGCCCACGAAAAAGGAATAACCGTAGTACCCTTAGTAGGTCCATCATCCATCACCTT
The DNA here is from genome assembly GCA_017987725.1 of Flavobacterium sp. GTDB lineage: Bacteria > Bacteroidota > Bacteroidia > Flavobacteriales > Flavobacteriaceae > Flavobacterium. Next base: position 9,692 of record JAGNTC010000062.1, read on the forward strand.
AGCACTGATGGCCTCCGGCATGAATGGCCAAAGTTTTGCGTTTAATGGCTATTTACCCATCGATAAATCAGAGAAAAAATCGGCATTGAAACAGCTTGAACGATTGGCACAAGACAAAAATCAATCGCAATTATTTATCGAAACGCCCTACCGCAACAATAAATTGGTGGAAGATTTGCTGCAATGTCTGCAACCCAACACCTATTTGTGTATAGCCTGCGACATTACTTTGCCCACCGAATACATCAAAACGATGCGCGTACAAGACTGGAAAAAGGCGAAAATCGATTTGCACAATCGCCCCACAATTTTCATTATTCACCGCATGTAAAAAAGCCCGTTTGCAAAACAAACAGGCTTATTTTTTTTCAATTATCTTTTTACTTATTTAATTTTTGGATCGTTTTGCGCCACGATAGCATGCGTTTCAAATCCACCAAAATCACGCATGTAGTTGCGCACGCTAGACCCGTATTGGTCTCTGCATTTGCGTTTTCCTTGGCTGTACAAAAATCGTTTTACCGAACGAACGCCTCCCAAATGGGCTGCAGCCAAAATGCCGGACTCGGTTACTCGCACTCCACCAATGGATTTACCGGCAAAAGCGTCGATTTCATCTTGTAAATCCCATTTGTTTTTAGCCAACAATACCAAAAAGGCTTGTTCTTGCAAACGCGGATTTTTCAAAAAATGTTGGTGATTGGAAATGCCAATTTCACGCAAGGTTTCGGCGCCAAATTGGTATTTACCCATATAGCCCAACGAATTGATTTTGTGGTATTTACC
>JAGNTC010000195.1 GCA_017987725.1 Flavobacterium sp.
GTATAAAGGTGTAATTACGTTGGCATTACTTAACATGTCAGTATACATGTTGTAGTATCCGTTGATGTCGATTGACACATCTTCAATAAATGAACGATAACCCAATTCAAAGGCTTGAACTTGCTCTGGTTTCACTAATCCTGGTGTGGCCACTTGTAATAAATCAGCTGCTGCTTGCAACTGAGCAGGTGTGGTTTTAGGTGCCGCAGCAAAGGCCGCTACTGAAGTGCTGGTGTATGAATTGTAGTAAGCGTCTTGTCCGCTTAATGTTACGGTGCTTGCGCCAGTTAAAGCTTGACCTGCAGCGCTTAAGTTTCTAGTTTCTACATATCGATCCAAGTTATCAGGAGCAGAACCAATTAAGGCAAATGGCCCTAAATCCAATCCGATGTATTGGTCTTGTGTAGTTGGATTTCTAAATCCTGTTTGGTAAGACAAACGAATGTTGTGATTTTTGTTGGCTCCAGCCGAATACACAAATGCTAAACGCGGAGAGAAACTACCGTCAAAATTTTGGGATTTATCGTAGCGAACAGATCCTGTAAATTTCAAACGATCGTCCATTAATTTCTTTTGTACTTGGGTATATACTCCAAATTCAGTGTACGAAATTGGCGCGTCATAATCCGTAAATATTGATCCTTCAGAATCCATTACATATTGACGGTAGGAAGCTCCCACTTGTACATCAGCTACTTTAACTACATCTCTAAGGTTGTAATTTACATCACTATGGTACAACTTAGAACGGTCTGTAAACTTGGCTCCTTTTGTAAAATCAGGATCTTGGGCAATCGTGCTCAAAGCATCTTTAAATTCTGGAGATCCAGCCAAGAATCTTGGCGAGGTTGGTGCCGATGGATTGTTTGGGTCTACAAATGGAGTTAAGTTTAAAATTGGCGAAACGTTTGTGTCGGCAAATGTTCTAGCATAATTAGACGCTTCATATCCAGTAAGTCCTAATACGGCACTTGACAATTGATATGCTCTGGCATAATCAGTAAACCAGTTGGTGTCGGCTTTAGCTGCTCTGTTTACGTTCCAAGCAGCAAAACGCATGTCATAGGAATCTCCTGCATCTTCCGCAGTCATATAGGCTCTAGCAAAGAAATTTTTTCCTTTTACTTCTATGCGGTTTTGGTTCATGTAAAAGTTTTTCAACGCATAGCGGTTGGCTCCTTGGTAAATGGTATTTCCTGTACCAAATTTGCTTTGTAAAATAATTTCAAAGTCATTATCAAATGGCTTGAAGTGCAAAGAGAAATCTGCTTTTACGTTTCTGATGGTGTTGTCGTTCAAGTCTTTTTCCATATAACCTGTTCGGCTCACTTGCCCCACGTTTGGAATAAAAGTAGTAACCTCATCACCATAGGTGTTTAATCCGTCATAATTTTGATTGACGTCATGCCCTATATTTGATGGGTCTGTATATAACGCACCTCCCACAACATTTCGACGATCATTGGCAATCCACTCGGTTGCTTTCATGAACGTGAAATTTGTTTTAGCGGCAAAATACTTGTTGAATACATGAGCGGCGCGAATACCTACATCAAAATAGTCATTCACTCCAGCTGCTTCTTGTGAAGTCTGACCGTATTTAAAATAAGTGCTTAAACCTGGGCTTGTAAATGGACTCTTGCTGTTCATGAACAAAATTCCATTGAAGGCATTTGCACCATATAAGGCAGAAGATGCTCCTGGCAATAATTCCACGCTAGCTACATCTAGTTCTGAAATTCCAATTAGGTTACCCAATACAAAATTCAAGGCCGGTGAGGAATTATCCATTCCGTCTACCAACTGCATAAATCGGGTGTTTGCAACGGTGGCAAACCCACGGGTATTGATGGATTTGAAAGAGAAACTACTGGTGTTAAAATGCACCTCTTTCATGTTTTCTAAGCCGTCGTAGTAGGTGGCTGCAGTTGTGTTTTTGATTTGCGCCAAGCCCATTCTCTCAATGGTTACTGGCGATTCTAATACACGCTCTGGTGTTCTAGATGCAGAAACCACAATTTCGTTCAATTGGGTTTCTTCGTCTTTTAAGCTTACTGCTATTGCTTGTGAAGCAGAAGTTACACTTAGTTTTTGTTTTTCGTAACCCACTCCCGAAATTTCTACGTTACAAGGTAGTTTTTCAGCGGTCAAGGTAAATTTACCGTCTGCGTCAGTAGAAGTGGAGTTTGAAGCTCCCTCAATTTTGACATTTACTCCCGGAATAGGCTGTTTTTTGGAGTCAGATACAACTCCTGTTATTGTTGATTGTGCAAACGATAAGCTGCAAAAAAACAACGACAAAATAATTAAATAGCTCTTCATTGGTTTTAATTTTTGTTGGTTTAGCAAGCCAAAATACAACTATTTTTAGTACATCAAAAAAAAAGGCATACAATTTTTGTTGATTAGGTATAAAAGCGAGAAAATAAAAGAGATAAGATTATTAATGTGAGTCGTTTGTTTTTCACAAAAAAAAGCGAGTTGTTCCCAACCCGCTTTTTGTGCATTTTATTGATGATTACTTTTATTCAACCGTAACCGACTTAGCCAAATTTCTTGGCTGATCTACGTTACACCCTCTTAAAACTGCTATGTGATAAGACAATAATTGCAACGGAATGGTAGTCAATAAGGGCGATAAGGCATCTGAAGTTTCTGGAATTTCAATTACATAATCCGCCAAATCGCGCACTTGAACATCGCCTTTGGTTACTACGGCAATGATTTTTCCACTTCTGGATTTGATTTCTTGAATGTTGCTGACTACTTTGTCGTAATGGCCTTGTTTGGGGGCGATCACAATAACCGGCATGTGCTCATCAATCAAGGCAATGGGTCCGTGTTTCATTTCAGCAGCGGGATAACCCTCGGCGTGTATATAGGAAATCTCTTTGAGTTTCAAAGCGCCTTCTAAGGCTACCGGAAAATTATAGCCACGTCCCAAATACAAGCAATTGGTTGAGTCTTTGAATCGTTCGGCGATTACTTTGGCTACTTCATTGGTTTCTAATGCCTCTGCTACTTTTTCTGGTATCAATTCTAATTCTTGTAAGTAACGGTGGTAATCCGAATTATTCATGCTGCCTTTTGCTTTGGCTAAACGCAAGGCCAACATGGTTAAAACTGTAATTTGAGTAGTAAATGCTTTGGTCGATGCTACACCAATTTCTGGGCCGGCATGGGTATAGGCACCAGCATGTGTTTCTCTTGAAATAGAAGAGCCC
>JAGNTC010000194.1 GCA_017987725.1 Flavobacterium sp.
TCACCTACCTCACTTCTTTAAAGAATCATCAAAATTTATTAGTAGGCAAGTTGTTTTATTTTATTTTATATCTTTGCGCACTTGAAATAACACCCTATTATTTCTTGTATTATTGGTTTACAAAAAGTTAGCATTATAGAACATGGTACAAATGAAAGTGAAAACAATTTTGGTGTCGCAACCAGAGCCTAAGGTAGAGAACTCTCCCTACTTTGATTTGCAACAAAAGCATAAAATTAAAATTGATTTCAGGCCTTTTATTCATGTAGAAGGTGTCAATGCAAAAGATGTTCGATTACAAAAAATTGACCTCAATAACTTCACGGCCATCATTTTAACTAGCCGAAACTCGGTGGATCACTTTTTTAGAGTGGCCGAGGAAATGCGTTACAAAATTCCAGAAGGTTTAAAATATTTTTGTCAATCAGAGGCGATTGCGTTTTACTTGCAGAAATATGTGGTGTACCGCAAACGAAAAATATATGTGGGTCAAAAAGATTTTGCCGACATGTCTCCATTGATTAAAAAATACAAAGAAGAGAAATTCTTGTTGCCGGCTTCCGATCAATTGAACGCCGATGCGCCGCAAACCCTCAACAACCTAAAAGTAAATTGGACACAAGGCACCTTTTACAAAACCGTACAAAGTGACCTATCCGATTTAGCTGATGTGTATTACGATGTGTTGGCCTTCTTTAGCCCCACCGGAATCAAGTCTTTGTTTATGAATTTCCCTGATTTCAAACAAAACGACACCCGAATTGCCGTATTTGGAAGCACCACACAAAAAGAAGCCCTAGACCACGGATTGCGTATCGATATTTTGGCGCCAACACCAGAAACTCCTTCTATGACAATGGCCTTAGACAAATACATTACCGAAGCCAACAAAGGAAAATAAGTTTCAAACCTAATAAAAAAAAGAGTCGCTGAATGAGCGACTCTTTTTTTATACCTGTGGTCCAGCTTTGACCAATTGCTGGCCTTCTGGGGTGTCGGTATATTGTTGGAAGTTTTTTACAAACAAACCGCCCAATTCGGTGGCTTTTTCTGTCCAAAGTTGTGCGTCAGTGTAGGTTTTTCTAGGATCTAATATACCACTCGAAACTTCGGCCAATTCAGTTGGAATTTGAAAATCAAAAACCGGCAAAGTATGCATAGATGCATGATCGATAGATCCATCCAAAATTCGGTCAATAATAGCACGCGTGTCTTTGATAGAAATACGTTTGCCACTGCCGTTCCAACCTGTGTTTACCATATAGGCTTGCGCGTGGTGTTGCTCCATTTTTTTGACCAACTCTTCACCATATTTGGTGGGATGTAGTGACAAAAAGGCCTTGCCAAAACAAGCTGAAAAAGTAGGCTCTGGTTTGGTTACACCGCGCTCTGTTCCCGCCAATTTGGCCGTAAATCCGGATAAGAAATAATATTTAGTTTGCTCAGGGCTCAATTTGGCCACTGGCGGCATGACCCCAAAAGCATCTGCAGTAAGAAAAATTACTTTGTTGGCATGCCCGGCTTTTGAAACTGGCTTTACAATATTGTGAATGTGATTAATCGGATAGGAAACGCGGGTATTTTGGGTAACCGATCCGTCGGTAAAATCAATTTTACCTTGGGCATCAACAGTGACATTTTCTAAAAGCGCATCACGCTTGATGGCCTCGTAAATATCGGGTTCGTTTTCGGCACTCAAATCAATGGTTTTAGCGTAGCAACCGCCTTCAAAATTAAATACACCTTCGTCATCCCAACCGTGTTCGTCGTCGCCAATCAATTCGCGTTTAGGATCAGTAGACAGCGTGGTTTTTCCGGTGCCTGATAAACCAAAAAAGATGGCCACATCATTGGCTGATCCTTTATTGGCTGAACAGTGCATCGAAGCAATTCCACGCAAGGGCAAATAATAATTCATCATCGAGAAGAGGCCCTTTTTCATTTCGCCGCCATACCAAGTGCCGCCAATCAACTGGATTTTTTCGGTAAGGTTAAACGCGACATATACTTCTGAGTTCAAGCCGTGTGCTGCAAAATCTTTGAACCCACTTTTGGAAGCATTCATGACCACAAAATCGGGTTCGCCAAATTCGGCCAATTCGGCTTCAGTGGGACGAATAAACATATTGGTCACAAAATGTGCCTGCCAGGCCACCTCCATGATAAAACGCACTTTCAGTCGGGTATTGGCATTGGCCCCACAAAAGGCATCCACCACATATAACTTTTTGTTAGAGAGTTGGGCAACAGTATTCGCTTTAAGCGCATTCCACGTTGCTGGCGTAATAGGTTTGTTGTCGTTGGGTGCTTTTTCAGAAGGCCACCAAATGGTATCTTGTGTAATGGCGTCTTTTACAATGTATTTGTCTTTGGGTGATCGACCGGTAAAAATTCCCGTCATCACATTCACTGCGCCTAGCTCGGTAAGTTGCCCTTTTTCGAATCCTATCAAGTTTTCGTTAAGTTCTTCTTGGAATAAAAAATCGTAGGTAGGATTGTGGTGAATTTCGATTGCATTATCAATACCGTAATGGGATAACGAAATCGATTTCGTAAATGAGGCAGTAGTGTCCATAAAATTGGGTTTGTGTTACTATTTTATTTCGGCTACAAAAGTAAAAATTAAATAGTTTGTGCCACCACAAATGCTAAGTTATTCGTCTTTTTTCTTGTAAACGCTTATAAACAGTACAATCCAAGCGCTAATAAGCAAGGCTCCTCCTAGCGGTGTAATCCATCCGAAAGGCGCAAAATCAAGTCCGGTGAGTGCCGAAGTGGAGAGCAAATAGATCGAACCCGAAAAAAACAACACTCCATACGTACTGAGTTTAAAAATTTCTTTTTTACGAACTTCAGTTAATATAGAAGTCGATCCAATATAGAGTAAAAAAAGCGCTTGAAAGAGTTGGTAGCGCACGCCTGTTTCAAACGAAACCAAGGCCGAAGGAGTTAATACTTTTTTAAGTGCATGAGCACCAAATGCGCCTAAAATGATGGCGACTGTGCCCATTATCGCAGCAACTAAGGTAATTTTTCGTTCCATTTTACTTGGGTATATACTAATGAACAAATTTAGCAGTTATAGTAGGACTAATTCTATTTTTTGATGAAAAAACTACTTCTTATTTTATTGTTGGCAGGCCTGGGCTAAATCAAATGCAACACAAAAAAAATTCCGTCTATTTTATTTATACTATCCCCCGTAATCTTGGTCTGTATTGTAG
>JAGNTC010000196.1 GCA_017987725.1 Flavobacterium sp.
ACAAGCACCCAGCATTGAGATTTTGGTAGACCGTGAAACCCGAATCAATAGAATTTTGGCCGAATACGCCTCTCTGCCCAAGGAATTACTGATTGAACAAACCCAAAAACTGCGTAAGCGATTGGGTGGACAACATGAAAAGGCAGCCGTAGAGGCATTGGAACAAAATGATTTTAGAACATGGGTAGAGCTGTTACTGGTTTATTACGACAAATCATACGCCCATTTTGTAGAAAAAAACAATCTCAGCCTTCAAAAATTTGCATGGGATTGGAACCAATTAGAAACTTCATTGTTATCCTTCATTGAATTAAAAACATCATGAATTTAGAAAATAGAATCGCCGTGGTAACTGGTGCCAATAAGGGCATCGGACAAGAATGTGTAAACCAACTCCTGGCAAAAGGCGCCATCGTTTACGGATTTTGCAGAAGTGGTTGTTCAACGAACCACACCAATTACCATTGTATCAAAGCGGATGTGAGAAATCTAGAATCGTTGAGTGCCGCTTTCAAAGAAGTCATAGACGCGCATGGAAAAGTCGACATCCTCATTAACAATGCGGGATTGGGCTATTTTGGATTTTGCGAGGAATTGCCCATTGAACAATGGCAAGAAATGTTCGATACCAATGTAACGGGACTATTTTATGCAACACGACTTGCCCTTCCAAGCATGAAAACGCAAGGATTGGGTCATATCATCAACATATCCTCCATTGCCGGTTTAGAAGGCTATCAGCAAGTGAGTGGCTATTGCGCAACCAAATTTGCGGTTCGCGGTTTCAGCGATGCCTTGTACAAGGAAGTTCGTGATTTTGGCGTTAAAGTCACTTGCGTGTACCCAGGTTCTGTAAAAACGGATTTTTTCAGACACAGCGAAAATATCACGGCACATGACAATATGCTTATGCCCGAAGACGTAGCGTCACAAATCATCTATTGTTTGGAAACGCCGCCCAATTTTCACAATGTAAACTTAGAAATCAGGCCTTTGAAGCCACGCGGTTAATAAACCGTTTTAAGATCACACATATAACGCCATTTCAGAAGCCAACTTTCTGGCTTCTGAATTTGCTGCTTCTGCATAATCGTCTTTATCCGAAGCATACAAAATCCCCCTAGAAGAATTTACCAATAAACCCAAATCTGCATTTGCCGCTGCTTTGGTGATATCCACCAGGCTTCCGCCTTGGGCACCAACGCCAGGAACGAGCAAAAAATGTTCAGGAATCATGGCGCGAATTTGTTGTACCATTTCAGCCCTGGTGGCACCTACAACAAACATCAAATTCTCTTCAGAACCCCATTTGCAAACGGTTTCAATCACTCTTTCGTACAGTTTTTTTCCTTCGTATTCACCCAACTGGAAATCTGCATGTCCAGCGTTGCTCGTAAGCGCCAAACAAATGACCCATTTGTTTTTGAACTCCAAAAAAGGCCTCAAACTATCTTCACCCATGTATGGTGCAACCGTTATGGCATCAAAGGGTAAGGTTTCAAAAAACGCCTTGGCGTACATAGAACTCGTATTGCCTATGTCGCCACGTTTTGCATCCGCAATCTTTAACGTGTTTTGGGGCAAATGAAGCAATGTTTCTTCCATCCATTCCCAACCCGCTTTTCCATATTGCTCATAAAATGCTGTGTTGATTTTATAGGCCACACTTTGTTCGGCGGTTGCATCTATGATATCGCGATTGAATTTCACCAAGCCATCCCCAGTTTTTGGCAAACACAGAGGCAATTTCTCCATTTGAGTGTCTAATCCTGTGCAGAGGTATGATTTTTTTGAGCGGATTTGTTGGATGAGTTCTTGCTTATTCACGACACTGCAAATTAAGTAAAACCACACGGCAAGTTGACTAAATTCGCGTAGGTTTGTATAAGATGAACAAAAAAGATGCGGTTAAACATGTTTTGTTGGGCTTGTTCCTACTTGTGTGTGGCGTATCTAAGGCCCAATACATCAAAATTGGGGATGGTTCATACGCCGGAACTTTGGGTGGGCCAATGATTGCCAGTGCAAGCAGAGACACACAAACTTCAAGATTTGCTTACATCATTCCTGCCAACGAGTTGGGAAACATGGTGCATGGTGACACGCTTACCTCCATTGAGTTTTATCGCATCGCGGGTTCGGCGCCAAACAGCAGTACAAATTGTAAAATTTGGCTTCAAAACACATTGCGGGGTGATTTCGGATCTGCGAAACTTCATTTTCCCACAGAAACAAACCAAAGTCGTTTGGTTTTCAACGAAACACCAGCGAATTATATTGGTGGTCAAGAGCAATTCTATAGAGTGCCATTTACAAGTGGAAATTACGTGTATGACACAACCAAAGGAAACAACCTCGTTTTACTCATAGAATATACCCAAATCAAAAAGCAAGGGTCTATCTTCCAATGGTATTTTGAGGGACCCGCTACAGTGAGTTCTTATGCCCAAAACCAAGTCAAATATGGCATCGGAGCCAATGCCATAGATAGTTTACCCAGTAGCAGTAGCTATCACCCAACCATGGTTTTCAATTTCCCCAAATACAAGGAGGACCTTCACATCATCAAAGTTTACACGTTGGGTAAAATCCCAATTCCCCTTGGAAAACCAGACAGCGTGCAAGTTTTACTCAGAAATGTAGGGAAAAAAGCACTCTCATCGTTTAAGGTTTACACCCGATCTCAAGGTTACAACAAACAGAAAGACAGTTTTTCCATATCACTTTTGGCCGGGGAAGAGGGCTTTTTTAATGTTCCATCACTGAACCCATTGAATGCTGGATTAGACACCATTTATGTAACCTGCATCGACAGTAACAGCAGTAACAACAGCAATGAATCGTACCGATTGGGAAACCCCAATGTTTACAGCTATAGAGATGTAACACAATCTCCCGCGCCTGGCGGTATTGGTTTTAATGGAACTACCGGTGATTTCGTGGCTAGGTTCTTCTCCAATTCACCCAAATATATCAATCAGGTTACAGTGGCTTTTGGAGCGGGTGGAGAACCATTCAAGGTGGGCATTTGGCGCTGCGATAGCAATACAAAAAAACCCAGCTCCCTCATTTATCAAAGTGACTCGCTCACCAGTAAAAGTGGTAATTACATTCTGGATTTCAAAAAACCTGTTGCAATCAATGGTTCATTTTTTGTGGGTGTTAGGCAGTTGGGAACCAATAATATTTCATTTGGATATCAAATGGAGTCACCCGTTAGACC
>JAGNTC010000063.1 GCA_017987725.1 Flavobacterium sp.
TTAGAAGATTGAATGATTGAAAAATTGAATGATTTAAAGATTTCGTGCTAAGTAACAGTTTGGTCGCAAAGTTTCGGGATTTTCAAACTGTTTTTTTCTTCTACTTCTCGCAAAGACGCAATCCCGATAAATCGGGACGCAAAGGTTTTTTTGCGACTTTGCGACTTTGCGAGAAACAAAATCCTTTCTTGTAGTTATAAAGAATTTACGTAGAAACGAGTTTTATCATCTTTGTTGTCACGGATTGCACACGAGCGAAGCGACTGCCGAAGGAAATCCGCGCTATCGTGTTAGAAGATTGAATGATTGAAAAATTGAATGATTGAAAAATATCGCGTTAAGTCACAGTTTGGTCACGAAGCCTCTTGATTCTTAAAGCCGTCTCTCATCTCTCATCTTTTCAACTAAAACAAATCCGAGTGGGTGCCGGTATTGGTGAAAAGTAGGGTTAGTTCATGGTCGTTTTGTTTCCAAATTAACAACCAATCCGATTTGATGTGGCATTCCCAACAATCGGCGTAATTTCCGCTCAATTTATGCGGCTTGTATTTAGAAGGCAATTTCCCGTTTGCCTGCAAGAGATCAATAACTTCTTTGAGTAATTGAAGATTGAAATTTCGTTTTTTACACAGTTTCAAATCTTTTTCAAACCGATTTGTGGTGTAAATCTTATACATTCAACACTTTGTGAAAGAGGTCATCACTGTTTTTATAGTGGTTTATTTTCCCCTGTTTTTCTTCGGCTAATGAAAGGTCAATCGCGGTTTTTGATTTTGCAGGAGTTCGACTTGGTTTAGCATTAATCACTTCAACAAAATCAAAAGTTTTAAGCATCTCGATAAGTGCTTTCGCTTGCTTGCTGTTTCCTTTAATTGTCATTGTAACCATGATTTCTAATTTTTGTCACACAAATATACAAAAATCGAGTTTGGTGCTTTTGATTAGAAGATTTAAAGATTTAAAAATTGAATGATTGAAAGATTTTGTGCTGAAGTCACAGTTTGGTCTCGAAGTTTTGGGATTGTCAAACTGTTTTTTTCTTCCTCTCGCAAAGACGCAATCCCGATAAATCGGGACGCGAAGTTTTTTTTGCGACTTCGCGACTTGGCGAGAAACAAAATCCTTTTTTGTAGTTATAAAGAATTTACGTAGAAACGAATTTTATCATCTTTGTGGTCACGGATTGCACACGAGCGAAGCGACTGCCGAAGGAAATCCGCGCTATTGGGGTTTTGGGCATAAAAAAACCTCCCAGCTTCGCTGAAAGGTTTTTGGTCGGAAAGCGTACGGGTATTTCGAACTTATTTGATGATATAGAAAGCCTTGTTAAGTTTTAATATTTTATCACGATATTTTGATTTTTACAGAATCTTTAGTTTAAGCGATGATGTTTTGGACTCACACAATTCTGAAGCAATAAGAATATTTGAAATAATAGAAATCCTTCTATCTATAGTGTCTCCATCATTCTTTTTGTAAATTTCTTTCGCAACAATATATTCAATGGTGCTGGAAGACAAACCTTCATCACCCATTCTGTTGCCTTGTGCTTTTCCATTAGGTAATGTAAAATTTTCTGCTTTTGATAGTGAGTTTAAAACAAGATTAAAAATTTCAATAGGAAATACCGTATCAGCTGGCATTACTCTTCGTTCTACATTAATGGCAACTATTTTTGAGTTTTTATAAATAGGATGAATTTGAAAGCTATCAAATTCCATTCTTTTCTTCTGAAGCGGAATTGTTATAGTGTTTATGCCATTATTGCTTTTTTCTTCAAGAAAATTTATTAGATGTTGAGAATATTTGTTAATTCTATTTTTCATTATTTTTTAATTTAATCTTCTTTCCAACTGCGAAAAGAATTTTATCTATATGATAAGCATAATCTGTTACTTTTTTCAATTCATCTGAAATAGCTTCAGATATTAACCAATTTTTATAGTCAATAATTAGTGCTTTTTCATTTTTTCCAATAGTAGTTAAATTTCTGGATTTTTTAATATCACAGATATTATTTAAGTCTGTTCGATATACTTTAAAAGCTCTTAAAACATGCTGGTCAATTATTGGTTCACCTTTCTTTTTGGTTAAATATTTACCAAATTGATAAAAGACTAAACCATCATTTTTTTCAGAACTAGTTTCGTCAACATCTTTAATGCCTTGAATTATATGTCTAATTTTTTTTAAGTCACCGTTTTTCCATGCCATTGCGTATAATAACTTCACTATTGTGTTATCATTTTGTGCTATCTTATCATGATTAAAGATATTGTCAATAATAAAAGTTTCATTTTCTATATTTTGAATCTCCTCAATAGTAATTTTAAATTCTATTCTTGGATAATCATTTGTTTTAATTCTGTATTTATTTTCGACTCCTCTTTTATCCAGTATTTTTTCTAAATCAGATATTGATTTAGATGCACAGATTTCTGTAAAAACAGTATTAACAAACTCTTTAATTTTTGAAATATTTTCTTGCATGAAATATTTAAAAAAATATTTAGTTTGAAAATGTCCTAACTGCTCTTGTAACACCATAACACCATGAAAATGGACTACCGTCATTTCTATTTGCATTTCCTGTTGCAAAAAGTTGATATATAGGTCCATTAGAATCAATAGGACCTTGTGTTGATGTCCAAAACTCACTTAAAGTCCAGCCAGGGATATTACTTATTATTGTGCTACATTCACCAGAACTAGGCAAATACCAATCGTCAAAGCCATTGTAAACCAAGTCATAACATGCCCTAACAGAACCATTTCCATCGCATCCATTATTTATGAAGTTTATGGTGTTTTGAAGCCCTGAATATAATTCAGAACTTGTAGATATATCAATACCACGACATCCAAAACATCTTTGACCAGTCACGTTAAAATCTGTAACTACTAACCCTCTAAAATTTGCCATGTCAATATGGAAAATTAAACCACCTTGATACGTTTTGCCGTATAAGTTATTCGTTGGAACACCTGAGTTAATAATACTAAACGGAGTTTCGCCTAAATCTAATCTCTGTTGAATTGTTAGATTTGAATTACTATTTGGAGTACATAAATATTTAGTTTTATTTGTTTGTACTTCGTTACTATCTAAATCACCATTATTATTTCCATCTAAACCAACTTCTATCTTAATTCCTCCATTTGCACAATTTATCCCCGATGGTTCAATTGTTGTATTTATTAGAGAATTAATGCCACTTATAGAACTACCATTACAAACATATTTAGTTAAGCTACTATTTACCTCACTATTGTCCAATACTCCATTGCCATCAGTATCCAAACCAACTTCAATTTTTGTACCACCATTAGCACAATTTGCACCAGCTGGTTCTGTAGTTGTATTAACGAGTGTGTTTTTACCATCTTGGCCATCAATACCAGCAGGTCCTTGAGGACCAGACAATGAAGCAACAAAATCAGCTTCTGTTCCAACATTCCCAAGATTCAACCAAACTTGATAAGCAGATAAGCCATTGGTGCCGTTAGTTCCATCTGTACCATTAATACCATTTGCTCCAGCTGGGCCCTGTGGGCCAGTTGCCCCAGTCAATCCAATTGGTCCTTGTGCTCCAGTTGCTCCTGTCAGTCCAGTTAAACCTTGCGGTCCTGTAGCTCCCGCTGCACCAGTCAAACCCTGTATTCCTTGGGACCCAGTAGCACCAGTAAGTCCTATTGGTCCTTGCGCTCCAGTTAATCCAGTAGGTCCTTGTAATCCCTGAGGACCCGTTGCACCAGTCAGCCCAATTGGGCCTTGTGGTCCAGTAGCTCCAGTTAAACCGATTGGTCCTGTAGCTCCTGTTAATCCAGTCGGTCCTTGCGTTCCTGTTGCCCCTGTCAAACCTATTGGGCCTTGTAGTCCAGTTGCTCCGGTTAAACCTTGAATTCCTTGTGGGCCTTGAGCTCCCGTTAATCCGATAGGACCTGTTTCTCCTGTAGCACCAGTGAGACCTATTGGCCCAGTAGCTCCTGTCAAGCCTTGTATGCCTTGTGGGCCAGTAGGACCAGTTAAACCAATTGGACCCTGCGCTCCAGTAGCTCCCGTTAAACCTTGTATTCCTTGCGGACCCGTTGCTCCAACAGCACCATTTAAGCCAGCTGGACCTTGTGGTCCTTGAGGACCAACTATAGCAGTTGACAGCCATTGAGATTCGGTTCCTGTATATCCATTTTGAACAGCAATTTCAAATGCACTAAGGCCATTCTGTCCTGCAGGACCTTGTGGCCCTTGAGCACCATTTGCTCCGTTAGTTCCATTTGTACCTGCAATTCCTTGAGGTCCAGTAGCACCTGTTAATCCTATAGGACCTTGTGGGCCTTGTGGTCCAACAATTGCCGTTGATAACCATTGTTGTTCGGTTCCTGAATATCCATTTTGAACTGCTAATTCATAAGCACTTAATCCATTTTGTCCTGCAGGACCTTGTGGCCCTTGAGCACCATCTATTCCATTGGTACCATTAGTTCCATTAGTACCTCCAACTCCTTGGGGACCTTGAGGTCCAGTAGCCCCTGTTAATCCAATAAGACCTTGTGGTCCAACAGCTCCGTCAATTCCATTTGTTCCGTTTATACCATTAGCTCCAGCAGGGCCAGATAATCCAATTGGTCCTTGTGGTCCTTGAGCACCATTTGCTCCGTTAGTCCCATTAGTCCCAGCAGCACCTTGGGGTCCTGCAACACCTTGTGGACCTTGAGGTCCAGTTGCACCCACAGGTCCGTTTAATCCGTTTGTTCCATTAGTTCCAGCAGGGCCTTGTATGCCTTGAACGCCTTGAGAACCTTGAACTCCATTACATACGTATTTGGTTTGTGAGGCGTTAATTTCAGAAGTGTCTAATAATCCATTATTGTTAACGTCCAATCCAACTTCAATCTTAACACCACCTGTTGGACAAGTTGTTCCAGCGGGTTCTGTTGTTGTATTTACAAGTGCTGTTTTGCCGTTTTCACCATCATCTCCGTCTTGACCAGCAGGACCAGGGGTTCCTGAATTAGCTGCAAACATGGCATAAGGAACGGTAGTAAACGGTTGGTCACTGATTTCTTGAAAATTGCTACACAACGCTCTTAAATCAACTTCAACCTTCATGTTCATTGGACCATTACCCCATGCGATATTAGAAAAAGTTCCAGCAGTTCCTCCCACAGGATTTCCATTTCCAATTATTAAATTAACCATACCAAATTCGTCGGTAGTGGTAGTTTGAGTTTCTTGATATTCAAGAGAAGTTCCTGAATAGATGTTGAATTTAATGCAAATGTTTTTATTGGAAAGAGGTGCTCTTTGATTGTTGTACCCTGGGATGTTTTGTCCCGCAGGATTTAGTATCACCGCTTGATAGGTAATCCCTTGTGTTTGGGAATAGATTACTGAGCTAACTAATAAAACGAGTAATAAGTATATTTTTTTCATGTGTATTGAATATTATCTTAAGACAAAGTGAACACCAAATTGGATTTGGTTGTTGTTAAACGATAGTTTCTCATCAGAGTTGTTAGACACATTAAAGTTCTTTGAATACGCATATCCAAAACTCAAGTATATGTCATTATCAACATTGTAACTTGCGGTAAGGCCTAGTTTAGGAGCAATCCAAAGTCCTGAGAACTCTTTTTGAGAGGATAAGTCCAAGTATTGTCCATTGAGGTTTTGTTTTCCATAGATAAGAGTTGATATTCCAACACCACCATTGGCTGAGGCTTGCAACCCCTTCCAATTTACAAAAGCAATTGAGAACGTATTATCAATCCCCATGTATTGGGTGTTCCATGAATAGGAACTATTACTATCGCCTCCAATAGCATTGTATTCATTAAGACTTAAGCCAACAGCATATTTCAGCTTTTCATTGTTAAGTGTCATTACATATCCAACTTCATAAAAGTTTCCACTTCCAGCTTGCAAGCTAGGGGAATCACTTGAGTTGCCTTTATAATCGTATTGGGTAAAGTTCTTACCAGTTTGAAGATAAATTTCTTGGGCATAAGCCATAGAAATTCCCAAGAGCATTAAAGCCCCAAGTACTAATTTTTTCATTCGTGTTTGAGTATTTGTGTGTAATAACTATAGTTAGATGCAGAAAGATGTACCAAATAATTGCTGGCAGCAATATTGGGTATAGTAATGGTGAGCAAGTTGCCTTCGGCTTTTTGTGTTGTACTAAATACCAATCGGCCTCGCACATCAAAAAGTTCAACTGAAATTACATCTGGTAAGATTTGAGAGAATTCAAAATTCACCACATCTACAAATGGATTGGGGTAGGTAGTGGTGGTAATGGTATTGGCGGAATTGCCGTTGATGTAGCTGCCCCACATGCTTTGTTGAAAGCCTTGTCCGTAGGTTTTTCCTTCACGGGTATAATTGCCAATCACAGATTGTTGGCCGATGGTTTGGCTCACGTAGGTTCCGTTGGCCAAGACCCTTGAGTTTCCTTGCGCCGAAAGCATTTGGTGGTGAAGCTGTTGGGCGTTTACCAAGCCGCCGCAAAACAACAAACAAAGCAATAGTTTTTGCATTCGTAAATTATTTTTAAAGTGATAATTTTTAATAGTACAATAATAAAACAGTACACTGCAACTGGAATTCAGTTTGGAAATATTTTACTTAAACAGGCTGATTTATTTGATATTACGGGTCAAATATAAAAATAATTCGGTTGTATACAACTAGTTATTTACAATCCGTTTCTTTTAATCCGTTGAAAGTAACTTTCCCTAATGGAAAAACGCATTCGCAAATCAGAAATTGGCCCAGAAGTAAAACAAGTGGGAGCCCGCATTGAGGCAATCATTAAAGCAAAAGGCTTTAAGACCAGAGAGGTGGCTCACGATGCCGATATGGATGTAGAAAACCTGAGAAAATACATCAAAGGAAAACAAGAAATGAAAATTTCAACGCTCCTTAAAATTGTAAAGGCCTTAGATGTAAAAATTGAAGAGTTATTCTGAAAATAAAATTGTTGATTTTTTTGGTTGGCGGATTATAAGATTGAAAAATTGAATGATTGAAAAATATCGCGTTAAGTCACAGTTTTGTCACGAAGCTTTGGGATTGGAATTTCTAACGATTCTTCTTAGTATACTTTTCCAAACTCCCCTCTCGAGAGGGGCTGGGGGTGTGTTAATATGTCGAAGAAGAATTTGACTTCTGAATTAAAATACTATTTATTTGTTTTGAGCGTCACTAAAAAGTAAAGCAAACTACCAATCAAAAAAACAATATTCACCAATCTTGCAAATGGCGGAGCACCGGCCGGGTAGAGTTGACCTAAAAGTACGATTGCATTAAGTACGATTAGTACGAGCACGATTCCTTTATTTTTTGTTGCCATTATAGTTGTTTTATCTGAATTCGTGGCTAAATGCAAAAAGATATTGGAAGTTCTTAGTATACATCGCAAAACTCCCCGCTTCCAACTTCCCACTCAACAGCCGTTCTTAGTATACTACTACAAATCAAACATCAAACATCAAACATCAAAAATCGTTAATTAATTCCGTGCATTCGTGGCTAAAAGTTAAAAGATATTGGAAGTTCTTAGTATACATCGCAAAACTCCCCGCTTCCAACTTCCCACTCAACAGCCGTTCTTAGTATACTACTGAATTTATTAATTTTTCATTTTTAATTAATAATTAACCGTCACCGCCTCTTTATCAATTTTATTAATCAAACCCGCCAATACTTTTCCTGGGCCTACTTCGGTAAAGGAGGTAGCGCCATCGGCGATCATTTGCTGCACCGATTGGGTCCATTTTACCGGTGCGGTGAGTTGGATAATGAGGTTCTTTTTGATTTCAGCCGGATCTGATACGGCACTAGCGGTTACGTTTTGGTATACCGGGCAGCTGGGTGTAGAAAATACGGTGGCTTCAATGGCGGCGGCCAATTCTTCGCGGGCAGGTTCCATCATGGGCGAGTGAAACGCACCGCCTACTGGTAATATTAAGGCACGACGCGCGCCTGCTGCTTTCAAGGCTTCACAAGCGGCTTCTACTGCAGGAACGGCACCCGAAATCACGAGTTGGCCGGGGCAATTGTAGTTAGCAGCAACCACTACACCTTCGGTTTCAGCGCAAATTTGCTCCACGATAGCATCGTCTAGACCCAATACGGCCGCCATGGTTGAAGGAGCCAATTCACAGGCTTTTTGCATGGCCATCGCGCGTTGCGACACCAAACGCAAGCCGTCTTCAAACGACAAGGTACCGTTGGCTACTAGGGCAGAAAATTCACCCAACGAATGTCCAGCCACCATTTCGGGGGCAAAATCGGTTAAGGTTTTGGCCAAAATTACCGAGTGTAAAAACACCGCCGGTTGGGTTACTTTGGTTTCTTTCAGTGCATCGGCAGTGCCGTCAAACATGATATCGGTGATGCGAAATCCGAGAATTTCGTTGGCTTGTTCAAAAAGGGCTTTGGCTACAGGAGATTGTTCGTACAAATCTTTACCCATTCCGGTAAATTGTGCTCCTTGTCCTGGAAATACATAGGCTTTCATAGTCTTTTATTTTATGTTAAGGATTGACGGTAACCAACTGTGCAGCGGCTACGGCTTTATTAACGAGTTCTTCAATAGGAGTATCTAGATTGTCTGATACCAAAGCCACACCCATGCGTCTGTAGGGGCGTGAACTGGGTTTGCCAAAGAGTCTAAAATCAGTTTTAGGTAAAGCAGCAATGGCTTCAACGCCCGTATACGTTGGGTTAGTAGAATGTTCGCTCGCCAAAATTACCGCACTGGCGGCTGCTTTTTCTTGGGTAATTTCAAAAATAGGGTAACTCAATATGGCGCGCAAATGCAATTCAAATTCATTAAAATTTTGACTGCCTGCCAGGGTAACCATGCCGGTATCGTGTGGGCGAGGGGATAATTCGGAGAAATAAACACCTTCATGGGTCAAGAAAAATTCTACCCCAAAAAGTCCGGCGCCACCCAAGGCTTCGGTTACTTTGCGGGCCATCTCTTGGGCTTCGTGTAAATCGCTGTCCGAGATCACCGCTGGCTGCCAACTTTCTTGGTAGTCGCCGCGTTCTTGTCGGTGGCCAATGGGCGCGCAAAACAGGGTCGGGTTGTTGTTTTGGGTAACGGTGAGTAATGTGATTTCGGCATAAAAATCCACAAATGCTTCTACAATTACTTCTACCACATCACCGCGCGAACCTTCAACGGCATAGGCCCAAGCTTTTGCAATATCTTCGGGCGTTTTAATCGTCGATTGGCCTTTGCCCGAGGAAGACATGAGCGGCTTTACTACGCAGGGCATACCCACTATTTCAACAGCTTGTTGCAGTTCTTCGGCCGAGGTGGCGTAGCGGTAATTGGCCGTGCGCAAGCCCAAATCTTGTGCAGCCAAGTCCCGAATGGCTTTGCGGTTCATGGTAAAATTGGCCGCTTTGGCCGAGGGCACTACCGTTATGCCTTGCTTTTCGTAGTCGTAAAACCGTTCGGTGCGAATGGCTTCTATTTCGGGTACAATAAAATCAGGTTGGTGTTTGGCAATGATGCGATCAAGTTCAGCACCATCCAGCATATTGATCACTTCAAACCCATGGGCCACTTGCATGGCGGGGGCATGTTCGTAATTATCAACGGCAATCACGGTTTGTCCCAAGCGTTGGGCTGCGATTGTAAATTCTTTTCCAAGTTCACCCGAACCAAGCAGTACAATTTTCATACTATTCGGCCAAGGCAGTTTTAATGCGGGATAAAGCATCGGTCAAGATGGCTTCGCTGGTGGCATACGAAAAACGAATGCAATCTGGGTTGCCAAAGGCATCACCGGTTACAGTGGCTACATTGGCTTCGCCCAACAAATACATCGAAAAATCGTCGGCATTTTTGATGAGTGTCCCGCGCAAGGTTTTGCCAAAATAGGAAGAAACGTCTGGGAATACGTAGAAAGCCCCTTCGGGGACATTCAGTTTAAGTCCAGGAATTTCGTTGATGAGTTTCACTACTAAGTCACGGCGGTTTTTGAAGGCGGATACCATCTCGTGCAACACACTTGGATCGGCATCAACCGCCGTAATGGTTGCGCGTTGTGCAATCGAATTGGCTCCACTGGTTACTTGGCCTTGCATTTTGGTGCAGGCTTTGGCAATAAATTCGGGGGCGCCAATGTACCCAATGCGCCAGCCAGTCATGGCAAAGGCTTTGGCTACACCGTTCACCGTTATGGTGCGGTCAAACATGCCGGGAATCGAAGCAATGCTGCAAAATGTTCCCGAGAAGTTGATGTGTTCGTAGATTTCGTCAGAAACGATATAAATGTTGGGGTATTTGGCCAAAACAGCAGCCAAGGCAGTGAGTTCCTCGCGGCTGTATACCGAACCACTAGGGTTGCAGGG
>JAGNTC010000197.1 GCA_017987725.1 Flavobacterium sp.
CATATAGACGGCATCGATATCAGGACGTTCTTCGCGGTCGATTTTGATATTGACAAAATGGGCGTTCATTACGGCAGCGACATCCTCGTTTTCAAAACTTTCATGTTCCATCACGTGACACCAATGGCAAGCGGAATAACCGATGCTGATGATGATGAGTTTGTTTTCTTTTTTGGCTTTTGCCAAAGCGGTTTCGTTCCAGGCTTTCCAATGCACGGGATTGTTGGCATGTTGGAGTAGGTATGGACTGGTTTCTAAATGTAGTTCGTTCATAGCAGTTATTCTAGCCCGGATTGGAACGGCATCCTTTTGCGCAGCAAAAGATACAGTGGAAAGCCGGATTAGCTTCAAAAAATTAATAAAAAAAGCGCCCGATTTGG
Organism: Flavobacterium sp.; assembly: GCA_017987725.1. Classification (GTDB taxonomy): domain Bacteria; phylum Bacteroidota; class Bacteroidia; order Flavobacteriales; family Flavobacteriaceae; genus Flavobacterium. The sequence goes on from JAGNTC010000197.1 coordinate 381, forward strand.
ACGCTTAAAGTTAGTTTTTATTTTGGAATAATATTATCCGTTTATGGCTTCAACCACAATATCTTTATCGTTTAGCATGTCTTTCAGCATGTTTTCGATACCGTTTTTCAGGGTGAAAGTCGAGGAAGGACAGCCGTTGCACGAACCTTGCAGCACTACTTTTACGCGTTTTTCGTTTTCATCATAGGAATCAAAAAGAATGTTTCCGCCATCGGCAGCTACGGCCGGTTTTACGTATTCTTCTAAGATATTGATGATTTGTTGTGAGGTCGTATCAAGGTTATCAAAATTTTTGATTTGTTGTTTTTCTTGCTTTTCGTCATTTACAATCATGGTTTCGTCTAGAACAGTTCCGCCGTTTTCGATGAATTGTTTGATGAAAGTTCTCAATTCTAATGTAATTTCATCCCAAGATGTGCTTTCGTATTTGGTAACCGAGATGTAATTTTCGGTGATAAAAATTTCTTTTACGAAGTGGAATTTGAATAATTCTTGCGCTAGTGGAGAGGCTTGTGCTTCGTCTATATTTTTGAATTCGACTGCGGTTTTCGTCAAGGCTTTATTGACTACAAATTTAAGTGAAGCCGGATTGGGTGTGGTTTCGCCGTAGACGGTTATGGCTTGTTTTTTGGTTTTATTTTCGCTTGGCAAAACGATAACACCACCGTTGTTTACGAAATTTTCAATTTGCTCAGCTACAGCATCTTGCACATCGGACCAATCGACTATACTGAATCGTTCGATGGCGATAAAATTGCCGGATATGTAAACGGTTTTTACAAAAGGCAAGTAAAAAAGTTGTTGCGCCAAAGGGGAATTTTTGGCTTCGTCGATGTTTTTAAATTCGAAGTTTTCATTTTGTGTGATGAAATCGGGGAACTCAAATTTTATTATTGTTGGGTTTTGTGTTTCTTTTATGGCGATTTTCATTGGAATAGTATATTTTTCTGCAAATTTAACAAAGATATTTTCTGTGAATAGTTATATTTGGACAATTAAACAATAAATTAACATTAAGTGTTATTCTTTTAAGGGAAAATGCTTTTTAATTTCGTGTGCATGAAACGAATTTTATTATTTATTCCGATATTTTTATTGACATTCAAATCGTTAGCTCAACCGATAACGGTTAATAATACTACCTATACAGTTCCGCAGTTGGTTCAGGATGTTTTATTTGCTTCGGGTTCTGTCGGATCCTCTTGTGTTGGAACCATCAGCAATATATCTTGGAGTACAGGAAGTGGCGCCAGCAATGGGAGTAGTTTTGGTTCTTCCAATGGGATAGGCTATTTTCAGAATACTAATCCAAATTTTCCTTTAACTTCAGGTGTGATTTTGAGTACCGGTAATGCTATGAGTGCGCCCGGACCTAATAACACAACGTTGGGTGACGGTTCAAATGCTTGGGTAGGCGACAATGATTTGTTCAATTACATTACGGGATTAGGAATAGATGCCGGATTGACTGATTATAACAATGCGACAATTTTGGAGTTTGATTTTACGCCTTTGACCAATCAAATGAGTTTTGATTTCCTTTTTGCGTCGGAAGAATACGGAACTTTTCAATGTGCGTATTCTGACTCGTTTGCGTTCTTTTTGACCAATGTTACGGCAGGAACGGCTACTACAAATTTGGCATTAGTGCCCAGTACAACTACACCAATTTCGGTAGTAACTATCCGTGATGATGCACACAATGCAACCTGTGGTTCAGTAAACCCGAGTTACTTTGGGAATTTTAACGGAGGGGCAAACGCGGCCAACTCTGCAACCAATTTTAACGGTGAAACAGTATTAATGACCGCTACTTCAACGGTTATTCCAAATAATGTTTATCATATTAAATTAGTTATTGCCGACAGAAATGACAACTCCTATGACTCAGCGGTTTTTTTAGGCGGCGGTAGTTTTGATATAGGCTCAGCCAGTTTAGCCGGGATTGATGAATTTGATGGAATTGATGATTTTACGGGCCCAAATGCTATTTGTGGTTCGGAGACTTTGACTATACAAGCAGGAGTTTCGTCTATTTTAGGGGCAACTTATGCATGGACATTTGAAGGAGATCCTATTCCGGGCGCTAATTCCTTTATATATACCATTACGCAAGAAGGGAATTATTGTGTGACTATAACTTATGCTAGTGGTTGTGAGCAAACAGATTGTTTGTTGGTTGAATATATTCCATCGTTGCCTATTGGCACCCCAAATGATTTAACAGTTTGTGTGGCACCATTCAATTTAAATGAGAATACGCCAATCATTATGAACGGATTGAGTAATACGGTAACTTACCACCATTCTCTTTTTGATGCTCAACAATTAGCTTTACCAATAACAAATCCCTCGAGTTATAATGGATATGATGGTGAAATCATTTATGCTGCTTTAGAAGATGACATGACCGGTTGTATTACAACTACACAGTTTACGCTTTATATTTCACCGGCTTTGTGTGCCGAACCAAATCCTTTTACGCCACCAAATTTAACGTTGTGTGAAAGTAGTTTTGGAAGTGGCACCGCGATTTTTGATTTTACCCCACAAACTCCTTTGGTATTAGGGGCAACTTATAGTTCGGCTGATTACACGGTAACTTATCACTTAAATCAGACTGATGCAGATAATGATGCAGGAGCGATTAGTCCGATAAATGCGTTTAGTGGAACCAATGGTCAAACCATTTTTGTCAGATTAGAAGAAAATGCTGATCCTACCCGATTTGGGACTACTAGTTTTCAATTGTTTGTTAATCCTCTGCCAACGGCAACTGTATCAGGTTCTACCGCAATTTGTTTTGGAACTACCACAACTATTACTT
>JAGNTC010000064.1 GCA_017987725.1 Flavobacterium sp.
AGGCACAGCCGCTCAGGTTCTGCAACACTTTGAAGCCAAACCGCCCAAAGGCGAAATCGTGGTGGTTGTGGGTGGAAAACCCCAAACCAAAGAAGGGAAAAAAGCGACCGATTCTTAGTCTACTTCCAAATCGACAAAAGTAAAAGCGTTCCCGCTAAACAATCCCTTATCCGAAAGTTTTAAATCGGGAATCACCAACAACGCCATAAACGAAAGCGTCATGTACGGGGCTTTTAAGTTACTGCCCAATTCTTTGGCCATCGCATCGAGTGCTTGGTATTGGGCTGCGACCTGCACTCCGTCTTGGTCACTCATGATTCCGGCTACCGGCAAAGGCAAGACCAATTCTTTTTCGGCTGAAACGGCAGCCAATCCGCCTTGTTGGGCAATCAACAGATTTACCGCTCTACACAAGGCTTCATCGGAGGCGCCCACCGCAACTATATTATGGCAGTCGTGGGCTACCGAACTGGCAATGGCTCCCGATTGCAACCCAAAATTTTTAATAAATGCTACCGCTACAGGTGCATCAGCGTAGCGATTCACTACCGCAAGTTTAAGAATGTCTTGTTCGGGATTGGCGCACAATTGACCGGATTTTAAAGTGGCTGGAAGATGCAGCTCCTTGGTAATCAATTGGCCTTCGAGTGCTTCGATTACGCGGATGGTTTTGGCCGAACTATTTACCGCAAAATCAGCCACTGTTTTGGGCGAACAATGGAAATTATTGGGCGTCTGAAATGCAATTTTGGGGAGTTGGGCTTCTCCGTTTTGAGCCACCAAGTTTCCGTTGATATACGTGGCTTTTACCTTGAATTGAATCAAATCGTTTACTATAATAAAATCGGCGGGATCATTGGGACGAAGAGTTCCCACGTTCATGTTGTAATGTTCTACTGGATTCAGGCAAGCCATTTGCAATACCTTAAACACATCGACTCCTTTGGCCACAGCTCGCGCACACAAGTCGTTGATATGCCCCAAGAGTAAATCGTCGGGATGTTTGTCGTCCGAGCAAAAGAACAGGCGTTCGTAGTATTCGTGAGCCAACTCAATCAAAGCATCAAAATTTTTGGCGGCACTGCCTTCGCGAATGATGACCTTCATGCCCAATTGTAATTTTTCTAGGGCTTCTTCATAGGTAAAACACTCGTGGTCGGTGCTGATGCCGGCATCAATATATTTTTTAACGGCAGCTCCACGCAGGCCTGGCGCATGGCCGTCAAGTGGTTTTCCTGCTTGTTTGGCCCAGGCTAATTTTTGTAGGACTTCGGGATCGTCGTGTAATACGCCCGGGTAGTTCATCATTTCGGCCAAATAATAAATGTCGGGAGAGTCCATTAATGCTCGGATGGCATCGGCATTGATTTCGGCACCTGCCGTTTCAAAGCCAGTGGCCGGCACGCAAGATGGAGCGCCAAAATGAAATTTCAACGGACTTTGTTTACCGTTTTCAATCATGAATTCCACTCCCGCTACTCCCAACACATTGGCAATTTCGTGCGGATCGGATATGGTGGCCACCGTCCCATGAACCACGGCGAGTGGAGCAAATTCTGAAGGCACCAGCAACGAACTTTCGATGTGGATGTGGGCGTCAATAAAACCTGGAAGTATGTGCTGTGTTTCTTGGTGATCGGCCGGTTCAATCGAGCTGATTTTTCCATCAATTACGGTAACTATGCCGGGAAAAATGCGTCGGTTGCGAATGTCTACAACTTGTCCTACTATTTGCATCTTGGGGTGGGCAAACCGTTAATGGTTTTGCTGAAAACAAAAATAGGAAAAAGAAAAGCGCGGCGTTTTTTTATTAAATTTGAGCATCAAAAAATAAATTTATACACCAAACAACTTTCGTATGCGCTGGACTTTTAAACCACAACCCGACCCGCTTCTCGTTGAAGCCCTTCAAGAATCCTTACAAATTGATACCCTCACCGCCACCTTATTGGTGCAACGCGGCATCACTACTTTTGACCAAGCGCGCCAATTTTTTAGGCCTTCGGTTGCCGATTTGCATGATCCCTTTTTAATGAAAGACATGGATTTGGCCGTAAACCGAATTGAAACTGCATTGGCCAAAGAAGAAAATATTTTGGTTTTTGGCGATTATGATGTAGACGGCACCACGGCGGTCTCCTTGGTTTCTGCCTATTTAAAAACCAGAACCAACCAAGTAGCTACCTACATTCCCGATCGCTATATCGAGGGTTATGGTGTGTCTTTTCAAGGCATTGATTTTGCTGCCGATAATGAATTTAGTTTGATCATTGCACTGGATTGTGGCATCAAATCGGTACAACATGTACAATATGCCCAAGAACGTGGCATTGATTTTATCATTTGCGACCACCACCGTCCGGGAGAAACCTTACCCCAAGCGGTAGCGGTTTTAGATCCAAAACGCGACGATTGTTTTTATCCTTATGACGAACTTTGCGGCTGTGGCATTGGGTTTAAACTCATTCAAGCCTTGGCGCAAAACCAAAACCAAGCCGTGGAAGAATTATTGCCGTATTTGGATCTAGTGGCTACGGCTATTGCAGCCGATATTGTTCCGATGACCGGAGAAAATCGAGCGCTGGCTTATCTGGGGTTACAAATCATCAACAGCAATCCAAGACCGGGAATTCGGGCCTTGTTGCAACAGGTCAAAAATAAAACGCGTACCATTAGCGATGTGGTTTTTACCTTGGCTCCACGCATCAATGCGGCTGGACGCATCAAACACGGCAATTATGCTGTGGCTTTACTCAGTGAATTTGATTCCAATCAGGCACAACAATTTGCCGCCGAAATAGAGCAATTCAATGCCGATCGAAAAGAATTAGACAAAGCCATTACCCAAGAAGCCTTGGCTCAAATTGTGCAAAACCAAGAGGAAAATAACGCCACTACGGTGGTTTTTCAAGCCGATTGGCACAAAGGTGTGATTGGGATTGTGGCCTCCCGACTCATTGAAACCTATCATCGCCCAACCTTGGTATTTACCCAAAGTGGCGACTACTATGCGGCTTCGGCTCGATCGGTTTCGGGCTTTGATGTATATGCTGCGCTCGAGGCTTGTGCCGAACATTTGGTGCAATTTGGTGGACATAAATACGCGGCCGGACTCAGCTTGAAACCCGAAAATTATGCGGCCTTCAAACAAGCTTTTGAAAACGTGGTACAAACTACATTGCCCACCGAAATGGAAACGCCCGAGATTGCAATTGACGCTTCGCTTCAGTTGGAACAAATTACCCCAAAATTAATGCGCATATTAAAACAATTTGAGCCCTTTGGTCCGCTCAATTTGGCACCTGTTTTTCACACCGCTCAGCTGCGCGATACCGGTTATGCCAAGCCCATCGGTGCCGATCAAACGCACCTCAAACTGCAAGTGGTGCAAGGAAATTCAGAGCGGTTTGGTGCCATTGGTTTTGGCTTGGCCGATAAACTTTCATTGGTGAACCAACGCCAATCATTTGAGGCCGTTTATTGCCTAGAAGAAAACGAGTGGAATAATACGGAGAGCATTCAACTCCGTATAAAAGATATTCAAGCATGAAAGCAAACTCAGTAAAGGATCCCTATGCGGCACTGCGCAATACGCATTTTCAGTATTTTTTGACGCTGCGGTTTTTTATGGTGTTTGCCTGGTCCATGCAGTTCATCGTGATTGAGTGGCAGGTGTATAGCCTTACCAAAGACCCTCTGTCATTGGGTTTGATTGGTCTGATGGAAGTGATTCCCGCCATTGGCATGGCTTTGTTTGCGGGTCACATTGTAGATCAAAACGAAAAAAAGGGCATTTTGATCAAATGTATTTTGGCCTTTTCGGCGCTCACTCTTGCTTTGTTTTTGCTCACTTGGGAACCAGTAGCACAACAGTTGTCGGCACCTACCATCTTGTATAGTTTTTATGCTTTGGTTTTTGCGGGCGGAATAGTTCGGGCCTTTATTGGGCCGTCTTTGTTTTCGTTTTTGGGATTAATTCTTCCCAAAAATCTATACAGTAATGCGGCTACTTGGAGCAGTTCGGTATGGCAAATGGCCTTTTTTTCGGGTTCAGCAGTGGCTGGAATTATCATCAATTGGATTGGGGTAAACGGCTCAATGATTTTTGTTTTAGGCTGCTCTGTTATGGCTTTGTGGGCGTTGTCTAAAATTCCAAAACAACCCGTATTGAATGCCAAAATTGGCGAACCCATTTTTCAGAGTTTACGCGAAGGGCTGTTGTTTGTGTTTAAAAACAAAACCATCTTGGGCGCCTTGTCTTTAGATATGGTGGCCGTCTTGTTTGGCGGTGCCGTTTCGCTTTTGCCCATCTTTGCCCAAGACATCTTGCAAGTGGGACCAACCGGCTTTGGTATGTTGCGTGCCGCTCCTGCCGTAGGTGCTTTTGTAACAATGCTGATCGCTGCCTATATTCCACTTACGCGCAATGCGGGAATGAAATTATTGGGGGCCATTTTTGCTTTTGGCCTTTGCATAGTGGGATTTGGCCTGTCGACTGTGTTTTGGCTTTCGGTTGTTTTATTGTTTTTAAGTGGGGCCTTTGACGGCATCTCGGTAGTATTGCGTCACACCATTTTGCAGTTGCATACACCCGATTCGATGCGCGGACGCGTTTCGGCGGTGAATTCTATTTTTGTGGGTTCGTCTAATGAATTGGGCGCCTTCGAAAGTGGTTTTACGGCCAGACTCATGGGCACGGTTCCGGCTGTAGTTTTTGGCGGAAGCATGACCTTGCTCATTGTGGGATGCACAGCCGTATTTTCGCCCAGTTTTAGGAATTTAAATTTAGAAGATCAAGCTGAAGAAGCTTAGTCGAATTTTTTGAGTTCAAAGCCCGAGCTGTCAAACACACCGTAGGTAAAATACCCAATCCAGTCGCCCAAGTTGATGTAATTTGAATTTGGTCCCACTTCAATATTCATGGGCAAATGCCGGTGTCCAAACACCAAATAATTGTAATGTTTGCTTTCGAGTTTGCGCTTGGCGTATTGCACCAACCATTCGTTTTCTTCGCCCAAAAATTTAACGTCGGCTTCGCCTGAAATCAATTTGTTTTTTACCGATAAATATTGCGCCAAGGAAACGCCAATATCCGGATGCAACCAGCGAAAAATCCATTTGGAAAGCGGATGAGTAAACACCTTTTTCATACGCTTGTAACCTTTGTCGCCCGGGCCTTTTCCGTCCCCGTGGCCAATTAAAAACGTTTGGTCAAAAAAGCTAAATTCCCGGTTGTCGTGGTAAACGGGAATCTGAAGTTCGGTTTCAAAATAATCATTCATCCACAAATCGTGGTTGCCCACAAAAAAATAAATGGGAATGCCTTGGTCGCGCAGTTCGGCCAATTTGCCCAACACGCGTACAAAGCCTTTGGGCACTACTTTTTTGTATTCGAACCAAAAATCAAATAGATCACCCAGTAAAAAAAGCGCTTCGGCATCGCCCTTAATTTGGTCTAACCACTGCACAAATTTTTGTTCCCGCGGATAGCTTAAAGCGGCTGTGGGCGCACCAAAATGTTGGTCTGAAGCAAAGTATATTTTTTTGGAAGAAGCTGCTGACATGAGCATGTTGTTAGTTGTCGCTGGCGTACCATTCGGCAAATGACGAATCGGTTTCTTGTAATTTTAAGGAATGCAATTGGATGGTGTCGGGCAAGCGATTTTTAATTTTTTGGGCAAAATCAATCACCATGTTTTCGCTGGTGGGTTGGTAGTCAACCAAAATAATATGATGCCCGCGGTCGCTGAGTTCTTTGGCCAATGACACATGTGGTGTAGTTTGGTTAAACACCGTGGCGTGATCAAACTGATCGACGATTTCTTCTTTGACAATTTTTTTCAAATCGGTAAAATCAATCACCATTCCAAATTTGACATTGTTCCGGTCGGTGATGGGGGTGCCAATTACCGTTACCGACAATTTGTAGCTGTGTCCATGCACATTCTTGCATTTGCCGTCGTAGCCATAGAGGGCGTGTCCGGTTTCAAAATTGAATTGTTTGGTGATGCGAATGCGACTCATATAGTATATTTACGTGGCAAAAATACGATTTATTCTAAACGCTTCTTGTTTTTGGATCGGTAATACGAACAAGGGCGTTACTTGCTCAAGCGGTAATGACCCTTCATTTTCGATTAAATGCCACTTGTAAAACCTTTAGGGAGTAAAGTTTTGGTTTTGATTGAAACTATCCGAGTAAATCAAGGCAACATCTTTCTTGAACCATACTTAACCACACAAGAAAGTCTGCCATGAATACAGCCCTATATTTTTAGGGATTTACTTGAAAGTTTTGATTTTCATTGGCGTGAGCCGCTCTTGCATTAACTGCTTTATTGTCATCAGCTCGCACTACAAAAGCCACAAAACTAATGTGCTCTGGATTAATTTGTGGGATATTGGTATAGTTTGGTGGCGAAGTAACGGTTGGGATAGGAATCTCAAACTTTTTTTCAAATGTTTCTCCTTCATTTATTGGATTAATCGGTTCCCCCAATATATCGGTAAGGGATGCGCGTAACACATGATTGTGCTCAAAACTAGGAATTGGATTTACTCCGTTGTATAAATCGAGGTTGTAGTTGCGTTGCAAGAAATACAACTTATCTTCCAACAAATAGACTACCAATTTTAAATTCGAGTAATCTTCTAAACATTTTATTTTAACATCCAGTTTAATTGTACCATTTGCTACTATTGAATTCATGGCAATTCCTATCGTAGTATTGTTACTGGTTAAGTCAATAACCTGTTGCACGTTGGATGTTTCTGGGAAACTCCACACCTCCATTCGGTTGAGTCGAGAAACCGGTAAGGCAAGTGGTGAATTGGGTAAAATTAGGTTTTTTAAAGGCGCAATACCAGGAAAATGATACGGATCATTGCCGTTATGAATGGCTACAGGAACAACTTTATCCGAAATGGCTTCGGCTTCTTTCATCGCCCATGACACACGTGTACAGTTGCCACACCATGTGCCCGTGTAATCTTCGACTAACACATTTTTCTTAAAAAACCCACTCACAGCTGGCGCAGAAGAAGATCCATCTGGAAGGTTTTTAATGATGTTGGTTTCTTGACAAGAAATCAATAAAATTGTTATGGCAAAAAGTGCGCTTAAAACCTTTGTTTTCATAGTAAATCAACGTAATAGTTTTCTATCCACAAATAAAAAGAAAAATACTTTACTTTTCGTAAGATTATTTATTCATTTGTACACATATTTAATTCTATCATGAAAAAACTAGTTCTGCTCCTTTTCTTTTTTTGTACACTCGCAAAAGCGCAAACCACATTACCTGATGTTGCCTTAACCAATTTAGAGGGGAAGTCTGTTTTTATGAAAAAAGATTTTTCTGAAACAGATAAATTATACCTTATTTCTTTTTGGGCAACTTGGTGCGGTCCTTGTATCAATGAATTGGATGAATTGAATGAGGTAATCGACGATTGGAAAAAAGAGCTTAATCTCGAAGTTATTGCTGTTGCAACCGATGATGCACGCACCCAAAAACGCGTTAAACCCATGGTGAATGGAAAAGGCTGGGGGTATACTATTTTGTTAGACACCAATCAAGATTTAAAACGCGCGTTAACGATTGTAAACATTCCTTACACTATTGTAGTAAAAAACAACCAAATTTTACATATTCAAAACGGCTATGTGCCGGGCAGTGAAGTTGAATTATTAGCCAAATTGAAGCAGTTGAAATAATGACCAAAAAATGCCTTACAAGTGCCTTTGTTGCACTATTGACTTCTGTACTCAGTGTTGCACAAACCGAAAATCAAACCAAAGATAAAGGAATCTTTAGTGGAGGCTTCGAATCGAATGCCCAGTGGTATTTAAATGACAAGGGCCTGAAAGACATTGATGGCAATTCAACGGTTCATCCTCCTGAGCCTCTTCGGTCCAATTCGTATTTGTTTGTCAATTATTCGTATAAAAAATGGATAGCTGGAATTCAGGGCGAAGCCTATGAACAAAATGCGCTGTTAAATATGAATCCAAAATACAACGGGACCAGTGTAGCCACCTATTTTGTGCAATACAAAGGAGAAAAAGTGGATGTTACCGCTGGATATTATTACGAACAGTTTGGAAGCGGCTTGTTGTTTAGAACCTGGGAAGATCGCGCTTTGGGAATTAACAATGCTTTGCGCGGAGGACGAATTATCTTGAAACCGAGTCCTTTTTTTACCACCAAGTTAATTTATGGTAAACAGCGTACAGGCTTTGATGTGGCGCAGTCTGAAATTTTTGGTGGCGATTGGGAATGGAACATTTCAAAAGCACTGAAATGGAACACCACCGATTTAACCTTCGGAGGGAATTATGTGGGGCGCTATGAAAAAACAACCATTGAAAGTCCCAATTTTGACGCCTTGACCAATGGATTTTCCGGACGTTTCAATGTGACACACAATTCGGTTTACTTCTCTGCTGAATACAATTACAAAACAGAAGATGCGGTGGTGCAGGCTCCGGGTCAAGTGGATAATAATTTGATTAAGCCGGGCAGCGCATTGTTGTTAAATCTAGGATATTCTAAAAAAGGCTTTGGGGTTGATGGGTCGTTTCGCCGCATGGAGAACATGAGTTTTTTCTCTGAACGAGGAGCTAAAGGAAATATTTTTAATGACCGAATTATGAATTTTATTCCGAGTTTAACTAAACAGCACCACTATAATCTAGCCAATATTTATGTATACCAGGCACAACCCAATGTGCTTTTAGCCGGTTCGAGCTATGTAAAAGCGGGAGATATTGGGGGCCAAGTTGATTTGTTTTACGACTTTAAAAAAGGAACCCAATTGGGCGGTAAATACGGGACTAAAGTTGCACTGAATGTGTCGAATTTTAATGGACTAAGTGGAGACTATTATATTTACAATCCACAAAATTATAAAACCGATTTCTTTGGTTTTGGGGAGCGATTTTATTCGGATGTCAATTTTGAAGTCACTAAAAAATGGTCGCCCAAGTGGCAAACTATTTTAAGTTACATCAATCAATACTATAACAAAAAATACATCGAAGATGCTACAGGTGAAGTGAATGCCCATATTGTAGGGGGAGACGTAATATATAAATTTGACAAAGGGCAATCAATCCGTTTTATGGGAGAGCACATGTGGGCTGATTATGATCGTAAAAATTGGGCAGCGGCTACTTTTGAATATAATTTTAACTCCAAATTTTCGATGTATGTATACGATTTGTACAATTACGGAAACGATACCGCCTATTACCGAAATCATTACTACAATGTTGGAGGGTCATATCGTAAAAACGCCACGCGCGTATCGTTAAATTATGGCCGACAAAGAGGTGGTTTAGTTTGTGTAGGCGGTGTTTGCCGATTTGTTCCAGAAAGTTCTGGTGTTTCTTTGTCGTTAAATACATCTTTTTAATATATTTGCACCCGAATGGGGGATTAGCTCACTTGGCTAGAGCGCTTGCCTGGCAGGCAAGAGGTAACCGGTTCGATTCCGGTATTCTCCACAAAAAAGTCGAAACGCGAGTTTCGACTTTTTTTGTTTCTTCCAAATCCGATGGTCAAGGCAGAATTTCTGAGTGCCAAAACTGTGCGCAGAATAATACTGCAATTATTAATTAATAAGCACTTTGGCGATTTATTAATCATTTATTTTACATTTACAAAACGCGATAAAGTTCCGTATTTACTATCAAAAATGTTGGATAGGCGAATATTTAAGGTGTAAACACATAAGTTAATAAAATAGATAAATTTCGTTTGTATATTGGATTATTTAGAGACATATTACAGAATAGTCAATAATGCAAAAAGCAGGGAACGCAGAGGATATTTAGAGCTTCACCACATTGTACCTAGATGTATTTTTGGGGAAAAGCTTTTAATTGAAAATAATCTTGATAACGTAAATCAAGATTCAAATCTAGTTTATCTCACAGCGCGAGAACATTTTGTGAGTCATTGGCTTTTACACCGATCTTTTCCAAAAAACAAAAAGCTTGGATTGGCTTTTTGGGCGATGGCTGGAATGATAAGCCCTGACCATAAGAGAGATTACACACCATCCTCAAGAGCAATTGCGGAGGCGAGAATTGCTGCAGCTAATAGCAGAAAAACGCCTGTTTTACAATATAATCTTGAGGGTAATTTTATTAAAGAATTTAAAAGTTTGAATGCAGCAAGTGATGCAGTTGGAGTTGTTCCGAATGCAATTGGTCAAAACTTAAATAGTTTTACAAAATCTGCTGGCGGCTTTCAATGGCGTTTTAAAACCAAGAATTATTCGCATATAATTGAGCCATACGTAATTGATAACAATGGCCTACCTATTGGACAATATGATCTGAAG
>JAGNTC010000198.1 GCA_017987725.1 Flavobacterium sp.
CCTGTTGTTCCAAGTGTTGAAGTGAATATAGGTTTCCCGTTATTGAGTTCATGCCAATCCAACGCATTATTCCCTTTCGAAAGGCTAAAATGAATCTTTTCTTCAGTGAACGTGAAGTGAACAAAAAGGTACGCTTTATCAGCTGCTTTTTTTAATGCCTTGACAACACGAACATTGATGTCTTTGGATGCTGTTGCAGATCCTTTCTTGATTATTGCGTGCAATACTACCTTGGTGTCGCGTTTTTCCGGTCGGGTAACCTCTCCGCTTGCTGTAACGAGTTTCTCATTGTCAGAGGACCAACTTACGGTTGCTCCGTTGCTATTGGTAGGCAGTGTCAAATTACCGTAAACGGCTTCTGCATTAACGACAGTAAGTTCAGCTGCCGCCGTTTTCACTGCAGACTGATCATCGACTTGGGCTACTATAGGTTTCTCCTGTGCAAAAACTGAGGCTACCGACAACAAAGCTATCTTTACAAACATCAAAACCCTTAGTTTCATATTAATGGTTTAAATTATCATCAAATTATTTTACTGTTAAGGTCTTCTCAATCCCTTTCAATCCTGCCGCAGTAACTTTCAATTTTACAGTCCCAGCTTTTTGTCCTGAACGTAAAATAGCCATTGCAAATCCTTTGTAAAGATCCTTTTTATTGCCATCAAATAAATCATCGCTTAAATGATCACCATTATCCACCGCAATTATACTAGCTTCCCCATTTACATCAAAAGCTACTTCTCCGGCAGCAGTTGGTACTTTACGTCCTTTGCTGTCAATGGCATATACTCTTACATATTGAAGGTCCATACCATCCGCTTTCCAGTTTGTATTTTCTGTTTCCACTTTTAAAGCAACAGCTTTTCCGGTAGTTTCCAGTTCGTGACGGGCTACTTCTTTGCCTCCTTTTCGGGCAATAGCCGTAATTTTACCTGCTGTATAGGGAACATCTTTCCAATAAATGGTATTGCGTTTTGTTACTTCAGTACTATTTAGTTGTACTCCGATAGATTTTCCATTAACCAATAATTCTACCTCATCGGCATTGGTATAAGTGTACAAATTGTATTTACTTCCATCTGTACGATTCCAATGCGCCGAAATAACTTTTTGCCCCACTATCTGGTCATTCCACATCTTCGATTCACCTTCACTATCTACCACTCCGATATAAACCAAAGATTCGTCTTTGAAAATACTTTTTGTTAACCATGCTTGTGGAAAAGGCTCCATCGCATGATTGAAAAACGAATAGTTCCAACCTTTTCTTGGCCAACCTTGAGATTCGCCCCAATATTCGATTCCGCCCCAATAAGCCAATCCGACCATTTTATCTCTGTCCATTCCAAAGTATGGTGCTGCTAACTCGTTGGTCACTGCCTCACTTTGATAAATAATCATATTGGGTGCGTGCTTTAAATACTCTTGGTAATCTTCCCAAGTATAGTTGAAACTTGCAATTTCGGTCACTGTTGACAATTCGGGTGGAACGATGTTCTCTTTGATACGAAAATCCGGGTTGGCCCTGATAATACCACCGGCACGGGCAGGATACATGGCAACCGTGGTTTTGCGGGTAGGATCGTAGCGTTTGGCTACCACATTCATGATGTTGTATGTTGTTACGCCCCAATCAGTTGTTGGCCAATTCCATCTTTCTTCCTGAAACTGCAATTCATTTCCAAAACTCCACATAATAACCGAAGGATGATTGCGGTCTCTTTTAATCCATTCTTTCATATTGTTGTACCAAATGTCATTCCATGGCGCACCTCCAGCCCAAGCCTGAATGCTTCCCCATTTATCGTATAATTCATCTACAACCAAAATTCCTTTTTCATCAGCCAATTCAAAAAAGGATTCTGAATACGGATTGTGAGACGTTCGAATATGATTAAAACCAAAGGCTTTCAATTGATCCATCATTCTGGCAATCGAAGTTCTGTAAGCAGCGACACCTACAGCACCTAGATCATCATGATTGGCAACACCTTTAAGAAAAACCTTTTTGCCATTTAATTTTAATCCAAATTCTTTGGAAAACTCAATGGTACGAACCCCGAACTTTTTGGTGAGTTTGTCAATCACTTTACCATTTAACACCAATACGACTTCGGCTGAATAAAGATTGGGAGTTTCGCAAGACCACAGCTGTGGATTAGGAATATTTACCTTTGGCAATGGAACTTCTACTTCAACAAGATTTGATTTTTTTGGAGCCATCGTTTTTGTTTCGGCGACTTGTTTCCCTTCTGGAGAAAAGATTTTTGTATTAATTTCCAGTTCATATTCTTTATTTTTAATTCCCGATATTTCTACCTGTACACTGACTTCAGCATTCTTGTCTGAAATAGTTGGAGTCGTTATAAAAACGCCATGACGTGCAATAGCAACTTTTTCTTTGACTACCAAATGCACATCGCGAAACAGTCCGCCACCTGTATACCAGCGGGAACTACCTTCTGTTGTCGCTCGAACGGCAACTACATTATCTGCGTCGTATTTAATGACATCGGCAATATCGGCTTCAAAACCAAGATAACCATAACTAGTTCCACCTATTTTCTTTCCATTGACCCAGACTTCTCCCGACAGCATAATACCTTCAAAATCAATCACTATCTGTTTTCCTACCCATTTTGGATCAGCTTTGAAGGTTTTTCGATACCAGCCTATGCCTGTCGCTTTAAATCCACGTCCTCGATTAGCTGTTTTATCCCAAGGCTGCTCAAACTGAAAATCATGTGGCAAATCCAGCTTGCGCCAATCACTGTCATCGAAAGTTAAATCTGGGGCATTCGAGATATCACCTGCTTTGAATTTCCATCCAAAATTAAAAAGTTGGTTTATTCTAAAATTCTCATTGTTGTTCTGCGCCGAAAGAAAGGTACATTCAAATAGAAACAAAAATATTAAAACGGTACGATTGTGTTTTTTCATATAAATTAATTTATTAATATACTGACTAAATGTTTTTTTGCATAAAAAAGAAATTGTTAAGACTATTTCACTAATTCATTTTCAATTTCTTCCAATGTTTTTCCTTTAGTCTCAGGCAATTTTCGTAGCACAAAGAAGAATCCGAGAACACAAATTCCCGCATAGACCCAGAAAGTTCCGGCGGCACCAAAGGATTTGTTGAGTAACGGAAAGGTATAGGTAAGAATAAAACAGGCAATCCATAAGGCAAATGTGGCCAAAGCC
>JAGNTC010000065.1 GCA_017987725.1 Flavobacterium sp.
TACTGCATTTCCTTGTAGGACTTGTTTTTGTATGCGCGTTCCAAGCTAGCGCTCAAGTGCAAGAAGAGGAACCCGAAGACTCAGTTAAAACAGGCAGCAGTTTGGGTAAACTTGTGCTGCAAAATCCGCCTAGCGTATTAGAAGCCTATACCTATGATCCCGTTACGGATCGCTACATATACACCAATTCGGTTGAGGGATTTAACATCAGTTACCCGATTATTTTAACACCCAAAGAATACGATCAATTGGTTTTGCGGGAATCCATGCGCAACTATTTCAAAAAGAAGGGTGATGCCATGGATGGGAAAAAAGAAGGATCTGAAGAGGCCAAACGCGATTTGCTTCCCCGTTACTATGTGAATTCTGGATTTTTTAGTTCGATTTTTGGAAGCAATACCATCGATGTTAAACCATCGGGATCGGTTGAAATTGATTTGGGATTGCGCTATACCAAATTAGATAATCCCGCCATTTCACCCCGAAATAGAACCGCTACCACCTTTGATTTTAATCAGCGAATCAGCATGAGTTTGATGGGTAAAGTGGGAACCCGTTTGCAGGTTACTGCCAATTACGACACCCAATCTACCTTTGCTTTCCAGAATGCCGTTAAATTAGAATACACGCCTACCGAAGACGACATCGTACAAAAAATTGAAGTAGGTAACGTGAGTTTGCCACTCAACAGTTCCTTGATTCGTGGGGCACAAAGTTTATTTGGAGTAAAGGCTTTATTGCAATTTGGTAAAACCAGTGTGACCGGTATTTTCTCAGAACAAAAATCGCAAACCAAATCGGTGACAGCACAAGGGGGAGGCACCATCCAAGATTTTGAAATGTTTGCCTTGGATTATGATTCTGATCGCCACTTTTTCCTATCGCAATACTTCCGAAACAAGTATGATTCGGCCATGAAAAATTATCCATTTATTGACAGCCGAGTGCAAATTACGCGTTTAGAAGTGTGGGTAACCAACAGACAAAATAGGATTACCAACACCAATAACAACCTGCGAAACATTATTGCCTTACAGGATTTAGGAGAAGCGCAAATCCCCAACGTGCCCGATACCGACGTGGTCATTACACCCAACACAGCCGGTTTCTTCTTGGCTAATCCCAATTCGCCCGTGGACAACAAAAACAACAAATACGACCCTAGCCTTATCACCACAGGAGGCGGTTACTTGAATTCTCAAATTCGTGAAATTGCCACAGCTGGTCAAGGTTTTACAGGAGTGGTTGGTGTAGAAGCCCAAGATTATGCTAAGCTTGAAAACGCCCGCAAATTAAACACCAACGAGTTTTCGTTTAATCAACAATTGGGTTACATTTCCTTACAGCAACGCTTGGCCAATGATGAGGTGTTGGCAGTTGCCTATCAATACACCATTGGCGATCAAGTGTATCAAGTGGGTGAATTTGGAAATGATGGGGTTGATGCTACTCAAGTGGGTACAACCAATGACAATACCGGTCAGCCTTCCATTACCAGCCAAACCTTATTGTTGAAAATGCTAAAAAGTAACCTCACCAATGTGGAGGCGCCTATTTGGAATTTGATGATGAAAAATATTTACCAAATTCCTGGAGCTTTTCAGTTGCAGCAAGACGACTTTAAATTTAATATTTTCTATGCGGATCCTTCGCCATTAAATTACATTAAACCTGTAGATGGAACGCCTTTCCCGGCCAACCCATTGCCTGAAAATCGCTTGGCAGAAACGCCTTTACTCAAGGTGTTTAATTTAGATAAGTTAAACATCACCAATGATCCACAAGTTGGCGGTGACGGTTTCTTTGATTTCATGCCCGGACTCACCGTTGACCCGCAAAATGGCCGCATTATATTTACGGCTGTGGAGCCATTTGGAAAATTAATTTTCAACAAACTACGACTCAACGACACAGAAAATTACGAGGGAAATCCTACATCTTTATTGGATTACAATGACAACCAACGCAAGTATGTATTTAAAAGTTTGTATGACCAAACCCAAGCAACCGCCTTGCAAGAAAGTGCTAAAAATAAATATTTATTAAAGGGAAAATTCAAATCAACCGGAGGGGACGGCATTCCAATCGGGGCTTTTAATGTGCCCAAAGGGTCTGTAGTGGTAACCGCTGGCGGAAGAATTTTAGTAGAAGGCGTAGATTACAGCGTGAATTACCAAGCGGGTCGAGTTCAAATTTTAGATCCAGCTTTACAGGCCTCCAATACGCCCATTGAAGTTTCGGTAGAAAACAATTCCACCTTTGGTCAACAGACACGCCGTTTTATGGGATTCAATGTGGAGCACAAGTTCTCTGAAAAATTTGTTGTAGGCGGTACTTTTTTAAAAATGACCGAACGCCCCATGACCACCAAATCGTCTTACGGGCAAGAATCTGTGAACAACACCATTTTTGGGGTAAATACCAATTTCTCTGCCGATGTTCCTTTGTTGACTCGCTGGGTAAACAAGTTGCCCAACATGGATACAGATGTACCCTCCACCTTTTCCTTGAGAGGGGAAGTTGCATTCTTAAAGCCGGAGGCTTCGCAAGGGGATCAATTTGGTGGGGAAGCAACCATATATGTGGATGATTTTGAGGGTTCTCAATCCAATATCGATTTGCGCACACCAACTTCTTGGACGCTGAGTTCCACACCCGTAACTACCGTAAAAGATTTTAATGAGGGCGCAGCAGGACTAGCCTATGGCGAGAAGCGTGCCAAATTGAGTTGGTACAGCATTGACCCTATTTTTTACACCCAACGACCGGGCGGCATTTCGATTGACGATATTTCATCCAACAAAACCCGTCGTATTTTTAGTCAAGAATTATACCCCAATACCGATATCGCCGTAGGGCAAAGTCAGGTGATCAACACCTTTGACATGACCTATTACCCAAAGGAGCGTGGTCCGTACAACAATAATGTATTGGCTGCCGCAAACAATCAGTTACCCAATCCAAAAGACAATTTTGGAGGAATCACCCGTTCGCTGAATTCCACCAATTTTGAACAAGGGAATGTGGAGTACATTCAGTTTTGGATGTTGGATCCTTATGTTGGAAACGATGTTACGCCCCAAGACTTAGCGAACCCTGGAAAAATTGTATTCAATTTGGGATCTATCTCGGAAGATATTTTGAAAGACGGGAGAAAACAATTTGAAAACGGCTTACCTGAAGTGGGGTCTACCTTGGCTCCCTACACTACACCCTGGGGAAAAGTGCCGGTATCGCAGTCGTTGTTGTATGCCTTTGATACCAATGAAGGAAACAGACAGGTTCAGGATATTGGTTTTGATGGATTGGCTGATGCCCAAGAATCAACCATTTACAGCAACTTCACTGGATTGCCTGATCCTGCTGCCGACAATTATTCGTTTTATCTAAGCGAAGCGGGTTCGGTATTGGATCGCTATAAAAATTACAACGGGATGGAAGGCAACTCGCCCGTGAGTGTTACCGATACCAATCGTGGAAATTCAACCCTTCCCGATGTAGAAGACATCAACCGAGACAATACCATGGATGGGTTTAATGCCTACTACGAATACCAAATTGACTTGCAACCCAACATGAACGTAGGCTCGTCTCCTTATGTGACCAATGTAATGGAAACATTGGCGCAAACCCCAGGTGCTACAGGTGGAGACACCACACCTGCTCGATGGATTCAATTTAAAATACCGGTTACGCAATTTCAAGACAAAGTGGGGCCAATCTCTGATTTTCGTTCCATACGTTTCATGCGGATCTACATGACCGATTTTGAAAACCAAATTACCCTTCGTTTTGGCGCCTTGGATTTGGTGAGAGGAGAGTGGCGACGCTACTTGAAATCCTTGGATGCAGAAGATGATCAAACCAACGACTTGGATGGCACCGATTTTGATATTGAAACCGTAAATATTCAAGAAAATTCCGAACGATTACCCATCAATTATATTTCGCCACCAGGCGTAGTTCGTGAGCAATTGTTCAACAACAATTCCATCATCAATCAAAATGAGCAATCTTTGGCGCTGCGTGTCAAAGATTTAGAGACAACCGATTCAAGAGCCGTGTTCAAAAACATCAGCGTGGACATGCGTCAGTTTAAAAAACTCAAAATGTTTATCCACGCCGAAGCATTGGTAGCTGACGCTTCACCTGTAGCCAATAATGAAATGGTTGGTTTCATCCGATTTGGAAACGACTTTACCGAAAACTTTTACCAAATCGAAATTCCGTTAGAAATATCGGCCGCTGGATCCAACACGCCTGAATTGGTATGGCCAGAAGCCAATAATATTGACCTGCAATTGGATTTGTTAACCCAACTTAAAATATTGTCTCGTCAAGAACCGCCTTTGGGGCCAAACGAGATCTTTTATAAAATGGAAAACGAGTTGGATCCTTCCCGTCCTGCCAAGCTAAAAATTGGTGTGCGTGGAAATCCCAATTTTGGTTTGGTCCGCACCTTGATGGTCGGGATTAAAAACAACACTACTGGTGGAACGGATCCCTCGGGCGTGCCGCTTCTGCCCAAAGATGTGAGTGGTGAGGTTTGGTTTAATGAATTGCGTTTGGCCGACATGGATAACAAAGGCGGGATGGCAGCTGTGGTAAACATCGATGGAAATATTGCCGATTTTGCTACCGTTTCGGCTACCGGTAAAATGAGTACAATTGGCTTTGGAACACTGGAGCAAGGACCCAACGAACGCAGCCGTGACGACATGCAACAGTACAATATTGTCACCAATTTAAGTTTGGGTAAATTATTGCCTAAAAAATGGAACATCACCCTTCCTTTCAATTATGCTATTGGCGAAGAGACCATTACCCCACAATACGATCCCTTTAGTCAGGACATTCGCCTGCAACAATTATTAGATGTTACACCCGATGCCAACGAAAGAGAAAACATCCGAAGCCGTGCGATCGATTACACCAAAAGACAAAGCATCAACTTTATTGGGGTGAGAAAAGAGCGTTCAGAAAAACAAAAAACACGTATTTACGATCCCGAAAACCTCACCTTATCGTATTCATACAACGAGGTAAATCGACACAATTACGAAATCGAGAGTTTCAGAGACCAGCAGGTGAGAACGACTGCAGATTATTCGTTTACCATTCAGCCCAAGCCAGTAGAGCCGCTCAAAAAAAGTAAGTTTCTTAAAAAGAGTGAATACTGGAAAATGCTGCGTGATTTCAATTTTAATTACATGCCCTCTACCATCAATTTCAGCAGCACCATTTTGCGTCAATTCAACAAGCAACAGTTTCGTCAAGTTGATGTGGAAGGAATTCCGCTTGACCCTTTATACCGTCGAAACTTTTTATTCAATTACCAGTACGGCTTCAACTACAACATGACCAAGTCACTTAAATTTAATTATACGGCAACATCTAGCAACATAGTTCGCAACTACTTAAATGAATTCAATGAACCCGATAATACCGTAACCATTTGGGATGATTATTGGGATGTGGGCGATCCCAATCAACACTCGCAGCAATTTGTTGTGAATTATGATATACCCATAAATAAAATTCCCGTTTTCAGTTTTGTCAAATCGACCTATTCTTATACCGGAGATTACAATTGGCAGCGCGCCTCATTGGCCCTTTCTGAATTTGTGGACGAAAATGGGGTGTCGTATAACTTGGGGAACACCATTCAAAATGCTTCCTCGCACAAGTTAAACACCACCTTTAACATGGATTCCTTTTACAAATACATTGGGCTTTCCAAAAGCAAAGGAAAAACACCTGCCAAAACCGCAGCAAACACGGCTCCAAAACCGGGTCAAAAAGTAGCCAATGCGGCGCCTCAAGTGGCCAATGAAGGAAGTTTATTTGTAAATGGATTAATCGGGTTTTTAACCAGCGTGCGAAATATTCAAGCCAATTACACAGAAAACCGCGGTACCGTATTGCCCGGGTATACTCCCGGCTTGGGATTCTTTGGAAGCTCTAAACCCACCTTAGGATTTATCTTTGGTTCGCAAGACGATGTGCGATACGAGGCAGCCCGAAATGGGTGGTTGACAACTTATCCAAACTTCAACCAAAATTTTACGCAGGTTACTTCCAAAACCTTAAACCTGACGGCTAACATTGATTTGTTTCCTGATTTTAAAGTTGATTTGACTGCCGACCGAACCTTTGTAGAAAATTATTCGGAGCAATATGACGTGACCGATGGCCAATACAATTCGCGTTCGCCTTATACTTTTGGCAATTATTCCATCTCAACCAACATGCTCAAAACGGCATTCAAAACCAGTGACGAGAGTTTT
This sequence comes from Flavobacterium sp., assembly GCA_017987725.1. GTDB lineage: Bacteria > Bacteroidota > Bacteroidia > Flavobacteriales > Flavobacteriaceae > Flavobacterium. The sequence goes on from JAGNTC010000065.1 coordinate 6,288, forward strand.
TCGTCGGCGTTTGAAGAATTCCGCAGCAACAGACTCATCATTGCCAATCGTTTGGCTGAAAACTTTTACGGGGCCAACCCCATTCCGCGCTACGGGGAAGGAGCTTACAGCGACTTAACCAATCCCATTTATGCTGCCAATGTGGGATATCCTGTAGGTTTTGGTCGAAACAATCAAGCGGTATTGCTGCCCTCATTTTTGGCTGCCTATACAGGGCTTACGGGCGAAGGAGCCGGTCAATCGGCTAAAGGCATTTCCTTAGATGCCTTCAGAAACATTCCCATTCCCAACTGGACGATTAAATACAGCGGATTGATGCGTTATACTTTTTTCAAAGAGAACTTTAAACGTTTCTCGATTCAAAACAGCTACAAAGCGACCTATACCCTGAACTCGTTCCGATCTAATTTTGAGTTTGACAAAGCACCTTCAGGCTATTTACCAAGTGGGGCATTAAATGTAGATGCCGGAGGAAATTTATACAACAAGTTGCTCATTTCGAATGTGAACTTGGTGGAGCAATTTAGCCCCTTGGTTCGTGTGGATTTTGAATTGAAAAATTCGGTGAAAGTATTGGCTGAAATGAAAAAAGACCGCGCCCTTTCATTGAGTTTTGACAACAATTTACTCACAGAAGTAAAAGGAATTGAGTACATCATGGGATTGGGTTACCGCATCAAAGACGTTATTTTCTCCTCAAAACTGGCCGACAATCCAACCGGAATTATCAAGAGTGACATCAACCTTCGATTGGACGGGTCCTACCGAAATAGCCAGACAATTGTCCGTTACCTAGACTACAACAACAACCAACTTTCTGGCGGGCAAAACATTTGGTCGGCCAAACTTACAGCCGATTATGCGTTTAGTAAAAACTTTACAGCCATCTTCTATTACGATCACTCTTTTTCGAAGCCAGTGATTTCAACCTCTTTCCCAATTACAAACATTCGTGGCGGATTTACCCTGCGTTACAATTTTGGAAATTAACAAGAAAACATTTTAATAACTCTAGGGGAAACGATACATTTGCCCCACAAATACTGAACGAACTATGAATATTCCAGCACAATTAAAATACACCAAAGACCACGAGTGGGTTTCATTAGAAGGAGACATTGCCACCGTGGGCATCACTGCATTTGCCCAAAAAGAATTGGGAGACATTGTCTATGTAGAAGTAGAAACCCTTGACCAAAACTTAGCCAAAGATGATGTTTTTGGTACAGTGGAAGCAGTAAAAACGGTTTCTGATTTGTTCTTGCCGATGTCGGGTGAAATTGTTGCCTTTAACGAAGGATTAGAGTCTGCTCCCGAAACCGTAAATACCGATCCATACGGAGACGGTTGGATGATCAAAGTGAAAGTTTCTGACGCGAGTGAATACGAAGAATTACTTTCAAGCGATGACTATAAAAACCTTATTGGGGCATAAATTAGTTTATTTTTGGTCGGCACTACTTTGGACACTTTTTGTAACCATTTTGTGTTTGATGAACGGCAGCAATTTGCCTAAAGTAGGCATTAAAGGCGCCGACAAATATGTTCATTTTTGCTTTCATTTTGTTTTTGCCTTGCTTTGGTTTTTATATTTTTTTGCCAAAACAAACCGGCTTGCTTTTTCTGTTTTCCTGGTGTTTGCGTTTTCTTTCCTTTTTGGAGTTAGCATAGAATTTGCTCAAGCCTATTTAACACACAATCGTAAAGCCGATGTGTTGGATGTACTAGCAAACACAGTTGGGGCGATCACAGCTTTATTAGCGATGCTTTTTTTGTTTAGAACAAACAAAAAACAACGGTGAATTTTACGACACATAAGAGTCCCACATTGGTGGGATTTTTTATTTTTATACCATGAATATCAAACAATACCTTGACGCGACCTATTTAAAAACGGCAGAACAGGACAACTTGTCCGCGCAAGCACATGCTGCCTTGGTTGCGGAAAAAATTCAAGAAGCCATCACGGCCGATTTTAAATTGATCATGATTCGGCCCGAATGGGTATTTACGGCCAAGCAAATGATAATTGCGGCTCATTCTCCACTTACAGTAGGAACCGTAATTGATTTTCCTTTGGGACAATCGACTACGCAGCAAAAAATAGACGAAGCAACATTGGCTATACAAAACGGCGCCGATGATTTGGATTTTGTGGCCAATTACCACGCATTTAAAGCGGGAAAGATTGATTTGGTAAAAAGTGAAATACGGGCTTGTACGCAGTTGGGAATGGACCACCAAAAAATTGTGAAATGGATAATTGAAGTTGACGCCTTGAGTCCTGCCCAAATCATCCAATTTACAGTCTTGATCAAAAATGTGGTGATTGCTCATTTTAAAGAGGACTGTTATGCCAATGTCTTCGTAAAATCGTCTACAGGGTTTTACCCCGCTGCTGCTCGGGTTGCTTCAGATGCTCCATTTTCATCCATACTATTGATGTTAGAAAACAGTTTTCCCTTACCGGTAAAAGCGGCAGGCGGCGTTAGAAACTATGAAGAGGCTGTGGCTTTGATTCGATTGGGTGTCAAACGTATTGGCACATCGGCAGCCAAACAAATTGCCGAGGGTCATGCCCAAAATTTGACGTATTAAGCACATTAACTATACCGTTACATGAAAAGTAAATTTCTTTTTTTTGCCCTGCTCATCACTTGGTCCATTCAGGCACAGCTGCTGCGTCAAAACAATCAGTTGCCACCCAGACCAGCCAGTTGTGAGTCTACCCCTGAATCCCAACTTGAGCAATGTTTTGCAGAATATGTGCAAGATTTTATATACAACCATATCGAATTGCCAGCATACGCAAAGGAACCTTCTTATCAGGCCAACCTTATGGTTTTGTTTGAAGTTACAGAAGGTGGGAGCTGCAAGGTTTTGTATGTGGACAGTCCAGATACGGCATTAACCCAAGCGACACAAACCGTGTTTGGCCTATTTCCTTTGTTTCAACCGGCCACTTTTGATGGACGACCTACCTTTGCGAAGTTCAGCATAAAGATTGCTATTCCGCTTAAAAGCAGTGCAGACTTGGCGGCCGAGGCTAAACAACAGGCGCAAACTTCGGCGCAAGATTATTACCAAAACCGCAACAAGGAATTGCAGGAATACGACAAAATAACCTATGCCAAGTACAGTAATCCCGAGTACAAAAGCGCCATTTCAATTCCTTTTTCGCATAGTTTTTACGCCCATTTTGATGCGGCACTCAACCAAGTAGGAGGGAATAATCATACTGCAATCAAGCCTTTTTCGTACCGAACAGTCGCGGCATATTACTCTATCGAAAACGAACACAAATCGATGTTGTATGCCAAAAAAGGATGGTGGGGCCGTAAGCTATTTAACGAACACATGGCTGCTATTCAAGGGGATTCGTATTGGTTTACGGTAAACCCTATTGTTGATTTTCAGTTGGGTAAAAGTTCTTCAACGGTATCCAATGCTACATTTATCAATACCCGCGGGGTGCAGGTGCAAGGGGGGTTGGGTCAGCAACTTACGTTTTCTACTACTGTTTTTGAAAGCCAAGGCCGTTTTGCCGATTACTTTAACCGCTATGCTGAATCCATCGCGCCCGCCGGGGGTGATCCTGCAGTAATTCCTGGTATTGGTATTGCCAAACGATTTAAAACCAACGCCTTTGATATGCCCTTGGCCGAAGCAACCATCACCTATACACCGGCTGACTTTTTTACCTTGCAAAGTGGCTATGGCCGAAACTTTGTGGGTGATGGTTACCGTTCTTTAATCACTACCGACGGGGTGAGTCCGTATCCTTATTTTAAATTGAATACCAAATTCTGGAAAATACAATACACCAACACCTACATGTTTTTAAAGGATGTTCGGCCAGAAGTCACCTTAGAACGCACCTATGCGACCAAATATTTGGCCAATCATTACCTGAGTTGGAATGCCTCTAAACGATTAAATATTGGGCTTTTTGAATCGGTGATTTGGGCCAATACCAACGGACGTGGCTTTGACATGAGTTTTTTTAATCCCATTATTTTTTAC
>JAGNTC010000199.1 GCA_017987725.1 Flavobacterium sp.
CGCAGTTTTAATGTGGCCAATGCCTGTGCTTTTGTGCTTGGAGAAGCCAAACGACAAATCCAACTTACAGCACCAAATTAAACGTTTTGGTCTGTGGATCAAAGGCAATGGATTCATCACGAAAGACCTCGCCAATGGTGCCATTATCAATTAATTCTTTTGGACTGCCTTGCACTACTTTTTGAGGCGTCATGACCAGTAATTGGTCACAAAGTGTCAATGCGAGCTCTATGTCGTGGGTAGAAAACAATATACATTTTTGTTGTGTGACACACAACAGTTTAAGGAGTTTCAACAGTTTTAATTTGTGCAGCAAATCCAAATGCGTTGTAGGCTCATCTAAAATAATTAGCGGAGTTTCTTGAGCCAATGCTCTGGCTATCAATGTTTTTTGTAATTGACCATCACTCAAGCTAAAGTGCTTTTGCTGCTGAATGGCTGTCAATCCTGTATCGGATATGGCAGCTGCGATTGCCTGTGTATCCTGTGCTGAAAGTTGTCCAATCCAATTGGTGTAGGGCTGTCTTCCCAAGGCCACCAGTTCCCAAACGGTCAAGTTACTCGGAGGTAATTTTTCGGTCAAAACTACGCTGAGTTGATGTGCCAGTGTTTTTCCGCTGTAGGTTTGGATGTCTTTATTTAAAATAGAAAAAGTACCACTTACCGGTTTTTGCAGTCCACACAAGGTGCGCAACAAGGTTGATTTTCCCACCCCATTCTGACCAATTACAGCAATCAATTCCCCTTTGTGCAAGCTCAATTCTCCTGTGTTGGCCAGGCAATTGATTTGGTTGTTTTCACTGTAACCAATGGCTAAATTGTGGGTGTGTAGGCAACTGTTTTCCATTAGAAGCGTTGTTTTTTAACCAATAACCAAATTACAATTGGTGCGCCAATGAGCGATGTGATGGCGTTAATCGGCAGATAAAATGAGGTTCCTGGAAGCTGTGTAAGCATGTCGCACAGCAACAAAAGTGCCGATCCAATGAGCAGCGTAGCGATAAAAACCACTTTGTGCTGACTGGTTTGAAAAAGCAATTTGGCTAAATGCGGCACGGCCAAACCAATAAACGCAATAGGACCTACAAAGGCAGTAATGCTGCCGGCCAAGATGGCTGTGGCAATAATTAGGACGTACTTGGTTTGGGTAAATTGTATACCTAGCGTTTTGGCATAATTTTCACCCAACAATAAAGCGTCTAATGCCTTGAGAGTATAAATGCTTAATAAAATACCTATTGCCACACAACTCCCTAGAATGCTGATGGTATTCCAGTTTAAATTACCCAAATTTCCCAACGACCAAAAGGTGAATTTTTGAAGTGCTTCAGCCGAACTAAAATAAGACAAGACCGCTACAATTGCACTGCTGAAACTGCCAAACATGAGTCCCACGACCAACAAAGCCATGGTGTCTTTGATTTTTTGCGCTACTGCTATAACTGCAAGCAGTACAAGAAAGCTGCCCATGCAAGAAGCCAAAATCAAACTGTAAGGTGACTGCACTAGAGCAGCCAATTCAATTGGGAGAATCCCAGCTCCCATAACAACCACTGCCACGCCAAGACTTGATCCAGAACTCAAGCCCAATACATAAGGACCAGCCAACGGATTACGAAACAAGGTTTGCATCAACAAGCCACTTACGGACAATCCCATGCCAACTAAAATTGCTGTAATGGCTTTGGGTAAGCGGTAGGCCAAGATGATGTAGTCCCAATTGGGGTTGCTAGAGCCTCCAGCTAAAGCATTTACTACAGCTGAAAATGGAATTGTGACTGCTCCGGAAGAAATATTTGCTATAAACAATACCACAACCGCTAAACTGATTAGCAGAAAATAGCGCGTGATTTTAGATTTTTTTTGCATCAATGTAACGGCTCAAAAAAATACAAGTTGTGCTGTGGTAAAAGCGTAGGATGAAGTATTTTAACTAAATCTTGCAACACCAGGTCTGGTCGATTGGGTGCCAGTTCATAGTAAATGACACCGCCAGTTTTTCCTTTCTTGCTGCTAAAAGTAACTATTTTTTTGTGTTGAAAAGCAGAAAATTTGGTGTAATGTTTACTGCTTTGGGCCATTTCTTGGTAACTGCTAAATTGGCCTGGACCTATCCAAATGCTTGCGTTGGACGCTTTTTCAAATACCAACTCAAAAGGCAATGATAAACTTCCGCTCCCTTTGGTGTCTTTCCATAGATAATCACCACCAGCAGTGGCAATAAATTGCGCAGCCCAACTATTACCCTCAGGCAAATACCAACTATCCTGGTACATAGCTCCAGCCAATACTGTGGGTTTGTGTGTTACATTTTTTACCAACTCTGCGGTGCGTAAATAGGATTGTTCAATTTGATTAAATACTTTTTCTGCTTGGGCTTCTTTGCAAAATAAGACACCAAATAATTTGATCCATTCGGCTTTGCCCAAGGGAGATTGCTCGTTCCAATCGCCATTTAATATAACGGCTAGACCAGATTGTTCAAGAAAATCCAAGCCGGAATTTTTGTGGTCAACGCCGTAGCCAATGATCACTTCGGGGCGCAAGTTGAGTACTACTTCGGTGTTCAGGTTTTGGTTGTTCCCCAGTTCGGTAACCTTGCCTTTTTCAATGCGCGCGCGAATTTTCTCAGATGAGATGTAATTCAAATTGGGAAAACCCACCAGCGCATTGCTTTCACCCAACATATCCAAGGAGGGCAAATGGGTGGTAGATGTGGCCACTAGTTTTTTTACAGGTACTACAATTGTTGGGTAGATCTTCAAACTATCGGGGATAACGGCTTGTCGCTTAGCCAAAACATATGTATAGGTTTTGGTTGAATTGGGCCATGGATTTTTTATGGTTAGCAGGGTGTATTGCGCTTGCTTTTGAATTGAAAATCCATGAGCATAACGAACAATTGCTGTAGTAGCAGTCGATGGTTTGGTTGACGGAGTCTTTTGGCAATTTCCCGAAAGTAAAAGCAAACCGAGCAGAGTTATAAATAGAAAAATCCGTTTCATCTTGATTCAAATTGCGGACAAAGGTAGCACGATTTGGTATTTACATTTCAAATAATTTTTTTGTGCAACTCAAATGGGTATATTTGCTCCCGAATTAAGGTTGCTTTTTAGTTTTTAAAGCATTAAAAGGGAATCGGGTGACTGAATACATGGTGTAAAGGTTGATTGACGATCTAAATA
>JAGNTC010000066.1 GCA_017987725.1 Flavobacterium sp.
AGTCGCTTCGCTCGTGTGCAATCCGTGACCACAAAAATGATAAAATTCGTTTCTACGTAAATTCTTTATAACTACAAAAAAGGATTTTGTTTCTCGCCAAGTCGCGAAGTCACAAATAAAACTTTGCGTCCCGAAACTTCGGGATTGCGAGAAAAAAAAGCTAGACTGAGAGACGAATTGATTAAATTCCAATTTTTGAAATTCCAAATTCCAATCCCAAAGCTTCTGGACCAAACAAAAGTTCTTAGTATACTTTTGACTTGAAGACTTTCGACTTTCAACTGAATAAGATTGCTTCGTCGTTCCTCCTCGCAATGACGTTCTTAGTATCCTTCTATAACAGACAATCGAGAACAGACAACAGACAACCGTTAATCAAGAACGTATCTTCTTCTCCCACTTCCACGCACTTGCCAAAGCATCTTCAAGCGAAGATTGCGCTTTCCAGCCTAGAACATTATTGGCTTTATCGGTGTTGGCGTAGGCAGAGATTACATCGCCTTCACGGCGACCGACGATTTTGTAAGGGAGTTTTTGTCCGCTCACTTTTTCAAAAGCGGCAATCACTTCGAGTACAGAACTACCGGTTCCGGTGCCCAGATTGAAGACCTCGACTTTTTGGGTATTTTTTTTGTGGAGTAATCGCTGTAGGGCCACCACGTGGGCTTTGGCTAGATCGACTACGTGGATGTAATCGCGGATGGCGGTTCCGTCAGGAGTGGGGTAATCGTTGCCGTAAACCGCCAATTCTTGGCGCAAACCAATGCCGGTTTGGGTAATAAACGGCACCAAATTTTGCGGAACGCCCAAAGGCAATTCGCCAATTTCGGCCGAAGGATGTGCGCCAATGGGGTTAAAATAACGCAACAAAATGGCGTTGATGGAACTCACTTTGGCCACGTCTTGGATGATTTCTTCGCCAATTTGTTTGGTGTTGCCATAGGGCGACATGGCTACTTGTATGGATGCGTCTTCGGTGATGGGCATTTGCTCGGCTTGGCCGTAAACGGTACACGAAGAGCTAAATATAAAATGGGCTTCATTTTGTTGCTGCAAGGCTTGCAACACATACACCAACGCATTGATGTTGTTTTCGTAATACAACAACGGATTTTCTACCGATTCACCTACGGCTTTGGAAGCAGCAAAATGAATCAAACCGGCAACATCAGCATGTTTGGTAAAAAAGGATTCGACGGAGGCTTTGTGGCGCATATCGAGTTCTTCAAATTGCGGTGTGATGCCGGTAATGGCCACAATCCCTTTGATGACCTCGGTCGAGGAATTGGATAAATTATCGATGATGACCACCTCAAATCCTTGTTGTTGCAATTCGACCACGGTATGTGATCCGATAAATCCTAATCCTCCAGTAACGACTACTTTCATGTGTGTAATTTAGTTATGATTAGCCCTGATAGAGCCGGCATCCTCGCGGTTTAGCGAGATACAGGCGAAAGCAGGAAATAGCTTCTATTTAGTTAAATACGATAAAACGGCCTTTGTGATGAAATCAATTTGCTCGGCATCGAGTTCGGTGTGCATCGGTAACGACAAGACTTCCTTGACCAACTGATTGGTAATCGGGAAATCGGCCTCTTGGTAACGCACATCGGCGTAGGCCTTTTGGCTGTGCAACGGAATCGGGTAATAGATCGCACACGGAATGCCTTGATCGAGCAAATGTTGCATCAAGCCATCGCGGTCGGCGTTGATAATCCGCAAAGTATATTGGTGAAACACGTGGCAATCGCAGATGTCGCAAATGCTGGGCGCGATAATGTTGGCGTGGCCTTCAAAGGCTTTGCTGTAAGCCCGTGCGGCGTTTTGGCGCGCGGCGTTGTATTGATCTAATAAGGGCAATTTGGCATTCAACACGGCCGCTTGAATACTGTCCAAACGGGAATTTACACCCACAACATCGTGGTGGTAACGCACGTACATGCCGTGATTGACGATGCCGCGCAAGGTGTGTGCCAAGGCGTCGTCGTTGGTGAAAATCGCTCCACCGTCGCCGTAACAACCTAAGTTTTTGGATGGAAAAAAAGAAGTGGCACCCACGTGTCCAATGGTACCGGCTTTCTTTTTGCTGCCGTCCGAGAAACGACAATTGGCGCCAATGGCTTGGGCGTTGTCTTCGATGACGTATAAATTGTGTTCCTGAGCCACACGCATAATCGCTTCCATATTGGCTGCCCGACCAAACAAGTGCACGGGCACGATGGCTTTGGTTTTGGGGGTAATGGCTTTTTTGATGGCCTCAATCGAGATGTTCATGTTGCCTAACTCCACATCAACCAAAACGGGTTTGAGTTGCAATAAGGCAATGACTTCTACAGTGGCGGCAAAGGTAAAATCGGCGGTAATGACTTCGTCGCCGGGTTGAAGGCCCAATCCCATCATGGCGATTTGCAAGGCATCGGTTCCGTTGGCACAAGGAATCACGTGTTTGACACCCAAATAGTCTTCGAGGTTTTTTTGAAACGCATGCACCTGTGGGCCATTAATATAAGAGGTGTTATCCAGTATTTCTTGGATGGCCGTGTTGACGGTTTCTTTGATGTGTTCGTACTGACCTTTGAGGTCGACCATTTGAATTTTTTTCATCGCGAAGTGGGTTTTAAAACAGGGCAAAACTACTAATTTAATGCGGATCACCCTAAAAATTATAGAATTGATGTATTTTAGCGACACAATTTTTACTCTATGTATTTTCTGTATTCTTTATTGCTGCGCATAATCGAAAAAGTCTTGCCTCTTTCGGGTTTCTTCAGCAAGAAAATGAAGCTATTTGTAGCCGGCCGATCGACCACCTTTGCAAGTTTGGCCGCGGCAATTCACCAAAACGACAAAAGCATTTGGTTTCATGCGGCTTCTTTGGGCGAATACGAGCAAGGCCTGCCGGTGATGGAAGCCATAAAAGCCCACTACCCTAACCACAAAATTGTGTTGAGTTTTTTCTCACCCTCGGGTTATGAGGTGCGTAAAAACAATAAAATTGCCGACGTGACCGTCTATTTGCCGCTCGATACACAAGATAATGCCGAACGGTTTATCCGCAAAATAAATCCGGAATTGGTGTTTTTTATCAAATACGAATACTGGCCCAATTACTTGAAAGTGTTGGCCGACAAACAGATTAAAACCTATTTGATTTCGGGCGTATTTCGAGAAAATCAGTTGTTCTTCAAGTGGTACGGCGGGTTTTACCGCAAAGCGTTGAACGCCTTTACGTACTTTTTTGTGCAAAACGAAAGCTCCAAAACCTTGCTGCAGCACTTGGGCAAAACCAATGTAATGGTCTCGGGCGATACGCGATTTGACCGGGTGGCCACCATCTTAGAAAAAGACAATCTCCTTGATTTTATTGGCGAATTCAAAAACAACACGCCAACGGTTGTGGTGGGCAGTTCGTGGCCCAAAGACGAAGCGCTTTTGGTGGATTACCTTAACCAAAGTACGCACGCGCTCAAGTGGATCATTGCGCCACACAACATCAAGCTCGAGCAAATCAAATCGCTGGCACAATCCATTACAAAAAAAACGGTCTTGTTTTCGGAACGCGAAGGCAAAAATTTGGCCGATTACGAGGTATTTATCATTGACACCATTGGCATCTTAACCAAAATATACAGCTACGCCGATCTGGCCTATGTGGGCGGCGGATTTGGCCATCCGGGCGTACATAATCTGTTGGAACCCGCTACGTTTGGAGTTCCCATTATCTGCGGACCGCATTACAGTCACTTTGCCGAAGCTACTGCCTTGGTGCAAATGGGCGGTTGTCTTTCGATCCAATCCCCAAAAGAAGTACAAGAGGCCTTTGACACCCTAATCCAAAACCCCGATATTCGTCACGAAAAAGGACACATTTGCCAAACCTTTGTGCAAATGAATACGGGAGCTACTCAAAAAATTATCAATTCTACCACCCAAAATTAAACTCCATGAAAAAAAGTATTGTATTATTCCTGCTCGTTTTTGTTCAAGTACAAGCCCAACAAGGCGGCATGTGGATCCCTTCGTTGCTGCAAGGGATGAATGAAAAAGAAATGAAAAGCCTGGGCATGAAAATGTCGGTGGCCGATATTTATGATGTAAACAAATCGAGTCTCAAAGATGCCGTGCCGCATTTTAACGGCGGTTGTACCTCTGAGGTGATTTCGCCCAAAGGCCTTTTGCTCACCAATCACCACTGTGGTTTTGATGCGATTCAAACGCATTCATCCCTTGAACACGATTACCTGACCGATGGATTTTGGGCTTATTCGCTTGATCAAGAATTACCCAACGAAGATTTGGAAGTGACCTTTATTGTGAAAATTGTAGACGTTACCGCTCAAATTACCGAAGGCACCGCCACTCTAACCACCGAAGCAGAGAAGCAACAAAAAATCAAAGAAAACACGGCAGCCTTGGCCACCAATTACCCCAAAGAAACATGGCAAGACAATAAAATCAGAACCTTTTATGAGGGCAATCAATACCTGTTGTTTGTGACCGAATCCTTTAAAGATGTGCGTTTGGTGGGTGCACCGCCGAGTGCGATTGGTAAATTTGGCTCGGATACGGATAACTGGGTTTGGCCAAGACATACGGGAGATTTTTCGCTCTTTCGGATTTATGCCGACAAAAACAACCGTCCGGCCGCTTATTCTAAAGACAATGTGCCGTATACACCCAAACATTTTTTACCCGTTTCGCTTGATGGCGTAGCCGACGATGATTTTACGCTGGTGTTTGGCTATCCCGGAAAAACAAACGAGTACTTGCCTGCTGTAGCTTTGGAACAAATTCTCAACGAATTGAATCCGGCTAAAATTGAAATCAGAGACAAAGCACTAAAAGTGGCCGATGGTTTTATGCGTAAAGATCCGGCCATTAAAATTCAGTATGCATCCAAGTATGCCAGCATTGCCAATTATTGGAAAAAATGGATAGGCGAAAGCATGGGACTCAAAAAATCAAATGCGGTTGCAGCCAAACAAAAACTAGAAGTTGCCTTTCAGGCGGAAGTAATCAAAGCAGGGAAACAAGCCGAATACGGCAGTTTGTTGTCCGATTTTAAAACCAATTACCAAGCCATTGCGCCCTATGCCTTGAGCCGTGATTATTTTGTAGAAATTGTACTGCGCAACACCGAATTACTGAACGTTTCCTACAAAATGTTTCAATTGACCCAATTGTTGGAAACCAAGGGAGAACAAGCTTTTACCGATCGAAAGGCCAATTTAATTAAGGGATTACCCGAATTTTATAAAGATTTTAATGCGGGTGTAGACGAAAAAGTGTTCGAGCAATTAATGGCCCTTTACATCAACAAGTCACCCAAAGCCTTTGTCCCAGTGCCCTTGCAGCAAGCTTCGGTTCCCGCGTTGACGCAATCCATTTACCAAAACAGTAAATTAACTTCGTATGCCGGCGTGCAAGAATTACTTTCGGGTGATACGCAAACGGTTTTAGCCAAACTCAATCAAGATCCGGCTTACCAAACACTAAAAGCGATGGCCGATGTGTACATCAAAGAGATAGCCCCAAAATACGAGGAACTGGCTTTAAAGATTTCGGCCTTGCAGCGTACCTATATGAAAGCCCAATTGGAACTCCTGAAAGGTGCTCGATTTTTCCCCGATGCCAACAGCACCTTGCGTGTAACCTATGGCAAAGTAAAAGGCTACGATCCCAAAGATGCGACAACCTATAAATCAAAAACCTATTTGGATGGCGTATTGGAAAAATACATTCCGGGCGATTACGAATTTGATGTGCCTAAAAAACTGATTGAATTATACGAAACCAAAGATTACGGTCCCTATGCTGAAAAAGGAGGAATGCCGGTTTGTTTTATTGGCACCAACCATACTACAGGAGGAAACTCAGGAAGTCCGGCTTTGGATGCCTATGGCAATTTAATTGGACTAAATTTTGACCGCGTTTGGGAAGGAACCATGAGTGATTTGTATTACGATCCGGCTATTTGTAGAAATGTAATGGTGGATATTCGGTATGTTTTGTTCATCATGGACAAATATGCAGGAGCCAAAAACCTAATTGACGAATTAAAGATTGTGCATCCAAAACAGAAAAAGAAAAAATAATCGTAATCAAATAGGGAAAAAGGCAATTTATTCTGTGTTAAAATTGAATTTTTACTGATTTTACACTATTTTTTATTGCTGATTTATTTTTGGCACGGTTGTTGTAAATAGATTGAGCGTTGCAACAGATGTTTTTTTTGATTTTTTTTTGAAAAAAAAAGTTACGAATCAAAAAAATTATATCTTTGCCTCGAATTAATAATTAACCTTTTATAACTAAAAAGATGAAAAAAGTATTTTTAAGTTTAGCTGTTATCGCTGTATTAACTGCAGTATCTTGTAAAAAAGCTGAAGCTCCTGCTGAAGAAGTAGCTGTTGATTCAACTGCTGTTGAAGCTCCTGCTGTTGACACTGCTGCTGTTGTAGCTGATTCTGCTGCTGTTGCTGCTCCTGCTGCTGACGCTGCTGCTCCTGCTGCTGCTGCTCCTGCTGCTCACTAGTAGTTAGTAAGACAAAAAAATAAGCCACGTATTTCGTGGCTTTTTTTTGCTTTATACTTTTCTATGTAATTGTATTATTTCCCAAACAAGCCGTTGAGTAATTTTCCGGCTTTTTCTTTTAAGTCCTTGTTTGTGTTATTGGTTTTGGTAGAATCTTTTTTAGTTCCCAGCAAACCTTGTAGGGCATTCAAACCTTGATTTACCAATTTATCTTTTTGCGTTTTGGCCAATTGACCCGTTAAGTTCACCAACATAGACCGCGTATCTGCTTTGATTTTTGGTGCTTTAAAGGTACCCGTTAAAGTAGCCAACAAAGGAATATTATCCAACTTTGCCAATTCGGCGGCTGAAGTTTTACCCAAAATTCCATTCAATTCTTTGGCCACGTATTTGGCTGGCACATCAAAATTTAAGGTGTAGTTCATGTTTTGATCAAACCTATGATTTCCGGCAATAGTCACCCCTATATCTTGGTAATGAAGCGTAAAGGGTTTCACAGCTACCTGGCCTTTATTGAACTGCATACTCAATTTTATCTCGTTTAAGTTCAATTTATTTACATCCAAAAACGGAAACTGCTGATCCAATTTTTGTAACAAAGGTGAGTTTTCAGCTGTGATTTTGGTATTGCTTAGTCCTCCCATCAAATCGCCACTAATGGATTTTAAATCGGGGGTCAAGGCCAAGGCATCTAAATTTCCAGCTACTTGTATGTTGCTGCTAAATTGGCCCGAAACCACTTTGGCAATGGGTGCCATTTTTTGCAGCATGGTCAACTGGGTAAACACCTGCGAAATACTCATGTTTTGCATGCCTAATTTCATGGCGAATTCAGGCACTTTGGCTTGTGTAGAAACCGAACCATCGGCGGTAATTACACCTTGAAACAACTGTGCTCTAATCTGCTCTAATCCTACTGCTTGGTTTTGAATAGACGCTTTCCCCGATACATTTTCTAAAATCAAATTGTCGTAATACACCTTGCCAACCTTAGCCGTAACAGCGCAAGCCAAAGTCGCTGGAATTTTCAAAGCCGTTGGTTTGGTTGATTCGGGGGTTGCGGTTTCGGTAGTCATGAAATCGGCCACATACAACTGCTGCGATTGCAACTGAAAATTGCCTTTGAGTACTTCGTTTTTGAAGAGATAGCCATAAAAATTAGTCAACACTCCTTGAACTTGTACATCTGATTTACCCGAAGTGAGGTTTAGCTCTTTTAGTTGGATAGCGGTGTTGGTAAATTGCACTTGGGCTTTGTGGATGTGCGTCACTTTTTTGGTAGCATCGGCATAGTTAAATCCGGTAAGGATCACCGAGCCCGAATTTTTCATTTTTTCGTAACTGTTGGTATCGACTGCTTTTTTATCAAAGGCGGTAGAAAGCGCCACTTGCAACATACCCGACAACGGCATCGTCGTTTTGACGGGATAGGCTTGCGCAAAATTAGACAAATTGAGCGTGCCGTTTATCTGTGCTGTTACCGCTGGATTATCGGTTAGATTGGTTACATGCGCCGTAGCTTTAAATATATCTTGGTCAATCTGAAACCCAAAAGCATTCACTTGCACATAGGTATCTTTGGCTATTCCGGTGGTGTTGGTCACCTGCGCATCGATAAAAATATCTTTTACTTTTTTGGGTAACTTGGGATACTGAAACGAAGCGTTTTTAGAAGCCATCGCTACCGAAAAAGCCGGAACAGTAGTATCCGATAACAGCCCTTTGGCAAATCCTTTCACGCTAAAATCACCAGTAGTAGAAACTCCTTCTAGCGATTGGGCATAAGCGGCCGGAATCAATCCCAAGAAATTTTGGAAACTCGAGGTGGGCGTTTGGAATGTGATGTCGTAGTGTTGACCTTCTGGTTTTAACGCAATAGAACCGTCAAATATGAGTGGCAACTGATTGATGAAAGCCTTGTTTTGTTTGAAGGTATAGGTGCTGTTAGCCAAATCTATTCCCAATACGGCCTCCCATTTAAATTCTACCTTATTCATGAAATTGGTTTTGCCCATAAACACCGAAACTTGCGTCGCCGACTGGGTACTTAAATCCAACTTGGACGTGCCAAAATCACCGGAGCCCGAGTGGTTTAATTTGTCGAGGATAATTTTATTGCCCGATGCTTGATCCCAAAACGAAATCCGGCTATTGTCCAGTCGATAGTTTTTAATTTTAAACGAAAGGGAACTGGGTTTTTCGGGTTCGCCTGCCGGTTTTTTTATTGCGATATCATAATTGCCAACGCCCTCTTTGTTGATAATCAAATTCAATTTACTGGAATCGGCAAAAATAGATTGAATGGCCAAAGGGCTTTCTTTGCCTTTAAACAATTCGGTAATAGACATTTTGAGCCCCAGTTGTTTTACCGCCAACAACGTATCTCCCACAAAAGGAGCCTTGTTTACTATTTTTAAATCCGAAATGGTAACGGTTGCGTTGGGAAAATTGCGCAACAAACTCAACGATACATCTTGAAACGAAACAGTTGCATTGAGATTGTCATTCATGGCCTGGGTAACGCGCGCTTGAATTTGATCTTTGAACAAAAACGGCAATACCAGCAGGAGCACGATTAATCCACCTACTACTCCGCCACTGATTTTGAGTATTTTTTTATGTTGAACTGTCATAGTATCGTTGTCTCTTAATGAAATTGAATGTCAAATGGCAAGGCCGCTTGAATGCCTTTGCGCGCTTGCACTTTGCGCAGTTGTTGAATGAGTTTGTAATTTTCGACGCCCACTTGTTCTTGTAATAAGGCTTCTTTACTAGTAAAAAACGGCAGGCCCAACTGCCCCAAAAACGCATTAAAATCGCGTTTGTATTCGGGGAAATTTTGGGTAGCATAGGTTTTGGTTTTGGTTTTTTTGGCTGCATAAGCTACCGCGGTATGTAGTCCGCCAATTTCATCAACAAGTCCTATTTTTTTGGCATCGGCACCCGACCAAACACGCCCTTGCGCCAACGAATCAACTTGGTCAACCGTCATTTTTCGCCCCGCAGCTACTCTTGATAAAAAGGTAGTGTACACACGCTCAACTCCTTTTTGGGCATAGGCCGCATAGGCTGGCGTTAAGGGTTGAAATACACTGTATTCGGCCGCATTTTGGTGAGTAGCCACCTGCTCGGCATGGATACCCATTTTGTTGGTGAGTTTACTAAAATTGGGCAACAAACCAAACACACCAATCGAACCGGTGATAGTCGTATTTTCGGCAAAAATGCGGTCGGCATTGCAAGCAATATAATAACCACCCGATGCAGCATAATTACCCATAGACACGATTACAGGTTTTACTTTTTTAGTCAATTCAATTTCGCGCCAAATGAGTTCGGAAGTCAACGCATCACCACCTGGTGAATCGACGCGCAACACGATGGCTTTTACGGCCTCATCGTCACGGGCTTCTTGTAAAGCACGGCGCATAGACCCCTCGCCTACGGTAGTTACATCGCCTTCGCCTCGGCCAATATCACCCTGCGCGTACACAATGGCAATCTTGGATTTGGCGGTGAAATCTGAAACCGTTGTGGCATTCGTTTCGGCATAATCCAACACTGAGATCGCTTCATACGTATCGGTGGAAGCAAGTCCTAATTTTTTCTTGATGGCCGCATGGTATTGGTCTTCGTAGGCCACCTGATCAACCAGTCCCAAGGTTTTTGCGCTTTCGTGTGTTTGGG
>JAGNTC010000067.1 GCA_017987725.1 Flavobacterium sp.
AAAGAAAACCGCATCAAAGCCATCAAACGCGACTTTGATCAGTTGTATGTGATTTTGCCATTTGAAAAAGATTTTTTTGAAAACAAACACCAGTTTCCGGTGCATTCTGTGGGTCATCCACTCATTGATGCCATCAAACAACAACAGCCCTGTAGCTTGCCCGATTTTCAATCGCAAAATGGCTTGTCTAGTCTACCAATTATTGCTTTATTGCCGGGTAGCCGCAAACAAGAGCTCACTAAAATGCTTGCCGTATTATTGAGCGTAGTGCCCGAATTTCCGGGTTATCAGTTTGTTATTGCCGGGGCACCTAGTCAAGATTTTGCTGTGTACCAACCCTTCATCAACAGCGAACGAGTTAAATTCATTTCGAACAAAACTTATGAATTATTGCAACACGCCACGGCTGCTTTGGTAACTTCGGGAA
Organism: Flavobacterium sp.; assembly: GCA_017987725.1. Classification (GTDB taxonomy): domain Bacteria; phylum Bacteroidota; class Bacteroidia; order Flavobacteriales; family Flavobacteriaceae; genus Flavobacterium. Next base: position 428 of record JAGNTC010000067.1, read on the forward strand.
CGGCCACCTTAGAAACGGCTTTGTTTAAAGTACCCGAAGTGGTTTGTTACAAAGGCAGTTGGATCTCATATCAAATTGCCAAGCGGATCATTACCCTCAAATACATTTCGTTGGTGAACCTCATCATGGATCAAGAAGTTGTAACTGAATTAATACAAGATAACTGCAATACGTCCCAAATTAAAGCCGAATTGCAACGCATTTTAAATCCCGAAAACCGGACAAACTTGTTGCAAGCATATGAGCAATTAGAAGCAAAACTTGGAGGCGCAGGCGCGAGCCAAAAAACAGCCCAACTCATTGTACGAAGTTTGCACGAATTGCGTTAATACCTATTCATTTCTAAAATTATTTGCCTTGACTCGATACGTTTCTATTTTCTTTGTTTTATTGCTGATGGTGAGTTGCAAACCCAAAGCCACCATTATTACCTCAAAAGCAGAAGCGCAAAAACGAGGCATCTATCGCGTGCCCGAGAACAAAACCTTGGTCATCAACCACACCCAAATTGAAGATTTAATTGCCAAAGCCAAGATTACTCCACCCATCAAAGCAGCTGTTCCAACTGTGGTGCCCGAAAAAAAAGCCCCTACTTATATTCTAAACGAGGCCAACGATCCTGACTATTTTATATCAGAAGACGAGGCCAGTTATTTGGTACAACAACTCATTCATGCGGCATCTGATGAACTGGGCACGCCCTATCGTGGTGGAGGAACTTCTTCTGGTGGTTTCGATTGCTCGGGATTGATGTACAGCACCTTTCTAAAATTTGATATCGAATTGCCCAGATCTTCGGCCGAAATGGCGCACTTGGGTAAAAAGTTAGACCGAAATGAAGTAAAAAAAGGCGATTTGATTTTCTTTAAAACCAGAGGCAAGCGACACATCAACCACGTAGGCATGGTGGTCGAGGTTACTCCCGATGAAATCAAATTTATTCACTCGTCAACCCAGCAAGGTGTGGTGATTTCGTCTACAGCTGAACCCTATTATGCGCGCACCTTTGCACAAGTGAATCGCGTGTTGGAATAATTTTTCTTCCTTCCAAAAAAAGATTACTTTAGAGGCCTATACTATACGCCTTTATCATGAATCTACTCCTTTATCCGCTGCCTAGGATCACGCTGGGTATGCTTGCCGGTTGTATTATTGGCACCTGCACCAATACACTGTGTGCGGCCATTTGTTGGCTAACATTACCACTAATTTTAGGTGGTCTTCACTATTTTTATTTCAAACAAAAATACATTCTAGGAATTTCATTGCTGATTTCTTCCTGCGGATTGGGCCAATTAACGGCCTATGTGCACACGGATTCTAACTACGCAAACCACTTTACCCATTTTGTCGATAGCCGCCAAAAACAAACCGTTGAGGCCATTGTAAAAGAACAACTCAAATCAACAAAGCAGCATCAACGCTATGTGGTTGAGCTACTTTCGTTGGATCGGTCAAGCTGTTTTGGCAAGCTACTGGTACATCTAAAAACGAGCTCATCCAACAAACCGCTGGGTGTTGGCTTACCTATTCAATTTGAGGGGCACATACAGGTCGAGCAGTTGGCTTTTAATCCGAATGCATTTCGGTATGATGTCTACTTGAAACGAAAAAACATCTACGGCCAGGTTTGGGTTGATATGCCGGCGGTGAAACACAACACATCTTACCGAATGGACGCCAACTATTGGGCCGATCAACTCCGCATTCGGATTAGTAAAAACCTTGAAAAATCGGGCTGTGACCCCGTCATATCCGCGTTATTCAAAGCGTTATTTATGGGGCAACAGCAAGAAATACCCACTGCAATTACCAAAGAATATCAATATGCAGGTGTGGTGCACATCCTGTCTGTTTCTGGCCTTCACGTGGGCTTTATTGTTATTTTATTGCAATGTATATTTCGCTTGTTTCCCAAAAATCAAACAGTCAAACGTACAGAACTGTTATTAAGCATACTGTTTTTATGGGGATTTGCATGTGTGGCGGGCTTGGCTCCATCTGTACTTCGGGCGGTAACCATGTTTAGTTTTATTCAGCTAGGCTTGTATTTAAATCGAAGCACGGGCAGTTTACATGCACTCTTTGTTTCGGCCTTCCTTATTTTGTGTTGGACGCCCCAAGCCGTTTTTGACATTGGTTTTCAGTTGAGTTATGCCGCTTTGTTGTTTATTTTTTTGCTCCAACCCATATTAAAAAAGCGGTATCAACCAGACACAAAAATAAGCGCCTACATTTGGGACAACTGTACCGTTTCTGTCTCGGCCCAGCTGGGAACTCTTCCCCTCAGCTTGTATTATTTTCATCAATTTCCGGGTCTATTTTTATTGGCTAATGTGTTGTTACTTCCACTTTTGACTCTGGTCATGGGTGTGGGCATTGTGTGTTTGGTGTGGTTAGTTGTAGAGGTCCCGCCACAGTTACTGCTTGCAGCACTATCGGGAAGTATACAACTCATGAACGACCTTATCGCTTGGCTGGCCTCGTTTGATGAAATGGTGGTGCAAAACATTCCGTGTACTTTGGGCATGGCAATGGCACTGTACCTGGTGTTTTTTGCAGCATTACTTTGGATCAACAGACCAAACTATTTGTCGAGTGTGGGTATTGGTCTAACACTTGTGGCGCTTCAATGTAGTTTGCTAATCCCCTTTTGGAAAAGCAAATCTGAACAAGAAACGTTGTTGTTTCATGTACAGCGTTACAGTGCAATTCTCGTGCGGAATGGCCACAGCATTATAGCCTATACTAATCTTCCAGAAGAAAAAAGAAACCCGCTTTATGCTTATGCTACGGCGCATTTTTGTCGCAGAATTTCCATCAAACCCCTACCCCAATTGGGGCTTGTAAACGGGAAAGCCATTTGCATCATATCCCCCGAGAATGCCCAAGAAAAACTACCGCTAAAAAGCAGGATGGTGTTGCGAAATTCGCCAAAAATAAACTTAGATTTATTCATACTGCAACATCAGCCAACGCAAATTATTGCCGATGGCAGCAACTACAAATCCTACATTAGCCGTTGGAAAGCCAGTTGTATACAAGCAAAAATCCCCTTTCACGCTACTGGTGAAAAGGGATTCTATGACTTAAAGTAGTGTTTATTTTTTAGCTACAATCTGATTGGCTGTTTCCAACCATTTGGCAGGACCTCCGGCTACATAACCAGTGCTGCCCATGCGGTCAAGGGAAATTTTACCATCTTTCATGCCTGGTTTGGCAAACCAAATGGTGGGATAGCCTTGCACTTGGAACATCTGCTGTAGCGCTGAGTTTTGTTGCTGAATCTCGGGTTGTTGTGGGGTTCTTCTGGGGAAATCCAATTCAACCAAAATGGCATTTTCTTGCGCCCAATTGGCAAATTCGGCCGTTTTGAGCACTTCTTTTTGCAGGCGAATACACCAGCCACACCAGTCGCTACCCGTGAAAAACAACAACAACGGCTTATTGGTTTTCATCGCCAATTGTGATGCTTTCTCGACATTGGTTTCCCAATAAATATCTTGTGCTTGTGCCGTATAAGCACTAATCAAGAGAACAAAAAGAAGGATTATTTTTTTCATAATAGTTCAAATCAATTTAGAATTCGAAAGTACTAATTTATTTTACTTCTTGCATCAGTTTTTTTACCCAAGGTGAAAGTAACACCAACACAAGACCGGCTATCAAGGCATAAATGGCCAATTGTTTGTACCCCTCGGTATACACTTGCAACTGAACTACATTACTTGCATTCTCTGATGCTGTGGCGATATTGGCCCCCAGCAAACCGGCAAAATATTGTCCATAAGCGCTGGCTAAAAACCACATGCCCATGATGACGGCTTGGGTGCGTTGCGGAGAAAGTTTGGTCATGGCAGACATCCCGATGGGTGACAAACACAATTCGCCAAAGGTGATCACAAACCAACCCAAAGTAAAGAGATCGAGCGAGGTTTTACCACTGCCATCGGCAAAAAAACGAGTGGTGTAAAACACAAAGAATCCTCCCGCCAAAAACAAAAAGCCCAAACCAAATTTTACAACCGTATTGGGTTCCAATTTACGCTTGGCTAGCCAAACCCAAATCAATCCAATGAGGGCTGCAAATGCAATTACAAACAACGAATTCGCTGAATTATTTACCCCATTGGGATCCAGTGGAATGCCCAACACCGTATTGTGGAGATTATTCAAAGCAAACAAACTCAATGAACCGCCACTTTGTTCGAAGAAAGCCCAAAAGAAAATAGAGAACAGGATAAAGACCAAAGCCGCCAATAACTTCTTGTTTTCGACTGCACTAAAGTGACGCATCTCGTAAAACAAATATAAAATTGAAGCAGGCCCAATAATCATCATAAAATAATCAGTGTAGGTTGTATTAGCCACCATTAAGATGATGATAGGAATTAAGGCCAAAGAAAAAATATAAGTCCCCAATTCGAAAGCAAATCGTTTTGAAGCTTTCCAATCGGCCAAAGGAGAAAGTCCAATGGTGCCCATACTTTTTTGGGTTTGGGTAAAGGTGAGTAAACTGATGACCATGACCACAGCCGCAAAACCAAAAGCGTAATTCCAGCGCAAGGTTTCGGGAATAAAGTCGGCAAACAAATTCCCATTGGCCACAGCAATACAAAGGTAACCGCCTATGAGGGCTCCAATATTGACTCCCGCATAAAAAAGCGAAAAACCGGCATCGCGGCGAACGTCGTTATCGTGGTACAATTGTCCTACCATCGAGGAAATATTGGGCTTAAAAAATCCGGTTCCCACAATTGTAAAACTGATCCCGATAAAGAAAAAGGATTGCGGATCGAGCGCCAAAATCACGCTGCCCACAATCATTAACAATCCGCCCCAAAACAAGGACTTGCGGAAACCCAATATTTTGTCGGCAAATAATCCACCCACAAAGGTAAATGCGTATACCCAAGCCTGGGTGGCGCCATATTGCAATTGCGAGGTGACATCGTCCATGCCCAATTTGGTGACCATGAACACCACCAACATGCCACGCATACCATAAAAGCTAAAACGTTCCCACATTTCGCTGAAAAACAAGTACCACAATTGTTTCGGGTATTTTCCTTTAAAATCTTGAATCTGGGCTAAAGAAGTTGGTTGTTCCATAGGTCTTATTTTATTCCTTTTTCGTTCATGACTTGGTTGAGCTGTTTGAGCAAGACGAACATTAATACGGTAGCAAACATCAACAAGGAAAAGTTGATCCAAAAGAAATCGGTTTTGTCTTCGTAGGTATCCCACATGCTGGCCAATACACCACTCAATTTGTTTCCGATGGAGGTCGATAAAAACCAACCACCCATCATGAGGGAAGTGATATTCGTGGGACTCAACTTCGAAACGACAGACAAGCCCATGGGACTCAAGAACAATTCACCAATGGTAATGATACCGTAATTGGCCACCAACCACCACACGCTCACTTTTTCTGAGCCATTACCTCCCATCTTCACCGCGGCTACCATAACCAAAACCGACAAGGCCGAAATCAATAAACCAAAGGCAATTTTGGTGGGCGTAGACGGTTCTTTTTTCCGACTGCGTAAAAAGGTGAAAAATGCCACAACCAAAGGGGTGAGTAATATTACCCAACCGGGATTGATGGATTGACTCAAATTGGTCGCCCATAAACTCACCGTTTCGTTTTCTTTGGGTAATTTATCTTTCGCTACATTCCGAAAATAAACCGGGTAATCAACCACCTTTTGTACTTCTCCATCTACTTTTTGCAGACGGAAAGCGGCGTCATACAATTCTGTAGTGTCTTTTTTGTATTCCACTTCCTTGGCTAATTTTAAGCCATTAAAAACGGTCTCTGTATTTCCAGTAATCGCTCTATCGGTGTAGCGGTCTGCCCATGTATTGAGCGCCGAACCGTTGAGTTTGAAAACTGCCCAAAATAGAATAACAACGGCAAAAATAGAAAGGAGTGCGCCAATGGGTCGCTTATCGGCTGGCTTGGCTTTGAAATACAAACTAGCATAAAAGAAAACTACCGGAATACAGGCAAAAATAAAGGCATCGGTGCTATCCGAACCAAAGATATAACTGTTTGGATTTGATTCAGAAGTTACTCCTTTGAGCATCCAACCAATGATTCCAAAAACAACAGAGGGCAATAAAATAAACAGTACAATTTTGTAAAAGGGCATATCTCCTTCTTGAGTTCCCTTTTTCTGATCGTAGCCTTGGTAGTGTTTGGATCCTAAAATAAAGACCAAAACACCAATAAACATTCCAATTCCGGCTGCCATGAATGCGTATTGCCAACCCAATAAAATTTGCAAAGCGGCGCCAAAGAAATTACAAATAAAGGCCCCAACGTTGATGCCCATGTAAAATATATTGTAGCCCTCGTCTTTTTTGTCTTTGAACTCTGAATCGTTGTAAAAATTACCCAACAAGGTTGAAATATTGGGTTTAAAAAAACCATTCCCCAAAATCACTAAAGTCATCGCCAAATAGAGCATGGGCAAACTGTGAATGCCCATGAGCATGTACCCCATTCCCATCATTAGGCCTCCAATGATAATGGATTTTTTATACCCCAAATACCGATCGGCCAACAAGCCACCAATGAATGGCGTTAAAAAAACCAAGGCGATAAAGGTGCCGTACAAATCGGCGGATTCCTTTTCGGTCATGGCAAAACCTGCCTCCACATCTTTGAGATACAGCGTAAATATTCCGATCATGAGGTAGTAACCAAAACGTTCCCACATTTCGGACAAAAACAAATACGGCAAGGCCTTCGGGTGATTTTTCCACATAGTATTTTAGATTAAAAACAAAACCCACAGAACAATTCCTGTGGGTTTGAAAGATATAAAAAAATTTGAATTGCTGCGCTTATCGCACGCCGTGCATCATCTTTTTTAACACGGGAGTCAGTAAGAACAAAATCAAAGCTGCTAGCCCAGTGAGTACTACAAATACCATGAAAAACTCAAACAAGTTGTGGATTTCAAACCCCGCAAAAATAGGGTTGTGATCGGTGATTTGATTTTCAGACAACAAGGCCGCTTGCTCTGGAGTTAAGGTGATTTTTTTGTCTAAAACCGCTTGTAAATCGATGCCCATTTCTTTGGCTTTTAAAAATTTATCTCCTGTAGCTGGCATGATCGATCCTAAGGTTCCGGCTAAAGCATAACCCGAAGCATTGGACAAAAAGAATACGCCGTACAACAAGGAAGAAAAACGCTTAGGAGATAATTTACCTACCAAAGACAAACCAATTGGGGACAAACACAACTCGGCACAAGTTTGGATTAAATACAATAAGATCAACCATTTGATGGCCAATAAACCGCTGTTACCCAAATCTTTTACATTGTAGGCGATGATAAAATAACTCAAGGCAATCAAGGCCAAGCCAAACGATTGTTTCATGGGAGAGATCGGTTCGCGGTCTTTGCTGCGTAAGTAATCCCATAGCATAGAAAACGGCACGGCAAAAGCCACAACGAATAGTCCGTTGAAAATTTGTACCATCGAAGGCGGCATGTTCCAACCAAAGAAATTACGGTCGGTTTGGTTGTCGGCGATAAAGGTTAACGAGGAACCAGCTTGCTCAAAGGCCGCCCAAAAGAAAATAATGAAAAATGCCACAATGTAGATTACAAAAATACGGTCGCGCTCTACTTTGGTTAGGGATGAATCAGATACAATTAAACCGGCAAGGGTAAGACCGCTGGAATAAATTAAAGTATAAATTAAGTTTTGATCAAATACAAAGTGAATCAAAGCGCCCAATGACAAAAAGGCAATTGCTGCTCCAATTAAGGCATTGGTAGAGAATACCGCTTTTTGTGATTCGCCTTCTTCAAAGTCATCGGCATCATTTTTAGAAGGTAAGCCTCCCAAGGGTTTTCCGTCTGGCGTAACTACATATTTATTTTTCAAGACATAGAACACAGCTGTTCCAATGAGCATGGCCATGGAAGCGGCCAAGAATCCCCATTTGAAGGCGTGAATGTCGCGGATTCCTTCGGCATCTTTCACGTCTCCAATTAAAGGACAAATCAATTGGCCCAAAAAGGCACCCAAGTTGATTCCCATGTAAAAAATGGTGAAGGCGGTGTCCAGTTTACTTTTTTCTTGTTTTGGATATAAACTACCCACCATCGAAGAGATATTGGGTTTAAAGAATCCATTACCAAAAATGATAATCCCCAAGGCTGACCACATTAAGGTATTGGCCAAAGGCAAATTGGTGCCAAACACACTGGCGCTAAAAAACAAGAATAGTTGTCCGATAGCCATCATTAAACCACCCAATAAAATACAGTTGCGGTTTCCAAAAAATCGGTCGGCGATAAAACCACCCAACATCGGCGTGAGGTAACATAAGCCTAAAAATCCTCCGTAAATCAAAGAAGCGTCTTCTTCTTTCATCATCAAGGAATTTACCAAGAATAAGGTTAAGATGGCGCGCATACCATAAAAGTTGAAACGCTCCCACATTTCGGTTCCGAAAAGCACCCAAAGTCCTTTTGGATGTCCTGTTTTAACTTGTGTTTCTGACATAATTGATTGGTTTTAGTTTAGATTAGTTGATTATAAGTTTTCTTTGATAAAATTGGTGATTTTGGTAAACAACTGAATGCGTGTTTTTCCGCCGTAAATGCCGTGGTTTTTGTCGGGATAAATTTGCGAATCAAATTGTTTATTAGCCTGAATAAGGGCTTCCATCATTTGCATGGAGTTTTGTACATGTACATTGTCATCGGCAGATCCATGAATGAGCAAGAATTTGCCTTTTAATTTATTCACGTGATTGATGGGCGAATTGTCGTCATAACCACTTGGGTTTTCTTGTGGCGTTTGCAAATAACGCTCGGTGTAAATGCTGTCATAAAAACGCCAGCTGGTTACGGGCGCTACCGCCACAGCCATTTTGAATACATCGGCGCCTTTCAAGATGCAATTGCTGGCCATGAATCCGCCATACGACCAACCCCAAATTCCAATGCGCGAAGCATCAATGTAGGGATAAGCACCAAACACTTTGGCGGCCGCAATTTGGTCTTCTACTTCGTATTTGCCCAATTCTTTTTGTGTACATTTTTTGAAGGCAGCCCCTTTAAATCCAGTACCTCTTCCGTCCACACAAGCTACTAAATAGCCTTGTTGAGCCAAAGACTGGAACCAATAATCGTCAGCACTGTTCCAATCGTTGTTTACTTGCTGCGAACCCGGTCCAGAATACTGGAACATCAAAAGCGGGTATTTGCGGGAAGGATCAAAATCGGCGGGTTTCAAAATCCAGGCGTTTAACTCCTGCCCTTCGGCGGTTTTGAGTACAAAAAATTCTTTGGCGCCCAATTTATAATTAGCCAATTTGTTTTGCAAGGCCTCATTGGACTCAATGTTTTTGAGCAATTTGCCCGATTTAGTATCGTGCAACGTATACTGCGTGGGCTGGGTAGCCGAAGAATACGATTGGATAAAGTAGTTAAAATTGGGACTAAAAGTGGCTGAATTGGTGCCCGTTTTGGCCGACAAACATTGCTTATTTTTACCCGATATGCCTATTTTGTATACCGCTCGGTTGATGGAACCCAGCTCGGTCGATTGGTACAAAATCGACTTGGTTTTGGCGTCGTAACCATAATAGGCCGTAACTTCCCAATTGCCTTTGGTAATTTGGTTTTTTAATTTTCCAGCTGAATCATACAAGTAAATATGATTGAATCCGTCCTTTTCACTGGTCCAAATAAAACTGTTATCGGGCAAGAACGTAAGGT
>JAGNTC010000200.1 GCA_017987725.1 Flavobacterium sp.
CGTGTCGGCGTATGGAATTCACGTGTTCTTTTAAATAGCTTGCTTTCAGGTTGCTGTCTTCTTCATTGGCGTATTTTTCATAAGCCGTGAGTGACACTTTTGAATCCACAATCATTTTTTTGCCATCAGGCAACTGGATCACTACGTCTGGAAATACCCGATTGCCTTGCGGATCAGTGTGTGCTTGTTGCACAAAATACTCGCGGTCTTTTTCCAAACCCGATTTTTCAAGTACCCGTTCCAACACCAATTCGCCCCAATTTCCTTGCATTTTACTGTCGCCTTTTAGCGCTTTGGTCAAGTTTACGGTTTCTTGACTCATTTTTTCATTTAAACTGGTGAGGTTAATAATCTCTTGGCGTAAGGTCACATTGTTAAGCAAGCTTTCTTTGTGTGAATCCTCTACTTTCTTCTCAAAATTTTGGATTTTCTCTTGCAATGGATTCAACAACTGATCTAAGTTCACCTTGTTTTGTGCCGTAAATTTGGTTGATTTTTCATCAAAAATACGGTTGGCCAAATTTTCAAATTCTTTGGTGAATTTGGCTTGTAAATCAGCAATCTCTTGTTTTTGTTCTTGTTGACGAATTTGCAAATGATCAAAATCACTTTCTTTTCTGGACAAGGCCATGGCCAATCGTTCTCGTTCCGAACGAATAGTCTCTTTTTCTGTTTGCAAACGCTGCAATTGTTCCTTCGATTCTGCTTGGACAGACTGCAGTAACTTAACCTGAGATTCAAGTGAAATTTTTGCTGAAATTCCGCGGGAAGCGTAAAGTAATTTCCCAAAATAAACGCCCAAACAAAGCGCGACAATAAAAACGACAAGAAGACTGGCTGTACTAATCATGGTGGTATGGTTTTGATGAAGCGTAAATGTAGCCAAATTGCAAAGCCCTTTTCAGTCTGTTTTTCAGTAGTTTTCAACATTTTTTTGTACTAATTTTCATCCAAACAAGGCAAATAGCGTAGTTTTGCTATCCTAATTATTCCGGATGCATCGTCATTTTATACTTCATAAACCCTATGGCTATTTGAGTCAATTTGTCTATCAACTCAAACGCCCTAAAAAATTACTTGGGGAGTTATACGATTTTCCTGTAGGGACGATGGCCATTGGTCGATTGGATGAAGATTCAGAAGGATTACTATTACTTACTACTGATGGCAAAGTAAGTGATTGGGTGTGCAGTAGTAAAGTGGAAAAACAATACTTTGCCCAAGTAGATGGTCGCATTACAGCCGAAGCGGTTTTGCAATTGGCAGCTGGCGTTGAAATTGGATTCGAAGGAAAGCGCTACCGTACAAAGCCCTGCAATGCCTTTATTCCTGAAACCATTCCGGATTTTGGTGTGCGTGCCAAAAAAATTAGAGACGATCGACATGGTCCCACTTCTTGGGTGTCGATTACGCTCACAGAAGGCAAATTTCGCCAAGTCCGAAAAATGACTTCGGCGGTTGGTTTTCCAACCCTGCGTTTGGTTCGGGTGCGCATTGGATCCATTTATTTGGACCAGTTGGCTTCATCGCAAGTCATCGAAGTAAATCAATTTAATCTTTAAAATAAAACCCTTATGCTAAATATAGTTTTGGTTGAACCTGAAATTCCAAATAACACCGGAAACATTGGCCGTTTGTGTGTAGGTACCGAAAGTCGTTTACACCTGATTCACCCGTTTGGATTTGAAATCACCGATAAAAACCTGAAACGTTCGGGCCTCGATTATTGGGTGCATTTGGAATGGTTTCAATATGCCAATGTTGACGAATGGGCTGCACAAATTACCGATCCTTCCCGTGTTTTTTTATTTAGTTCGCATGCCCAAACATCCTATTTGGATGCCCAGTTTCACGATGGGGATTGGTTAGTTTTTGGAAAAGAAAGTGTGGGCTTGAGTGTCGAAGTGTTGGCCCAATTTGAGCAACACCTTAAAATTCCAATTTCGCCTTTGGTACGCAGTTTTAATGTGGCCAATGCCTGTGCTTTTGTGCTTGGAGAAGCCAAACGACAAATCCAACTTACAGCACCAAATTAAACGTTTTGGTCTGTGGATCAAAGGCAATGGATTCATCACGAAAGACTTCTCCAATGGTGCCATTATCAATTAATTCCTTTGGACTGCCTTGCACTACTTTTTGAGGCGTCATGACCAGTAGTTGGTCACAAAGTGTTAACGCGAGCTCTATGTCGTGGGTAGAAAACAATATGCATTTTTGTTGTGTGACACACAACTGTTTCAGCAGTTTCAGCAGTTTTAGTTTGTGCAGCAAATCCAAATGCGTTGTGGGTTCATCTAAAATAATTAGCGGAGTTTCTTGAGCCAATGCTCTGGCTATCAATGTTTTTTGTAATTGACCATCACTCAAGCTAAAGTGCTTTTGCTGATGAATGGCTGTCAATCCTGTATCGGCTATAGCAGCCGAAATTGCGTGTGTATCCTTTGCTGAAAGTTGACCAATCCAATTGGTGTAAGGCTGCCTTCCCAAGGCCACCAGTTCCCAAACGGTCATGTTACTCGGAGGTAATTTTTCGGTCAAAACTACGCTGAGTTGCTGTGCCAGTGTTTTTCCGCTGTAGGTTTGGATGTCTTTGTTTAAAATGGAAAATGTGCCACTTACCGGTTTTTGCAGTCCACACAAGGTGCGCAACAAGGTTGATTTTCCTACCCCATTCTGACCAATTACAGCAATCAATTCCCCTTTGCGCAAGCTCAATTCCCCTGTATTGGCCAGGCAATTGATTTGGTTGTTTTCACTGTAACCAATGGCTAAATTGTGGGTGTGTAGGCAGCTGTTTTCCATTAGAAGCGTTGTTTTTTAACCAATAACCAAATTACAATTGGTGCGCCAATGAGCGATGTGATGGCGTTAATCGGTAGATAAAATGAGGTTCCTGGAAGCTGTGTAAGCATGTCGCACAGCAACAAAAGTGCCGATCCAATGAGCAGTGTAGCGATAAAAACCACTTTGTGCTGACTGGTTTGAAAGAGTAGTTTGGCTAAATGCGGCACGGCCAAACCAATAAATGCAATAGGACCTACAAAGGCAGTAATGCTTCCGGCCAATATGGCTGTGGCAATAATTAGGACGTACTTGGTTTGGGTAAATTGTATACCTAGCGTTTTGGCATAATTTTCACCCAACAATAAAGCGTCTAATGCCTTGAGAGT
>JAGNTC010000201.1 GCA_017987725.1 Flavobacterium sp.
GATATTGTGATTTAACGGCTTTGGTGGTTGCCGATACTTTACTTGGCGAATGGGCGAAATCTTTGTAGGCTACTTTGCCTTTGCCTTCGGCTATTTTTTCCAAACGTTTGCTTGCGCCTTTGAAACTGGCAATGGCTTCATAGAAATCGGCTTCGTCTACACCCATATTTTGGCAAATCCATTTGGCGCCGGCCAAATTATTGAGATTGTGAGCACCAAAAACCTCAATAGGCATTGGTCCTTCCGGTGTATCGAGCAAAGTTGTACCATCTTTAACCGAATAACTTGGCGTTTGATAAGGCAATCTTCGGATGGTGTTGGTGCTTTCTTCGGCAACTTTTTTAACGGTTTCGTCTTCTTCGTTATAGACTAAAATACCGCCTTTGGTAATTTGGTTAACAAAAATTTCAAATTGCTCCACATAATTTTCAAACGTTGGAAACACATTAATATGATCCCAAGCAATGCCGGAAAGCAACGCTATATTAGGTTGATACAAATGAAATTTCGGTCTGCGGTCAATAGGTGACGACAGATATTCATCTCCTTCTAAAACAATAAAATCGTTATCATGGGTAAGATGCACCATGGTATCAAATCCTTCCAATTGGGCACCAACCATATAATCGACTTCTATATTATGGAAATGCATCACGTGCAAAATCATAGAAGTGATGGTTGTTTTTCCGTGAGAACCGCCAATGACAACGCGGGTTTTATTTTTGGATTGTTCGTATAAAAATTCGGGATAGGAGTAAATTTTAAGTCCGAGTTCTTGTGCTTTTAACAACTCCGGATTATCCGCTTTGGCATGCATTCCCAGAATCACTGCTTCAATATCGGCAGTGATTTTTTCGGGAAACCAACCCATTTCGGTGGGTAACAAACCTTTCTTTTCCAATCTTGATTTAGAAGGTTCAAAGATGGCATCGTCGCTACCGGTTACTTGGTATCCTTTGTTGTGTAGGGCCAAAGCTAAATTGTGCATGGCTGCACCGCCAATGGCTATAAAATGTGTTCGCATTGTTATGATTTGTTTTTTTCTTGATAGGCTTGCATCAGCAATTTGGCTTTCTCAGGCTGATTCATTTTGTTTTTATACAAATTGGCTAATTTTTGATAAGTAGTTTTAGAACCGCCGACAGCAATGGCTCTAGCATAATTTCTTTCTGCTTCAGTGTAGCGTTCAAAATATTCAGCTATTCGACCTTTGGACAAATAACCGTCAACCGGAGAAATTTTGAACAATTCACTTGCATATTTCTGCGCTTTTCGTTCGCTTCCGCCGACAATTCCCGGAAGCTCAAGGTATAATTCGATTAAAGCCCAACGCGCTTCGATATGATTAGCATTGAGCTGAATGGCTTTTTCAAAAGAGGCTTTGATGTCATCAATCATTCCCAGTGCTTTGAATTTATTAGATTCTTTGGCTTTCATTCCGAGGCAGCCTCCGTATTTGTAATGGTAGTTGGCTTCAGCCGGTTTGAGTTTTCTCAATTTATCATAATAGGTCATGGCTTTGTCCCACGATTTATTCGCGCCTTCAATATCTCCTAAGTATTCTAATGATTTTAAATGATTTGGATTCGTTTTGATGAAATCCTCAAAAATTGGTTTTGCCAAAACATATTTTGCTTGCAAAAACAACTTCTCGCCTCTTTCAAAATCAGATTGGGCAAAAATCAGCAGTGGAAATAAAAGTATGACTTTTAAAAAAAAATTCATCAAACTCCGTTTGGTTTAGTGAGAAACAAATATAGACAATTTATACTATTCTGTTCCTTTGATTCAAATTGAATTTGCCTCTAAAAATGATAAATAAATCGTCTTTTATTTACAAGAGTCTTTGATTTGTCAAATAAAAATTCCTCTATAAACGGTAAAAAACTATCGTTGAAATGCATACTTTAAAAAACATAAATAGCTGTTTTTAAAGTACTTATATGCTTAACATTTACATTAAACGACTAAAAAACGGTGTGAAAACATACAAAAAACTGCAGTTAATCGATTTTTGAGGTTATACAACTAAAAATAATACCATCTATAGACACCCACTCTAAATTTGTAGAAGTATTAACGGAGTTTAAAATTCATTGCCCTATGAAAAAAAACTACATGCAAACAGAGAATAAATTATCGCTAGAATTATTTTTTTCAAAAAAATATATCCTACTTCTAGCTGCGCTTTTACTTTTAGTAAGCGGATCATCATCAGCCCAAACAGCCGGACCAAATTATCCTGCTACGGGTAACTTTATTGCCGGTGCCAATATAGATTGGAACAATTCCGGTAATATAACTGCAGACGACACTGCCTATACTACACTAACATTGAGTAGTGGACAAAATTCTGATTACTTACAAGGTACTAATTACGGATTTTCAATTCCGACAGGTGTTGTAATCAATGGAATTACTGTTTCAATTATGAGACAAAGTAATTCCATTTCCAGTTCAAGAAGTATACAGGACGTTGTGGTTCGTTTAGTTAAAAACGGAACAATCGTTGGTAACAATTATGGTGCAACCGCTACTATTTGGCCTGCAACTATGACTGCTGCCAATTATGGAGGAACCACAGATTTGTGGGGAACTACATGGACAGCCGCTGACATTAACAATGCTAATTTTGGTGTTGTCCTTTCTGTTAACTCACCAACAGCAACCAGAACAGCTTCAGTTGATTATATAAGAGTAACTGTAAGCTATACACCTGCGCCAACCATCTCAAACTTCTCGCCAACAAGCGCTTGTGTTGATTCATCACAGTCGGTAGTTATTACGGGTAATTATTTCAATGGTGCTTCTGCTGTAAGTTTTAATGGTGTTACGGCTAGTTTTACCGTAAACAGCAATACACAAATAACAGCTACACTTCCGATTGGAGCTACAACGGGAGCTATTGCAGTGACTACACCTTCAGGAATGGTTACAAGCGCAAGTAATTTTACAGTTAATCCTTTACCGGTTTTAGCCGCTATTACCGGAACAAGTTCTGTTTGTATAGGTTCGACTATAACATTAGCTAATTCAACTTCGGGCGGAACATGGTCTAGTGCTTCTCCAAGCGTTGCTACAATAAACCCAACTACAGGAATGGTTACCGGAGTTACTTCGGGAACTTCTTTAATTACTTATACTTACACTAATGGAAATGGTTGTACAA
>JAGNTC010000068.1 GCA_017987725.1 Flavobacterium sp.
GTATTCGTCCTGCGTAAGGGATTGAAATTGTTTTTCGTCTATCCACCCTTCGTATTGGTCAAACTGCATTTTAACTTTGCGCCATTGCTTTCGTTTTTCCAGTACTTCAAAATGCTCGCCAAACAAAATTTGCGACACGATTTCGCTTCGGTCAGAGGGTTCTAGCCGAAGGGGAATAACCGCTAAGTTGCAAATTCCAAACATGGATTGTCAGATCAATTAGAGGCGTTCAATAACAATGGCTGATGCTCCGCCACCACCATTACAAATGGCTGCAGCACCCAACTTGGCATTATTTTGTTTCAATACATTAATCAAGGTGATGATGATGCGCACGCCAGAGCAACCCAATGGATGTCCTAAGGAAACGGCGCCACCATTTACATTTACTTTGCTTGCATCCAATCCTAAAATTTGAGCATTGGCCAATCCAACAACCGAAAAGGCCTCGTTGAATTCAAAAAAGTCAACATCAGCCACGCTAAGTCCTACTTTTTCTAAGGCTTTGGGAAGGGCTTTGGCAGGTGCAGTTGTAAACCATATGGGCTCTTGTGCAGCGTCGGCATAACTTTTAATATAGGCGAGTGGAGTCAATCCCATTTCGAGCGCTTTTTCTTCACTCATCAAAATTACCGCGCCGGCTCCGTCGTTAATGGTCGAGGCATTGGCTGCAGTAACAGTACCTTCTTTGGTAAAGGCCGGATTTAAACTGGGTATTTTGTCCAATTTAACATTGGTATATTCTTCGTCTTTGCTAACTATTACAGGTTCTCCACGACGTTGTGGAACGGCTACGGGAACGACTTCGTTATCGAATTTTCCTGCGTCCCAAGCGCGAGCAGAACGCTCATAAGATTGTATGGCAAAAGCATCTTGAGCTTCTCTTGTTATGTTGTATTCGGTAGCACATAAATCGGCAGAAACACCCATGGCGTTGTTGTCGTAGGCATCAGATAATCCATCGCGTTGCATGCCATCGACCATCGTGGCAGGGCCAAATTTGTATCCGCTGCGCAAATGAGTATAGTGTGGAATCATACTCATGTTTTCCATTCCTCCAGCTACTACAATTTGGGTATCGCCCGCTAGAATGGCTTGAGCACCTTGCATCACGGCTTTCATTCCAGAGGCACATACTTTATTCACGGTGGTTGCAATTACTGAATTGGGTAAACCAGCATGCAATGCCGCTTGACGTGCGGGTGCTTGACCTACGCCAGCTTGAACGACATTTCCCATGATAACCTCATCTACCAGGGAAGGATCTAAGTTAATTTGTGCCAAAGCACCTTTGATGGCAGTAGCTCCCAAAAGTGGAGCGCTTACGGTCGATAATGCGCCCATAAAGCTTCCAATTGGGGTGCGGGCAGCAGCTACGATGACTACTTTTTTGTTCATGATTGTTTATTTTATTGTGTTCTCACTTTCGCCGCGAATTTAACCAATTTATATGACAAGCAAATTGTTTTAAGCGAAAAACAAAACCCAAAAAGGGATTACAAACGCGTTTGACTTATGAACAATTGTGAAAAAAAAGGAATAAATTAATTTGGTTGCTCTCACATGATTTTATTTTAAAATTTAGTTTTATGCCGTCGATAAAAAATATTCATGCAATCAAAATGGAAAAACCACTAGTAGACCAAGTAGAGTCGCATGTAGAAAATGAAATATCTACTGAATTTGAAGTCCTGACGATCACCAAAAACAGCTGGTTGTATCCATCTGATTCTTTTGGAAATCTAGAAAAAGGGGTAGTGATAGATTCTAGAACGTATTACTATGAAATCAAAACTAAAACCGGTGAATTGTGAAAATTTAATCTAATAATTAGGACTCACAAAAGTATATATCCACAATTGTTCCTTTATTCAATTGGCTTTCTATATTTAGCTTTGCCTTGATTTTTTTAGCCAATTTTTGCACCAATTGCAAGCCCATGCCCATGCCAATCTCATTGTTGGTCCCGGGAGTTGAGGTGTAATTATCAGCCACAATCGAGCTAATTTTATCGGAGGTCATGCCTATTCCTGTATCGGTTATCCGTAGCTTATTATTGGCAAATTCAATGTGAATGTGACCGTCATTGGGTGTAAACTTAATGGCGTTAGACAAGAGATTCCGCAAAATCATGGATACAATTTCTTTGTCTGAAAACAAGGTTGCATCTGCAGCTGTAGTGCTGATTACTGAGATGTTTTTGGCTGTAATGGATGGTTTATAAATGGTTAAAATACTTTCGATACAGGTATGTGCTTGAATGGTTTCGGCATGCACGTTTATGTTATTAAAGTTCATTCTCGACCAATTTAGCGTAGTCTCTAATAAATCCAATACTTGATTGGATTGTTGGTTGATTAACTTGATGTAGGTGGTAAATTCTGCTTGTGGCATTTCGTCCTCCAAAGCCATATCTGAAATTCCGATCAAATTGGCGATTGGTGCACGTAAATCATGACCTAATACCGCTAGCATTCGGTCGTTGTTTCGGTTAATTTTTAATAATTCTTCCTGCAACCTGATTTCTTTATCCAGATCAATAAAGGCTACTACATGTAAATCATTGACTACAGACGCTTTGATCTCGTACCATCTTTTCGTTCCTTTTTTACAGGTAACCTCCGATTTTCTTCTCACATACACATTGCCCGTTTTCTTGGTAATGACTTCCTCAAGATTCCATTGGTTGATTACTTGATTTCGGTAATCAATCTCAGGATAGGCATGGGTATACCAGGCTTCAATTGTTGGAATTTCTTCCAGTGAATAACCAATGTCATTTTTAAAACTTTCGTTGATGAAGGTGTTGTAATGCACGCCATTAATTACTTCGGCAATAATGAATGGATAGGGTAAAAAATCGGCCACGTGGTGCAGATCAAACCTGGAGATTGAGTGACTAAACATAAAAGTGAATGGTAATGGGGTTACGTATTCAGGTGTAAATGTAAGGGTATCTATCTTAATTTAAGGTGACGCGAAGGATTATATTTTTGATTTTTTTACGTTACAGTTTGAAGCTCTTAAACTTACAGATTGTAGAAAGAAATCTATCGCAAAATGAATTAGCTGGTATAAATTTGTTTTGTTTATAAAGTTGAGTTGAAAGAAAAGTTTCAATTTAGAATAGATCACAACGCCTAAAGGTATTGTGCAAAGCATTCGCCAAAGGATTTTGCTAGTTACATAATGGTATGTCAAAATAGTAGAATTGCAAATGTAGTCACAACGCCTATAGGCATTGTGCAAAGCGTTCGCCAAAGGATTTTGCTGGTTACATCATGGTATTTAAAAAAGTAGAGTTGCAATTAGAAATGTAGTCACAACGCCTAAAGGCATTGTGCAAAGCATTCGCCCAAGGATTTTGCTGGTTACATCATGGTATTTAAAAAAGTAGAGTTGCAAATGGAAATGTAGACACAACACCTAAAGGCAATAAATTTTTTATGGCTAATTAATAGCAGATGTTTACCACAACATCTAAAGATGTTGTGCAAAGCGTTCGCCCAAGGATTTTCTGGTTACATAATGGCAACTAAAAAAGTAGAGCTGCTATTGGAAATGTAGTCACAACGCCTAAAGGCATTGTGCAAAGCTTTCGCCAAAGGATTTTGCTAGCGCAACATCCTTTGGCGGGACGCTTTGAAAACAAAAAAAGAGTAAAAATGCTCAAGTGAACTTGGACATTTTTACTCTTTTTTTTGTTTATTCGTGAACGCAGAAGGATTCGAACCTTCGACCGCCTGCTTAGAAGGCAGGTGCTCTATCCAGCTGAGCTATGCGTCCGTTGTCGGGGTGGCAGGATTCGAACCTGCGGCCTCCTGCTCCCAAAGCAGGCGCGATAACCGGGCTACGCTACACCCCGAGGGATAATAAGCGGAGAGTAAGGGATTCGAACCCTTGGTACAGTTTCCCATACGCATGTTTAGCAAACATGTCCTTTCGGCCTCTCAGGCAACTCTCCAAGCTCAAAGAACGAATTCATTTTAGCGGTTGCAAACTTAGCTTTTCATTCGTAATCTAACAACAAAAACGGGCTTTTTTTTTCGTTTTTTTTATGGTTTATAGTAATGGCTTTAAAGTCAATCGAATACTCATACTATTGCAGCGGCATTTATAACTATATTTGAAATTCAAAAAACATCGCTATGCAATCACGCCTTATTTTACTGCTTTTATTTGGAATAATTACTCAACTCAATGCCCAACAACTAGAAGAAAATTCACCTGTAAATGACACCACTTTTGTAAAAGTGAGTGAGTTCAGCAACGCCATTGTATTTGATTTAAAGTATGCCACGACAGCTAATTTTTTGGGCGAAAAGGTATACAATTGTGGCGAATGTTATTTGCGATATAAAACCCTAAAAGCACTACTCGTGGCACAAGAAAAAATACAATCCAAAGGCTATCAATTTAAATTGTTTGATTGTTACCGCCCGCTTTCGGTGCAACAAAAAATGTGGTCTTTGGTGTCCAACCCCAATTATGTAGCCGATCCTGCCAAGGGTTCATTGCACAATAGAGGAGCTGCAATCGATTTGACAATTGTGGATAAAAACGGAAACGAGCTAGATTTTGGAACTCCCTTTGATTTTTTTGGAGAAGAAGCCAGTCATTCGTATATGAAAGGGGATAAAAAAGTGTTGAAAAATAGGGCTTTTCTAAAAAAAGTAATGACCAAAAGTGGCTTCACGATTTTCCCAACAGAGTGGTGGCATTACAACATAGAAGGCGGTGAAAAATTTCCAATAGCTAATTTTACTTGGCCGTGCGACTAGTTTCCTCCAATACACGGATAAATCAGCATGAAGTAATTTTCGGGCGCATACAATTGACCATCCAATTCTGATTTGAGCGCTTTTTTATAGACGTAATCCACGGTATCTGTAGAAAATTTGATTCGAATAAAAGAAACCGGGCTGTCCTGAAGGAATTGGTAATCATCCTTTCGAAACAAAAAACTGCCGGTCATGATTCTATTGTTGATCCCTTTATCATCGCGGATTAAAGAGCCGCAAGATTCTTGTTGGGTGTGCATCAAGGTCACAATTTTTCCGTTTTGCAATTGGATAAATAGTTTTGAATTGGCATCCAAGCATTTGGCTTTAATGAATTCCCCGCTTTTTTCAATGAATTGTACATTCAACACCGGCACACCATCGGTTACGGCTATGGAATTAAACAGATAACTCGCGTTTCCTGCAAAATTGCGTTCAAAAACCAAGTACTCTTTGGTTGTTTTATAGGTCCCAATGGAATCGGTGATGTTTTGAACATATTCGCAAGGCGTTTGTGCCATTGCAAGAAAGGGTAAGGTGCAGAATATAAAGCTATATAGTATTTTCATGGGGTTGTTTGATTTTGCTGCAAAGTAAAACTATTTTTTGGTTGTTTAAATCGGTGGTAAAAAAGCAATACTGATCGCCTCCCTCTTTGATTTTCCATTTTTTGCGAATTTCTTCCACTGAATCTGGGAAATTCCGCACACTAATGTTGGCTTTGGTTTGTACCCATTTTTTCATCTCAGCTTTGTTGTAAGGCAAACAAGCATCAATTTTAAACACGCGTCCAGGAAACGCAACACAATCGGTGTGGGTATACAAATGAGAATGTTCGTGTAATTTAGCTACCCCAAACTGAGAGGCTACAGCGGTGAATTCTCCCGATTTCATGATGGCGCTGTTGGCTTCATACAAATAATGGAGTGGAAGGGAATAGCTACACTGACAGGACGTATTGGCCGTAAAATGAACTACTTCGGGATCTTGTTTTGTTAAATTAACGGCATATATAGGTGGAGTTGACGCGCTTTCTTGATTGAGCACCCAAAGCAATTCTTTGACTTCGTTATCAACGGCTACAATATGAATTTCGGCCACGTGTTTCAACGATTTTATTCCGGAACTAAGGTCCAAAATGGGTGCGGTTTTTAGCAGGATATTTTGACTTTTCGCAAAAAGGAGCTCCATATTTTCAGGCACATTGGGCAGGCAATCTTCCAACAAAAACACTTTTCCTTTGGCATCATTTCGTCTGGAAGGATCGATGTAAATCCAATCAAATGACTGCTCTGTATGTTGTAAATAGGTCAAACTATCGCCTGCCACAAAGTGTACATTTGTAATGCCAAACACACCAAAATTATGCTGCACACTAGCCGAGAGTTCGCTTGACAATTCGCAATGGGTGAGTTGTTTTATGTGCTGGGCAAAATAATACGCATCTACGCCCATCCCGCCTGTGAGGTCAATGAGTGAATGGCCTTGCACAAGTGAGGCTTTGTAGGCCGCCGTGCGTTCGGATGAACTTTGCTCTACGGATAATTTTACAGGATAAACAAGGTTTGGTGTAGCATACCAAGTGGGTAGTTTAAACTTGCATTTTTGTTTGGATTGAATTTGCTGAATCAACTCCACCAATGAACAAGTTGGGAACGGATTTTTTTGCAGAGCAAGTTGGCTGCAATCGGCATCCAAATGAGCAGAAATAAAAGCTTGAATGTCTTTATGTAGCAGTAAATCAATATCCAAAACTCAATGAGTAAAAATGTAATTCAAGATATTTGCACCCATTTTAAGCGCTTTTGTGCGCACGTCAACAGGGTCATTGTTTACTTCTGCATCTTCCCATCCGTCTCCCAAATCGACTTCATAGGTATACAGCAACACCAGTCTAGAGTCTACAAATATACCAAATGCCTGCGGTCTTTTGTTGTCGTGTTCGTGAATCTTGGGAATCCCAGCAGGGAACGGAAACGGCTTTTGAAAGAGCGGATGATTTGTCGGAATTTCTTGCAAGGCCTGGTTGGGAAATAATTTTTTAATCTCTTTTCGGATAAATTCATCCATGCCGTAGTTGTCGTCGATGTGCAAAAAACCTCCCGCATTCAGGTAGTTCTGTAAATTCACCACATCTGATTTACTAAATACTACATTCCCATGGCCGGTTAGGTGTACAAATGGATAGGAAAACAAATCGGGACTATCGGGAGTGACGATTGCCGGTTTTGATTTGATAGTGGTGCCAATGTTTTGGTTGCAAAATCGAATCAAATTGGGTAAAGAGGTAGGGTTGGCGTACCAATCGCCACCTCCGCTGTATTTCAAAAGCGCTATTTCCTGTCCATTGGACAAGCCAAAACAAAGCAAAAGCAGGCATAAATAGCGATTCATGGGTGTTATTTTTTAATTATTTTTTGGATTACTTTTCCAGATTTTGAGGAAAGAGCAAGAAAATAAACCCCCGAATTCAATCCTTTTAAGTCCATTTGTTTTGATTTAAACGAACCTGTTTCTACCTGTACTTCACGGCCGTCTAAGCTGAAAATCTGTGCTTTATCGATTAAAATGGCACTGTCAATTTGCAAGAAATCTTGCACCGGATTGGGAACAATACGTACTGTTTTTGCATTAAAAATTTCGGTATCCAATACCAAAAGCGTGGTCACAGCCAAACGATTGCTTAGGGTATTTCGGCTTTCGCAACCGCCTATACTTTGGGCTGCAAAATAAGTATTGTTATCTGTCAATGGCGTGTTATTGGGTAAGGAAGTCCCTCCAATTGGTGCAGAATACCAAATAATTCCGGTTCCCATTACGGTTAAATCGGCCAAGGTTTGTCCAGCGGTGAAATTTTGTGCACTGGGCCCAGTGGGAGCTGTTAGATAAGGAATTACAGTTACTTGAAAGGGTTTAACATACACACAACCCGTTTGATAGGATTCAATTGCGGCATAGATGGTTCGGCTAGCATCAAGTTCATACACCGTTGGTGTTTGGATGTAATTGTTGGTAAGGTTGCTTGCCTCATCTGGGTTTTCATAGTATCGAATTTCATAATCAGTTTCGACCAAACCGTTAAGTATAACCGCCGTATTGATTGAAAGATCGGCTACTTGCGTTGGATTTTGAGTACTACAAATTGTAATTTCAACTGGTTCGGCAAAGGCGGGTAAGGGTGCCAATAAGGGGTATTCGAGCGTATCAGAAATGTAATTGGTTTGCGTGCCGTTGGTGTAGGCAATCACAGCCGAAATTTCTTGATTCTCTTCGGGGCAAATGGTCAACGGATTAGGCGCTGAGTTCATGAACACCCCATTTATTCGCCAGTTTAATTGAGTGGTTGAGGCTCCAGTGGGCGTAAAACGCCAAGCCTCGTTGGTAGCTGACCAACTCCCTGTGTTTCTTCCAGGTGGGACATAGGCTAAGGTTCCTGCACTGTTTTGAATACCTACTAAACCATTTCCTGAGATCCAAGTGGTGCAAGGAGTGCGTTTGTTGATGATGATTTCGATGATGTTGGTGGTTTCGTGCAAAACGATTTGAGAAGTTTGAAGTCCATTTGCCGCGTCACAAGAAAAAGCGGGCAGTTCATTAAAGCTGGCTACAAATACGCGATTGGGAGCTGTATTTACGCCAGAATCCAACACATAATAATTTACATTTTGAATGATGGAATTGGTTACGGGTGGGCTGCTGATATTGGTATCTTGGTACACGCCGTAAATGGCATTTTTTACCGGAAAGCTTGCATTGGGAATGGTCTGACTGAAATTCCAATTGCAAAATCCATTGGCATTATAAGTACCTGTACCAAAGGTGATAAGACCATTGGAACCCACTAGTATTTGGGTGTAATTGGTATCAAAAAAACTAAAAGTAAAAGGCAAATTTACCACTGACGACCAGGTATCATCAAAATTAGCATTGATTAAAGTACCACCGGTAAATGGAAAGGTGGGTGCATAGGCAATTGAACTTACCTCATAGGTGTTTGTGGCTTTACCGTTAAAATAAGTGGCTGTGAGCTCGGTGCATTGTCCGGGAGTACAAACAAGACCTGTACTTTCTATGGACACGGTAGCCAAAGGAGTTTGAGCCTGAACAATTTGTACGGCAATAATAACAAGTGTAAAGAGTGTTTTTTTCATAATTAGTGATGAATGAAAGCCACACTATGGCAAGCGGCTAACGCAGCAGTTTCAGTGCGCAAGCGGGTTGAACCGAGTGTAACGGGTTGGTAATGATGTTGCAATGACAACTGTATTTCTGCCAAGGAAAAGTCGCCTTCGGGGCCGATTAAAATTGTCGTTGGTGTATTAAATTGAAGTTTTGATTTTAAACTGGTACGGGCTGTTTCTTCGCAATGAGCGATAAATAGTTGTCCCTCTCGGGCTGTTTGTACAAATTGAGAAATAGGAGTAAGCGGATTTATTTTAGGTAAATAACATTGATTGGATTGCTTCATCGCTGAAACAATCACTTTTTCAAATCGTTCCAAGTTGATGTGTTTGCGTTCGGCATGATCACACAAAAGGGGCGTGATTTCATGAATGCCTATTTCGGTTGCTTTTTCTAAAAACCACTCAAATCGTTCATTCATTTTGGTTGGTGCAACGGCCAAATGCAGTCGATAAGGCGTCGGTTCTTGTTGCTCAACTTGCTCAACTTTTACGGTACAATTTTTGTCAGAAGCCAAGGTAATTTTTGTGGTAAATAAAAAACCTAAACCATTGGTTACATGTAAAATATCGCCGTCTTTTTTGCGTAACACTTTAACAATGTGTTTGCTCTCTTCCTTGTCAAAAGAAAAAGTCAAATCGGCTGGGGAAAGTACTGGACTGTAAAATAATTGCATCTTAAAATTGGATTCTGGCTTTGGAAACAACCTCGGCTGATTCAAATTGTTTGTGCATGTATTTTTGATAACCCACAATACCAATCATAGCCGCATTGTCGGTAGTGTATTCAAATTTGGGAATAAAAGTGGTCCAGCCGTATTGCTTTTCAGCTGATACCATAGCTGCCCGTATCCCTGAATTGGCCGACACTCCACCGCCAATAGCAATTTGTGTAATGCCTGTTTGGTTGACCGCCAGCTGTAATTTTTCCATCAAAATTTCAATAATGGTGTGCTGAATGGAGGCACAAATATCATCCAATCGCTCCGAAATAAAGGCAGGGTTTTCGGCTACATTTTTTTGAATAAAGTACAAAATGGCTGTTTTAAGTCCGGAAAAACTAAAGTCTAAATTTGGAATTTTTGGTTTGGTAAACACAAACGCTTTTGGGTTGCCTTGTTGGGCATGTTTATCTACCAATGGCCCACCAGGATAGGGAAGACCTAAAATTTTTGCACTCTTGTCAAAGGCTTCACCCACGGCA
>JAGNTC010000202.1 GCA_017987725.1 Flavobacterium sp.
GTTGTTTTGGTCAATATTAACTATCGTGTAGGACGATTGGGCTATTTTGCTCATCCTGCCCTAAGCAGCGAACTGCCAAATGAGTATAAAGGCAACTACGGCTTCATGGACCAAATAGAAGCATTAAGATGGGTACAAAAAAACATTGCAGCCTTTGGTGGAGATCCTAAAAACGTAACCATATTTGGCTTTTCAGCTGGTGGTGTTTCTGTTCATTCATTACTAACAATTCCAGCCGCCAAGGGACTTTTCCATAAAGCCATTGGGCATTCAAGTGGTGGGCGTGATGGCGTACTTACTGGAAGACCTATTTCCAAAGAAAATGCAGATGTTTTATACGCTGTTTCTGCCGAAACCATCGGTAAGAATTTTGCAAAAAAACAAGGGATCACAGGCACAGATGCCGCTGCATTAGCTGCTTTACGTGCCTTACCTGTAGAAAAAATAATTGACGGTGGTCAAGAGACTGATGGCCCAAACGGCCCACGCACGCATGCAGGCCCAATATTTGACGGCAAATTAGTGGTAGAAACTGCGGAAACAGCTTATATGGCTGCTCATCAGCCCAAAATACCCTTAATGATAGGCAATTGCAGTGCCGAAATCGGCGGAGCTTTCGTGAGCAATGCTAAAACCAAAGAAGAATTATTTGCCAGTTTTGGCGAATTAGAAGCAGAAGCCAAAGCGGCTTTTGACCCTGATGGGGCCAAAAAATTTGAAGAGGTTATTGCCAAGTTCAATACCGACTGGGTTTGGGGTGAGCCTGCACGTATGACAGCCCGCACTTTTCTTTCCAAAGGTGCCCCTGCCTATGTGTTTCAGTTTGGTTATGTGCCTACGGCAAGTCAACAAAGGTCGCCTTATGGGGCAGGCCATGGTTCTGATATCTCTTTTGTATTCAATACCTTAGGTGCCCGTTGGGGTGGCCCAGGTGGAGCTGCACCAACCATTACACCCGAAGAAAGCGAGCTGGCACGTATACTATGTGGCTACTGGGCCAACTTTGCCAAAACTGGCAATCCTAACGGTGCCAATCTGCCCAACTGGCCCATGTACAACAATCAAAATCAAGACATACTTGATGTAGAATTAAATGGCAAAGTGGTAGCCAAGCCTGACCCTCGGAAGGCAAGATTGGATGTGGTAGAAAAAGGTATGAAAAATAGAGGTAAAATTCAGTCAAGAGGCATATAAATTTTAGTGATGAGATATGAGTGATGAGAAATGAATGATGAGTTGGATGTTTTAAAAAAAATCCGTGTTGCTTGCATCCCAATTCCATTGCGGGTTTCTCCGTGTTCAATTTCACAGGTGAATTAAAAATAATGCAAAAAGTAAAATTAAATAACGGCGTAGAGATGCCTATCCTAGGTTTTGGAGTTTTCCAAATACCTGATTTGGTAGAATGTGAAAGAAGCGTAATAGACGCTATAAATGTAGGTTGTCGTTTGATAGACACAGCTGCATCTTATCAAAATGAAATTGCGGTTGGCAATGCTATCAAAAATAGTGCGGTAGCCCGAGAACACTTGTTCATCACTACAAAAGTTTGGATTCAGAGCAATGGTTACGAAGGCACCAAAAAGGCATTCGAAAATTCAATGGAAAAGTTGAAACTCGAATATCTTGACCTGTACCTTATGCATCAGCCGTATGGCGATGTATATGGCACCTGGCGAGCCATGGAAGATTTATATAAAGAAGGAAAAATCAAGGCCATAGGCGTAAGCAACTTCCACCCCGACAGGCTAATTGACTTGATCGTTCACAATGAGATTGTTCCGGCGATAAACCAAATTGAGACCCACCCATTTCAGCAACAAATAGAAAATCAAGTATTTTTAGAGCAAAATAATGTTCAAATTCAATCTTGGGGCCCATTTGCAGAAGGTAAAAACGATTTGTTTCAAAATGAATTATTAGAGAAAATTGGCGAAAAATACAATAAATCTATAGCCCAAATAGTATTGCGTTGGCTAACTCAAAGAGGAATAGTCGCGATTCCAAAGTCAGTAAGAAAAGAGCGAATGGAAGAAAATTTCAATGTATTTGACTTTGAATTGACCACCGAAGATATGGAAGCCATTAAGACCTTAGATACAAAAACAAGTGCTTTTTTCGATCATCGTGACCCAGTAATGGTCAAGTGGTTGGGAGAACGTAAATTAGAAAACTAAAATTTTATCAATTATAAAAATGAAACAATTAATCTTACTATTTTTCTTTTTATGTACTACATATTCTTTTGCACAATCCTCAAAAGATGCTGAAACAGTTCTCCAACTTTCCAAAGACAAATGGCAATGGATGGCTGACAAAGATGTAGAGAAGCTAGATAAATTATTTGATGACAAAGCCAAATTTCTTCACATGAGCGGTACCTGGAAAAAAGCAGAGGAACTTGAGATTGTCAAAACTGGAAGTATTTGGTATAAAAAGGCTACAATTCATGATTCGGCCATTGAATTTTCGGGCAAAACCGCTATCGTTTGGAACAGAATTACGCTAGAATCGATAGTAAGAGGAAATGATGCTAAAGTAGAATTTACCGTTACGGAAGTCTATCAAAAACAAAAGAAAGCTTGGAAAATGCTCGCTTTATCGTTTAGTAGTGTGAGAGATACACATCAAATAAAGAAATAATTAAAAGTTTTATAAAACAAAAACAATGAAAAAATCATTTTTAGGAATCGTAACTTTTATTCTAATTTCAATGAACACTTTTGCTCAAAATACAGCCGAAGAAATCAAAACCCTTTCAAAAGACAATCGGATCGCCGAAGCGATGGCAATGGATGGCCGATAAAGATGTCGATAAATTGGGTAAATTGTTTGATAACCAAGCCATGTTTGTTCACATGGGCGGCTCATGGGGTAAAGAGCGTGAATTGGAAATTATAAAATCAGGCTTTATTCATTACAAAAAAGCTGATATTCATGAGGTTTTTTCACCAATTATTATCGACAATACGGTCATTTTATTAAATAGAATTACCCTTTTGGCAGTGGTAGGTAACAACGAACCGGTTCGCCGGCCGGTGCAATCCATTTATGGTAACAGAGGTATATGTTAAAGTTGGCAATGTATGGAAAATGGGCTCACTTTCCTTTTCCAAATTGATGACTCTGAATTGATGT